>JBOGJG010000416.1:0-12073 GCA_050747825.1 Acidobacteriota bacterium | reverse complement strand
CGTTTCACACTTTCCCACAGGTCCTACTACGACGACGACTCTCATGGGGAGAATCGTCCTAATTTTTTAACTCAGACCGGACAGATCACTTGCTACAAAAACCGGTCATTTTAATTTGCTGTTGACACTAGCGACAGAGGCAGTTGACTAATGTCATTGGAGGGTTTTAGAATATAGTACACTTAAAATTTCTTATGATGATCAGAAGCCGAGAATCTGCTAAATCTCCCCGTTTACTGGCAGTGATTTGCGTCCTGATTGGAATCTGGACGCCTTCCCTCGAAGCGAGTTCGCTGGGCCGGCTTAAAGGCTTGATCCAGAATGAATCAGGTGAGCCCTTGGCTGACGTCCTGGTGACGCTTCTTGAAAAGTCCTCTAGAAAAGTCCTGCCGATTCTCACGCGTACGGACGAGGCCGGGCAGATCCTTTTCAAGGACATTGAGGCGGGCTATTACGAGATCCTGGTGAAGAGCGCCGATTACCGCAACCCGGCGGAAGTGATACGGATAATGCCGGGCGAAACCGCCCTCGTCAGACTGGTTCTTCAGCAGCTTTTTCACATTGAGGGCGCCGGCGAGCAGAATCTCGGGGTCAAGACTCTGCTGCGCAGCCAGACCGATCCCCGGCTCATTTTTCGGGGCATGCCTGGAAGCTTGGAGGAATCACTGAAGAGCCAAGCGCCGCTTCGGCGCGAAGCCGTCTTTGAGGTCTATTCAAATTCAGGTTTCGGAAACGATTATTTTACCTTCCCCGGAGATTCGGCAGGAGGCACCACCACTAATTTTGCCGTCACGCAATCGTTTGGCGGAGCCAGCGACTATGTCTTCGCCGGCCAGCTCAATTCCGGTGAGGATTCCCTCTGGCGCTTCAAGAATTTCATTACACTTGACCTGGCCGAGAACCACTCCGTCAACGTCATCGTGGGCTACGGAAGGATGAGCTTTGATCAGCCCAGCCTCTCCCTGATGCAGAATCCCATCTCCATTGGGAACGACCAGGAGTACACCAGGGCCTCAGGTACGGCCAAGATGATGAACTTCGGCTTTGAGGACACCTTCCGTCTGGGTGACCTGATTACGGCGATTTGGGGGCTGGAACTGCATCAGGTGCGCACCGATCAGAATTACTCCTTTGTGAGTCCCAGCGCCCAGGTGGTGTTTCATCCCAGCGAGAGCACGGACGTTCGTATCCTGATGGCTTCCAAACGGCCTACTCAGGGGAATACGATCGTTTTGCCGGAAACCGGAGAGGCGATCAATCTCTCGGATTCCGTTTACCTGTCACGCATCGGCAGTGAAATCAGCCTGGGCAGCTCCCGGTTTTACCGGGCCAGCGTGAGCCAGAAATTGGACTCCAACACCGCCGTAGAGTTGGCTGCTTATCAGAGCCGGCTTTTCAGGGGAGCGGTTCCTTTCCTAGCGGTTTTTGAATATCAGCCTGAAACCGAAGTGTTCAGACTGGATGACCCCCAGGCTGACGACCGTGGCTACCGGGTGAGTCTGAGACGCGAGTTCACGGAAAATCTCAAAGCCCAATTTTCATATCTGCAGGGTAATGCGGTCGGCGTTAACAACGAGCGGCTGACCCTGGTCTTTGACTCGGAGGCCATGCACTCACTGTTGAAACGCCAGAATTACCACTGTGTCTCGGCCCAGATTGAAGGGCATATCCCGACCTCGCGCACCAAAGTGACCGCCCTGGTCAAGATGGTGCCCTCCGGAAAGCCGCTCATGCCGATGGATGTCTATTCTGACGTTTATGAGACCTCTAACCAGGGCCTGAGCCTCTTTGTCCGACAGATCGTACCGATGCCGAACTCTTTCCTCGGTTTCTTCGGATTGGATTTCCTTTCCACTTACCAGTTTGAAGTCCTTATGGATGTTCGAAACCTCACGAATGAGAACCTGGGAGAGGTGGAAACCTTACAGGGAGATGTCGTCTTGCTACGGAATCCCCGCACGATTCGAGGCGGTATCTCGCTCAGATTCTAAGCTTACGCCGCGGTGCATGCACGCGAGTCCAATCTTTCGGATCGGAATTCAAAAAACTGAATGAGCGGCCGCGGCTTTCACCGGTGTCCGGGCGATGTCTGTTTTGTTATTTGATGGAAACTGTTCGACTTCCACTCATCGCGCAGCTTCCCGTCGGCAGGATGGCACTAAAGTTGCGTTGTGTGGGAGGGAGGTATCCTTGTGCCAGGGCTTAGGCCGACTATTATAAAATGAAGACCTTTTCTTTTCGACAGTTCAAGCCAGTGTTGGTGTTGGCTCTTTCCATACTGGCCGTGTACCTGGGCTGGCTCAATCTGGCCGACCGCAAATCATGGAAGAGACCTGTAGACGGGATAAGCTGGGTCCAGACTGCGGAAGGTGTCAAGGCGGACCTTGCAGGCACATTACCTGAAGGCTCCGAAATTCAAGAGGGAGATCTTCTCAAAAGCGTTAACGATATCGCCATTCGGAATCTGGATGACTATATCGAGGTGATTGAAGTTCTGGCGGTGAGTCTGCCTTCGGGGACACCCGTTCACTACCGGGTAGAGAAGGCGGGCACTTCTGAGCAAGTCAGCTATCCGGTCGCAATTCGACTGGAGTCTCAGCTTTCTGAAACGGATTTTCTTCTCATCATTGTTGCTCTGATTTACCTGGCTATCGGGCTCTATATTTTTCTGCGTAATTGGAAGGCACAGGGAGCTTTCCACTTCTTCTTCCTCTGTCTGACGGCTTTCGTGGGTCTGCTCTATCGGCATTCAGGCCGGGCTGATGCTTTTGATCTTCTCATATACTGGTGCTCGGCTTCGGCTCTGTTGCTGCTGCCGCCGCTGTTCCTGCACTTTTGTTGCTATTTCCCCGAACCGCTTTCTGTGGTCAGACGGACTCCAGGCATTAGGGCTTTCGTCTATTTGCCTTTCGCCTTTCTTCTAACCGCCCACGCCCTGTGGTTCGCCGGCGGGCTGGAAGTGGTGGGCCTGCCCAGAACTCCGGGCGCTGCCTATTTCCTGGACAGAGTCCACCTGGCTCACCTGCTTTCTTTCTTCGTTCTGGGCATTGTGGCTCTGGTGACTGCGCGTCGTGAGACTCAGTCCCTGATCCAGCGCCGGCAGATGAAATGGCTGATCCGCGGGACGCTGGTAGGAGTGCTGCCCTTCGCCATCGTTTACGCTATTCCTTATCTTCTGGGACTGCCCATTCACTCTTTCATGGAGGCATCCATTTTGAGCCTGGCTCTGGTGCCTCTCAGCTTCGGATACGCCATTACCAAATATCGCCTGATGGACGTGGATGTCATTTTCAAGCAGGGGGTGGCCTATGTGTTGTCCAGCTCGGCACTTTTGGGATTGTACCTGGGCATCGTTCTGTTGGCCGGCCGTCTGATTCAAGACGCCTCCCCCGAATCCGGTTTCCTGTTTTTCGGTCTTTCGGCCCTTATGGTCGCGTTTCTCTTCGCCCCCCTGAAGAACAGGATTCAGGAGCAGATCGACCGTTATTTTTACAAGGAACAATTTGATTTCCGGCGTTCTTTTGCGGATTTCGGGAAGACTCTCAGCTCAGAAATCAATCTCTCCATGTTGATCCAAAAGATCGCCACCCGTTCCTTCAAGAGCCTGCACGTCTCTTCCGTAGCTGTTTTTCTGCGCAATGACGCGCAGCCTCAGAACTATCAGCTCTTCCATATTCCCAGCGCAGACCTGGAGAGCGAGAGCACGCCATACTTGGAGCCTCAGAGCATTCGGGTTCCTGAAAATATTTTTCTGGACTATGACCGGCAGCTCAGGCCGCTTTTTCTATCCCCTCCCAGTGAAGAAGTTGAGGAATTTAAAAGACGCTTTTCGGATTTTGGACTTCACTATCTGTTTCCGCTGAGAGTGCATGGTCGATTAATCGGGTTTCTGGGCCTTTCCAGAAGGCAGGATGGGGACCTCCTGAGTACCGAGGATCTCGACCTGATTTCGACTCTTTCCGACTACGCAGCGATAGCCATTGATAATGCCATTCTCTATGAATCCCTTGAGAGCAAGGCTGCTGAACTAGGGCAACTGAAGGCTTACAGCGACAACGTTGTCCAAAGCATCATGGTGGGTGTGGCCGTTGTTAATCCACAGGGACAAATCACGGTTTGGAATAGAGCCATGGCCGACATTTGCGAGCTGGAACGCGAAGAGACGGTCGGCAAGGATATCCGTTCCGTACTTCCTCTTGACCTGATCCGCACCCTTGAAGAGATCATCGGCTCGACGCACTGGACTGTAAGCGAAACCAAAAGGCTCTATAAGACTCACCTGCGGCCGCTGAGCGGAGGTGGCTTGAGACTGGTCAACATCACTCTACTGCCATTTGTCCTGCGCGGCGACATCGTCACTGGAACTCTGCTGGTGATGGACGATATCACCGAAAAGGTCCGTCTCGAAGATCAGCTATTCCAGGCTGAAAAACTTAGCTCTATCGGGCTGTTTGCGGCGGGCGTGGCGCACGAAGTAAACACGCCCCTGGCGGGTATTTCCAGCTACGTCCAGATGCTGTTGAAGAAAGTTGAGCCACAAGATGAAGGCCATGGGGTTCTAAAGAAAATCGAGACACAAACGTTCCGCGCTTCGGAAATCGTCAATAATCTCCTGAACTTTGCCCGCTTCAATGACTCCGAGCTTCAGGAGATCAATCTGAACTCTTTAATGACCGATACGGTCTCTCTGCTCGAGCATCAACTCCGAAATAGTCGAGTTCAGGTTCTGCTCGAGCTCGATCCATCCCTGCCTAAAACCTTTGGAAATGGCGGGAAATTGCAGCAGGTTTTCCTGAATCTGTTCCTCAACGCCAAAGATGCCATGCCTGATGGTGGAAAAATTACGATTGAGACGAAACATGACAAATCGACCCTCGTAATAAGGATTCGAGACACAGGCATGGGAATTTCCAAGGAGCACATCCTGAAGATCTATGATCCCTTCTTTACCACCAAGGAAGTCGGCAAAGGCACTGGTCTTGGTCTCTCGGTCTCCTATGGAATCATCCAGGAGCACTCCGGCCGGATCAGTGTTGAAAGCACACCCGGAAACGGAACAACCTTCACATTACATTTGCCGGTTAAAAGAATAAACTAAATGTTAACTTCAAGTGCCGCTAGTCTAACTGCTAAGCCTATGGTTTTGTCCCCCACCGTTCTCGTGATAGACGATGAAGAGATCATGCGGGAAGTCATCACGAAGCTTCTCCAAGACGAGGGTCATCGTGTGATTGCCGTTCCCACCGCCGAGGAGGGCCTGGAGAAAATAAAGCAGGAGACAATCGACCTGGTTCTCCTGGACCTGATGCTGCCCGGAATGGGGGGGCTTTCGGCGCTTGAAAACATTATTCAACTCGATACCGATATCGTCGTCGTTATGATTACGGCATATGCTTCGATTGAAAACGCTGTGACCGCCACTCGGTTGGGCGCCTACGACTTCTTGACGAAACCTTTTAAGAATGACGAATTACTGCTGGTCATCAAGAACGGGCTTAAAAAGCGCAGCCTGGAAATCGAAAACCGCCAACTGAAGAAGACGATCAAAGAGCGCTATCGCTTCGACAACATCGTCGGCAAGAGCGATCAGATGCAGAAGGTCTTTGACCTGATTGCTCAAGTCGGACCCCGGCGCAGCACAATCCTGATCGCGGGAGAGAGCGGTACCGGTAAAGAGCTCGTGGCCAAAGCCATCCACAATTGCAGTACCCGGGCTAATGGCCCCTTCGTCGCTGTCAACAGCGGCACGATCCCCTCTGACTTGCTGGAGAGTGAGCTATTCGGACATGTGAAGGGCGCCTTTACGGGCGCTACCTCCACCAAGAGAGGCCTTTTCGAGTTGGCTAATGAAGGCACCATTTTCTTGGACGAAGTGGGGACGATCCCACTCGATACTCAGGCAAAATTGCTGCGCGTGATCCAGGAACGAGAGTTCCGCCGGGTGGGCGGCCTGGAAAACATCAAAGTTGATGTGCGCATCATCGCCGCTACTAACATCGATTTAAAGCAGGCGGTCCAGCAGCGCAGGTTTCGGGATGATCTTTATTATCGTCTCAATGTTATCACCGTAAGTCTGCCGCCCCTGCGAGACCGTCGTGACGATATCGCGCTTCTCGTGGAGCATTTCGTCAAACACTTCTGCGACGAGAACGACCAGACGCTGTACACAGTCGATCAGGACGCACTTCACTGCCTGATGGAATACGATTGGCCGGGCAATGTCCGCGAGCTGGAGAACGTGATCGAACGCGCGGTGGTCCTTGCGCCTGAAGACGGTCATATCAACCGTGACCTGCTGCCTCGCGACATACTCGACTCTACTTCCGTGGCCCTTGACAAGCTGGCGCTGAGCCGAACTGGGGCCCGCCTGAAGGATGTTGTCAACGATTTTGAAAAGGATCTGATCCTTTCGGCCCTTAAAAAGACGGATTGGAATCAAAAAAAGGCTGCCGGCATCCTGGGCGTCAACACGACGACGCTCAATGAGAAACTGAAGCGGCTGAACATCCGAATACCCTAGGTATGGGGATCAGGCTCGCGCCTTTTCCTGACACCTGACACCACCCCCCTTTTCAGGTAAAATCTGATACTTTATACAAATAGATCAATCTTTTAAGACATGCCCAATGACTGGAGGAAAAACACGTGCTGATCGCAATTGGGGGTAACCTTTGGTATTACTTCAGCCAAGGGGGACCCATCATGTGGCCCTTGCTGGCCTGCTCCCTGGTAGGCCTAATTTTTATAATCGAGCGAGCTATTGCCTATTACCGCATCAAAGGGGATACTGCCCAGATTTTCTCGGAGATTCGCGAAGCTCTGATGAACAATGATCTTTCGCGGTCGATAGAAGTGAGCGACGCTTATGATCATCCTGTCGCCCATACTCTGAAATCGGGTCTTTTGCGATTTGGGAAATCGCACGAGGAGATCCAGAAAGCTATGGAAAGCGTGGCCCTGCACGAAGTTTCCAAGCTGGAAAAGGGCCTGTGGGTGCTGGCTACAGTGGCCAACATCGCGCCCCTGTTTGGGTTTCTGGGGACGGTCACGGGTATGATCAGCTCCTTCCAGGCTCTTGCCGAAGTCGGACTGGGAAACCCCCAGGCTGTGGCTGAGGGCATCGCGGAAGCATTGATCACAACGGCGGCGGGTCTAATGATCGCGCTGCCGGTGCAGGCTGCGTACAATTACTACAACAACCGAGTCACCAACGTGGCCCTGGATATGGAAATCAGCTCTTCCATGCTGCTGGAGACCTTTAACGAGATCGAGTACGAGTCGGGAGCAGGTGCGGCGGCGAGGGGAAGAGAGGCAGGTGCAAAGGAGCATCCTAAACTCGTATGAACAGGCACCGGCTTCGCCAGCGTCGCCAGACATCGAATATCCCCACAGCCTCTATGGCGGATATCGCCTTCCTGTTGATCATTTTCTTCATGCTCACTACCACTTTTTCACCCGAGCGCACCACGGTCCAGCTTCCCGGTTCGGAAACCCGCACCGAAATTACCAAGGACGCGGCGATCATCGCTATCACGGCCGACGGGACAATTCGCTTCGCCGAAGGGGAGCAGACCTCCATCCTTCTCTCCGGTCCTGAAGAGCTGGGTGCTTTGACGCAGGAGATCATCAAGGTCTTTCCCAACAAGCAGTTTGTTCTCAAGGCTGATCGCCTCGTTCAATATGAGACCATCGATCAGGTTCTGGAGGCCCTTCGAAACAACGGCGCCAGAAACATCGGACTTTTAACCGAGCAGGAAAGGGTGAAAACGGTCTGATGCGGATCAAATCGCGTTTGAGGACGACCCCAGAAGTGCCGACGGCTTCCATGGCCGACATTGCATTTTTGCTGATTATTTTCTTCATGCTGACGGCCGTGTTTACGTCCACAAAAGGCCTGGAGTTCGCCTTTCCCAAGGAAGATCCCACCCAGACCAACGTGCAACCTGAGGAATCGATTCACATCAAGATAGTTGGGGAAGGGCAGTTTGTTGTAGACAGAACACCCATGAGCCTGCAGGAGACGGGCGGTTATATTCAAGCGAAGATGCAGGAGAATCCTGACAAGCCGGTGATCATCCAAACCGAGGGTGATGTCCCTTACTACGTGATGGTCGATGTTTTCGATCTCCTGAAGGCTCTCGAGGTAAAGAGCATTTCCATTCCCACTCAGTCAGAAGTGGAGCGCTGGAAAGCCTTTGGTGTATTCGAGTGAGGATGATGAGGAAACCAATTTATACCTTTTTACTTTTGGTCTGCACGATCGCCACTCTGGCAGCCCAGGGAGATTTCCAAAAAGGGCTCTCCTACTATAAGCAGGGCCAGTACGCCAAGGCCATAGAAGAGTTCGAGCAGATCGTCAAGGCCAGCCCCGACTACGAAGATGGCTACAGGATCCTGGGAGATAGCTACCTGAAAACCCGGCAGTACGCAAAAGCAGTTAGCAGCTTCCAGAATGCCCTTCGCCTGGATGGCGACAATTTCGTTTCCTATCATGGCCTGGCTATCGCCTACTTCAACACGGGACGCTACCGCGATACGGCAGCCACACTGTTGAAAGCGGAGCGTTTTGCCCGCTCTCCCGCTGAGCGCCACAAGCTTTATCAGATGAGAGGATCAGCTTATTTCAATTTGAAAGAGTTCAATGAAGCAGTGGCCGATCTTCAAAAGGCGAACTCCTTGCAGCGCGGCCAAGCCGCTGAGCTTCTCCAACTCGGGATTGCTTACTATCACCTTGGTAATCATTCCGAGGCCGAGAAGTACCTGAACCAGACGCTGGCTCGAGACGCCGGAAACGTAGAAGCCAGGCGTTACCTTTCTCGCATGGATTATCTTCAGGCTACCCAGGCTATCGAACAGGGGCGCTATTCACAGGCGGCCGCTCTGCTTCGAAATCATGTGGATCAGAATCCCGGCGACGGCGAAGCCTGGTTCAATCTCGGCCTGGCCCAGTTGTTCGCGAATAATCTGAAATCGGCCGAAGAAGCATTTCTCAAAAGCTCCCAACTCATGCCCCAGAACTGGGAATCCTTCGAGCGGCTGGGATACATTTACGAGAAAACCAAACGCTACAATCTCTCCCTGGACGCCTACAAGAAGGCCCATGCCCTCAGCCAGAACGCCCGCGTGAAGCAAAGTGTAGACCGCATCCAAGAACGCCTCCGCCGCTCTGCCGAAAGCTGATCGCTGACCGCCGCTGCGCACCTTGACACCCTCGTTTTCTCCGTGTCACCATGCCCTGATGAGTGTGATTGCGGAGATTATTGCCAGAGAAATCCTGGATTCCAGAGGGAATCCCACTGTTGAAGCGGAAGTCATCACGGAAGAAGGATATTGGGGGCGCGCTGCCGTTCCCTCGGGCGCTTCTACCGGCGAACACGAAGCCTTGGAGCTTAGGGATGGTGATAAGAGCCGCTACCACGGGAAAGGCGTCAACAAGGCCATTCAGAACATCGATGAGATGATAGCCCCTCAACTGGAGGGACTTTCCGTTTTCGACCAGATCGAGATCGATCAGATCATGATCGAGCTGGATGGCACCGAGACAAAGGAAAAGCTCGGCGCCAATGCCATCCTGGCGGTGTCGCTGGCCTGCGCCCGTGCCGGAGCCGAGGCTGCCGGTCTTGCCCTCTATCAATATCTGGGCGGCACCAATGCTTCCTTTCTTCCCGTGCCCATGATGAATATCCTGAATGGCGGAGCCCACGCCGACAACAACGTCGATTTTCAGGAATTCATGGTCATGCCGATCGGCGTGGAATCCTTCCCTGAAGCCTTGCAGACCGGTGTCGAAATTTTCCACGCGTTGAAGAAAGTTCTGGGTGAGAAGGGCTACAACACCGCTGTTGGAGACGAAGGCGGCTTTGCCCCCAATTTAAAGAGCAATGAGGAAGCTGTCGAAGTGATCCTGACAGCCATTGAACGGACGGGTTACCGTGCTGCAGAGCAGGTCTGGCTGGCCCTGGACGTAGCCGCCAGCGAGCTCCACGATGGGAAGAAAGACTATGTTTTCAAGAAGTCAGGAGGCGCTCGCAAGAGCGCCCCGGAAATGGTCGAGCTTTATCGAAGCTGGATCGAGCGATATCCCATCTATTCCATCGAGGACGGGCTGGCCGAGGACGATTGGGAGGGCTGGCAGGGGCTGACGCGTGAGCTGGGCGACCGCGTGCAGTTGGTGGGAGACGATCTTTTCGTCACCAACCCGGCCCGGCTGGAGAGAGGGATCAACCAGAACGTAGGCAATTCAATCCTGATCAAATTGAACCAGATCGGTACTTTGACCGAAACCCTGAGGACGATCGAGATCGCCAGGAAGAGCGGCTACACCAACGTGATCTCCCATCGCTCCGGCGAAACCGAGGACACCTTTATTGCCGATCTCGCCGTGGCTACCAACGCAGGGCAGATTAAGACGGGCTCAGCCAGCCGCACCGACCGTGTTGCCAAGTACAATCAGCTCCTGCGCATTCAGGAACTCCTGGGCGCGCAGGCTCGCTACAGCAAGCTCCAAAGCTTTTAATCTTTTAACCCCGCTATGCCGAAAGCGCCTCTAATTCTTGCCATACTGGACGGGTGGGGTCTAAGTGACCGCAGAGAAGGTAATTCGATGGCCCATGCTCGGATTCCCACGATGGACGGATTCTTTTCCCGCTATGCCTGGACCCAACTCGAAGCCAGCGGCCCGCGCGTGGGCCTGCCTGAGGGGCAGATGGGCAACAGCGAAGTCGGCCATCTCAATATCGGCGCTGGAAGAGTCGTGTACCAGGACATCACCAGGATTGACCGCTCCATTGAATCCGGTGATTTCTTCAACAATCAGACCCTCAGCCAAGCCATGAGAGCGGGCCGGGACCGTGCGCTTCACCTGCTGGGACTCGTCTCCGATGGCGGAGTTCACAGCCACACGCGCCACGTTTCCGCCTTGCTGCGCTTAGCCAAAAAAGAGGGCGTCAGGAAGGTCTTCGTTCATGCCTTCACCGATGGCCGCGACACCTATCGGCAGGGGGGCCTCGACTATCTGAAAGAACTGCTGAAAGAGATGGGGGCAATCGGCGTGGGCCAAATAGCGTCCGTGAGCGGGCGCTACTATGCCATGGATAGGGACAATCGCTGGGGGAGGACCGAAACGGCCTATCGCGCGATCGTGGACGGCCGGTCTGAGAAGGCCTGCAGGGACCCTTTGGAGGGTGTCAGGGCTTCCTACGAAGAGGAAGTTTATGACGAGTTTATCCGCCCCTTTGTTGTCGTAGATGAAAGCGGCAATCCCATTGGGCGGCTCCAGCCCGGCGACTCTGTGATTTTTTTTAATTTCCGGGCCGATCGGGCTCGCCAGTTGACTCGCGCCTTGACTCGGAAGGACTTTAGCCAGTTTCCGAGGGCGGGAACGGTCGAGCGCTACCTCACGATGACCCGATACGACCGCACTTTTGATCTGCCCATGGCGTTTCCACCCGTCCGGCTGGAGCGGATTATGGTGAAGCTCTTGGCAGAACATGGCATCTCCAATCTGCGCCTGGCAGAGACGGAGAAATATGCTCACGTCACTTATTTTTTCAATGGCGGCGAAGAGCAGCTCTTTCCCTGTGAAGAGCGGGTCTTGATCCCTTCCCCCAAAGTGGCGACCTATGATCTGAAGCCGGAGATGAGCGCTTTTGAAATTACCGATCGGCTCATCCATGAACTGGAGAGGGGCTCGTTTAAAACAGTGGTGCTGAATTTCGCAAACGCCGACATGGTCGGCCATACCGGGGTCCTCGAAGCAGGCGTCAAAGCGGTTGAGACGATCGATTCCTGTCTCGCTCGTATTCACAGGAAGCTGCAATCTGTTGGTGGGGTAATGGCGGTGACGGCTGATCATGGCAATGCGGAGCAGATGATCGACCCGGCCACGGGGCAGATCCACACGGCGCATACTTCCAATCCGGTACCCTTTATAGTGGTGGACGACAATTACAAAGGTAAGCTGCGTTCGGGAGGCGCTCTCGAAGATGTGGCCCCCACCTTACTGCAGTACCTGGAGGTTGAAAAACCCTCCGAAATGACCGGCAATTCATTGCTCGGGTAGGTGGGGTCAGGT
>JBOGJG010000415.1:0-2867 GCA_050747825.1 Acidobacteriota bacterium | reverse complement strand
ATAGTGGTGTTGTTGAATCCCTGGCGGTGGATCAGCCCGGCGGCAGCCTGCAGAATGTGGTCTTTCGTGGCGGTTTGCATATTTACTTGACCACGGTCGGGCCTGCAGGGACGCGCTCGCCTTCTGCGGGCCGGGCGCTCCATGCCGCTCCTTCAAAGGGCGCGTCCAGAGGTGTTTCCGCAAGATGGTTCGTGTAATTGCTCAGCGTTTTCATGGCCACTGCGAGGATCACTTCCAATACTTGAGCTCTGGTAAAGCCGGCCGAAAGGAAGTCTTCGATCTCCTCTTTCGAAACCCAGCCGCGATTTCGGACCAGAGTCCGCGTAAACTGGCTGAGGGCCCGGAGCCGTGGATCGGCCACGGAGCCATCGTTGCGCAGCGCTTCAACCACGCCGGGCGGCACCTGCTGCATCTTCGCGACCGTCGAGTGAGCGGCGACACAATACTCACAGCGGTTCTCTAAACTCACCGCCAGCAAGATCACCTGCTGTTCGCCGGGCGTGAAGGAAGTCTGCTCCAGGAGTCCTCCCAGGGTGAAATATGCTTTCAGGGCGGAGGGAGACTCCGCCAAGACTCCAAGGAGATTAGGAAGGAAGCCATACTTCTCCTTGGCCTTGGACAGAATTTCAAAAGATCCTTTCGGGGCCGATTCCAAGGTGTGAATTTTGAAGTCGCTCATGGTTACTTTCTCCTTTTTTTGTATGGATTAATGTTTGCTCTCTGCGGTTTGCGCTTCTTCGGCTATCAGGCCGCTCAGCTTTTCGGCAAGCGACGCCTTCGAGACCACACCAAAAACCTGATCCACAGGTTCGCCATTCTTAAAGAAAAGCAAGGTCGGAATGGCTCGGATGCCATACTGCATCGCTGTGTCCGGGTTGTGATCCACATCCAATTTGCCCACCCTCGCACGGCCCGCAAACTCGGCAGCCAACTCCTCGATGACCGGCGCAATGGACCGGCACGGTCCGCACCAGGTCGCCCAGAAATCGATGAGTACCGGTTGAGTGTTCTCGAGTACTTCGCTTTCAAAGCCCACCCCCGATTCGTGTACCGACTAGTTGGTACAAGCTACCACTGTCTTCATCGGCGATCAAACCCGGGAAGCTTTCCTGTTCAAAAGCAAACAATCTGCGGAGCGGTTGGGATACGGACAACACCGGAAGCAGGCCGCTGGCCGCGTTGCTCGCTCCTTACATACCCCGGGTATGCCGTGTCGCTCGCGCCTTGCCGGCGGGCCTGGAGACCAGCAGCAAAGTGTGTCAGTTATTCCATGACAGACCCTTAGATCTTTCAGGCGATCAGGCCGCCCGATTTCATCTTCTCCTCGTAGAATTCCACGCACTCCGGGCAGATGCCATCCGATCGACGCCAATCGGGATGATCCATCTGTATGAACCGGACGATCCGCTCCCGGGTTTCTCGATGGCGGTGATCTGAATAATTATCTTCGAAGATCACTTTTTGGCAGATCGGACACGTGGGGTAGACCTCGCGAATCTTCTGCCAGATACTCCGCGACAGCTTTTCGGAATCGGGAATGACTCCCTGGCTGAAAACTTTCCCGCCCACCAGGATGACGGGCGCGTGCCACCCGCGGTGCCAGAGGCACTCGAATAAGTGATCCAACCAGTTCTTCACCTCGAATGTAACAGGCAGATTGGAGAAACGGGTCTCGAGTAACTTGCGGATGACCTGGACGGACTGATCACATTCCTCGCAGGTGCTGCGAATCTCGAAGAAGAATTTGCGACCGGCCCATCGATACAGTGTAAGTTTGACTTCCTTTTGCTCCATGCTGTCCCTCTACGATCGCCAGAGGATCGTTCGCTTACACAAATTTAGATGCACTTGGACGCAAATGTCGCAGATGGGAAGCGCTATTCGTACCGTAAAATGCGGAAGAGACTTTTGGCCATTTTTCTTTTTGCCGTAATGGCGCTCGGTGGTTTCGCGGCCGTTTCCGCGGCGGACGCCGTGAAATGCGACACACCGGCTTGCTGTGGACAGTGCCCTGACTCGGGTTGCCGTTAACGGGAACTATCAGCCGGTCGGATTTGAAAAGTCCGACCGGCTAATGGCAATCACTCAATTTCTTTGATCCATTGGCCGGCGATTTGATTCAGGTCGATGGTGTCGGCCGTGGAGACGACCGTGAAGAGGGTTCTGTCGGAACGCCACGAAATCAGATTGAAGTGCCGGTCGGCAAATTTCGTGCAGACTTGATTTCGGACGAATTCCTGCTGAACTTCACGATTGCCGAAATCCAGGGAATGGCGACTGGACTGCTGGAAGATACAGTAATGCCGGCCCGCCGCCTCGGCATAAAAGGTCTGAAGCACGGGCTGTCCGTGCAGTCTGTGGATGTAAACAGCTTGCCGTCTCCATCCGTTCACCGCAGGAGGCAGATAAGTGACGAAATCGAGACCCAACGCTTCAACTTCTTCAGGTGATGCCTTCGAACTGAGGACATCATCCGCCGTCCCAGCCAGAAGATACAATCCCAGATAGGGCTCTACATCGGTGCTGTAATCAGGTCCGAAAGGCCAGAAGAGAGTTACGCCCAGCAACACCAAAATCGCCGCCGCGGCAGGAATCCAGCGCTTCCACCCGTGGCTTTGGACCGTCTCCTGGGATTGGGATAACGGGTGAAGAGCCCCAAACACCCTCTCTCGCAGGCTGCGGCGGATCCGCGGCCATTGATCGGGAGTGTTCGGAACGGCGACCGCGCTGCCCAGCATTCGTTTGACCTCGTGCAGAAGAGCCAGTTCCCGCCGGCAGCTTGCACAGTCCTCCAGATGTTCTTCGACCTCCTGGACCCCTTGTGGAGCCAACTCACCGTCCAGGTAGTGAGAGAAGCGATCTGAGAT
>JBOGJG010000414.1:0-3435 GCA_050747825.1 Acidobacteriota bacterium | reverse complement strand
GCAACGGTCGAATCGATCGTGGAGAAGTTGAAACGCTGTCGGCAAACGTTGGAGCAGATCCAGCCCGGTTGCACGCTGCCGCGCTCAAGAAAAAGCAAAAAATAACTCCAGTCGTTTATGAGACACTGCACTAGTATGCTAAGAGTATCGCAAGAGAAGGAGGGCAAAATGAAGTCTTATATCTTCGACGTGGTCATCGAAAAAGACCAGTTTGAGGACGGAAGAATGGCTTATCGCTCCTATTGCCCGTCTCTGAGCGGCTGCCACAGTTGGGGCCATACTCCAGAGGAAGCACTGTCTAACATCAGGGAAGCCGTTGAGCTCTACATTGAAGACCTGATTGAAGCCGGTGAAGCGATCCCCGTCGATCCCAAGAAGGGCGCTTTGGAACGACCGACTCCGTCGGTGGTTGTTAACCTTTGACGCGAGTCCCGCTTGGTGTGACGGCTCGCCAGTTGATCAAGGCCCTTCACAAGGATGGGTTCGCTCTGCGCAGGATGCGTGGAAGTCATCGAATTTACCGGCACAGCGACGGTCGCCGTGTCGTCGTAGCCTTGGTGCGCCGCAGAATCTCGATGGTCGGAGACCAACTCCTGAAAGTCAGGAGCCCTTTCCTCCATCACAGCCTGAAGCTCCTGGAACACCGATGTCAGCTCAGATGCTTGACGTCGTCGGCCTGGATGGCAGATGGGGAAGACGGCTATTCATCAACGTTCAGGCTGAAGGCAGGCGGATCAAGCTATTCGGAACAAAGAGCCAACTGGCCGAACACGTTCGAGCCGCCGGCTTTCCCGAATACGCCGATCACCTCACCGAAGGCGTCACCCTCCACGTTCCCTGTCGGGTGCTGACCAGTCCCAGCAGGGACGGCCGTTATCTGAACATCGACCGCGTCCTTCCAGTGCGCCAGGGAACAGCCCATTCCCAATCACACGCCGTTCCTGTCCCACTCCCGCATCAGCCGGTACCTGCTCTGTCCGGAGCAGTACCGGCTCTACTACGTCGAGCGCCTGAGGTTAAAAGTCCAACCGGCGGCTCTGGTCTTTGGCCAGGTCCTTCACGAGGCCCTGGCCGGCCTGTTCCGGGGACAGGATCCGATCCTGTACTTTCGGGAAGTCTGGCAGACCTACCAGAATGCCGAACTCCAGTTCGGCCGCTCCGCTTCCTGGGAGAAGCTGGCCTCGACGGGTGAACGGCTCCTGGAGTCATTCCTGGAAACGAGCCTGCCCCGTCTGGGTAAGCCGCATGCCGTGGAGGAAAAGTTCGAGTTGCAGATTTCCGGGCTTCGTCTTCCGTTTGTCGGAATCGTAGATCTCGTGACGGACCTGGACGGAAAGCGGACGGTCATCGACTTCAAAACCTCCTCCACCCGCTACCAGCCCCACGAGGTCACCCTTTCGGATCAACTGACGGCCTACCAGCTCGCCAGACCCGATGCCGATCAACTGGCCCTCTGCGTTCTCGTCAAAACAAAGGAGCCAAGGATCGAGTGGCACTGCGGAAACCGGGACTCCACTCAACTGGATCTCTACCTGGAAAAGACCGGCCATGTTGCCAACGACATCCAGGCCGACAGATTCTTCAAAAGGCCAGGGCAATGGTGTTCATGGTGCGACTATCTGCCCGTTTGCACCGGTCAGACCGAGATTGCCCAGCGAACCCTGGTCCAGATCACGGAATAGCTCTTTTCAAGCCAGCAGCAATGCTGGCTTTTTTATAGCATCGCTGACGAAAACAGGCTGGAGATTTTCTGGCCGGCGGCGACCAGATGCGGGAATCGTCCTTCGGGTATCTGAACCCAGCCGCTGTCGGTTTTGAGAAAGAAGGAACCCCCCGGGCAGGTTTGTCCAGACTTGCAGATCTCAGACTCCACGACGGCACCGACATAGTACAAGTTGGAGAACCCCTCCTTGCCGATGCCGGTGATGACCGCACGGTCTGGCCCTCCGTAGAGTTCGACCATGCCGATTTCAGGCGTGGCGAACCTTGGCTGATCAACGGAAAGCTGCCGATCACTGTAGACGCTTAATGCGATACTCAGAGCGACACTGGCGGTGCCTGACAAGAGAGCCAAGCCGAACACAAAGACTGCGACTTTTCGCTTCATAGGGCCTCCTCTGCTGTCGATTTCTCGTCAATTAAGGATGATCGGAGGATACCTCAGGTCGTGGTTAAATCAAAAGCATCAAGGATGCGTCGGTTTGAGTCATGACGCCTTCCCGAAACCATCCCTCGACAAGCCTAAACCAAGGGGTATAATAGCCTTATGCCCAGTACAGAATATCAATTCACGGTTCTTTTCGAGCCTGCAGCCGAAGGTGGATATGTTGTCACCTGTCCAGCCTTGCCAGGTCTTGTCACCGAAGGCGATACGCTGGAAGAGGCCCGGGCAATGGCCAAGGACGCCATCCGGGGATACATCGAAAGCCTTCAAAAGCATGGCGATCAGATCCCCAGCGACCCCAGCACGCTTCTGGAGCCAGTCAAAGAGCAGGTCCGCGTCTCCATTCACTCCTGACATGCCGCGGATACCTTCTCTAAAATCCCGAGAAGTGCTGGCCGCTCTCCGAAAAGCCGGATTTGAGATCGATCACGTCACCGGCAGTCACCATATTCTCAGACACCCCACTCAACCGGGATTGCGGGTGACGGTTCCGTTTCACAACAAAGACTTGAAACGCGGAACTCTGGCTCAGATCATCTCCCAGTCCGGACTTTCACGCGAGGAGTTCCTGGGACTGCTTTAAAGGCCCCGCCCGATGAGTCACTCATCGGGCTCTGCAGCAGATCAAAAGTTTTGTAGTGAGGCAGGTTGACGGAATCATTGTGGCTCCCAAGGACGCGCACACAGCCATTCCGATGATCCGGGAGGCCAATCCCGATATCAATTTCATCTTTTCTTCTTCTGACCAGATGCTGCCCCCTATTGCATCGGGGCTGAAGCGCCTGGGGAAATGGAAGCGAGTCGGCGAAGAAGGGCATGTGCTGCTGGGAGCTTTTGACGGAGATGCTACCGCCTACCGCATGCTGGTGCAGGGCTCTGGATGCAGACAGCGTTCAGGATCTCTACTACGAGAGCGCCGCCGCCGTTCAGGCGATCCTGGATATGATCGAGGGCAGGGAAAGTGCCTCCCATCATCGAGGACGCGGGCTTCGTAATTCACCAAGACAACCTGGAAGAACTCTCTCCTCGCATGTGGGGCTCGCGATGATTGTTTTCTTACAGATTCAAATGTGATCTTTACAGAAGCCCGAGGAGACGCGAGACTAGACTGCGCTGATGATCCCAAGAACTATTTTTTTGGTGGTGATCCTGGTGTTGGTTAATGGTGGTGAAATGCGCGCCGAGGAGTCCGTAAAACCGCTGGCATTACATCCCGAGAACCCGCACTATTTTCTATTCCGGGGCCGGCCGACGGTCCTGATCACGTCCGC
>JBOGJG010000413.1:0-2581 GCA_050747825.1 Acidobacteriota bacterium | reverse complement strand
TGATTTTTCTCAGTCTTTCGACGTAAACAACCGTCTCATTGCGATTACAGATCCGCTTAGCGGAGAGCCTTTCCCAAACAATGTCATTCCACCGAACCGGATCGATTCAAATGGACAAGCCTTGCTGAAGGCCTTCCCATCGCTGAACTTTACCGATCGAAGCGTTTCAAAGGGCAACTACAATTATGTATTTCAGGACGAGCAGAGGAATCCCCAACGGACAGAAACATTGAAGCTCGACTATAACGTCAATTCAAATAACCTGCTGGCCTTCAACTACACCCACTATATCAAGGAATGGGAAGGAACCGTGGGAATTCCAGGCGGCGGGGGTTCGAACTTTGATCAGTTGAAACAGCACTCCACCAATGACGGTCACGTGTTTATTGGTCGCTATCAGCGTATTTTCAGCCCGACACTAATCAGCGAATCGACGGTGAGCTACAGCACGCGTCCCTGGTTTACGGTCCCGGACGATGACGACCTGCGGCGCAACCAACGTGACCAGGTGGGTTTCAACGTGGAGCAGTTCAACCCGAAGAACAACCCTCTCAACGTCCTCCCCAACGCGACGTTCGGAGGCATTCCAAATGCGGCCCGATTCCGCTTGGACGGCCGTTTCCCTCTGGACACCACGCATGAAATCTTCACCGTCGCCAGCAATGTGACCAAGATCCTGGGGAATCACACATTCAAAATTGGGGTCTACACTGATCGAATCTGGGCAAACAATCAACAGAGTGACCCCTATTTCGGGGAGTTCAATTTCAGCCGCAATGTGAATAATCCCCTGGACACGGGCTATGCCTATGCAAACGCCATACTGGGCGTCTTTAATTCGTACACGGAATCGACGGCGCGCCCTCTTCCCCGGGCCATTGTGAGTAATATCGAATGGTTTCTCCAGGATAATTGGAAGGTTGCCCGCAAATTGACGCTCGATTTGGGAGTTCGTTTTTACTGGCTGCCCCACTCCTTTGTTGAGGGTGACGGCGTGGCAGGATTCTTTGAGGGCCAATTCGATCCTTCCAGACAGGTACAGCTCATCCAACCGGCACGAGTGGATGGTAAGCGCGTTGGCGTACACCCTGGCACAGGTGAGGCTTTCCCCGCCAACTTTATTGGAGCCGTTGCGCCGGGCTCCGGAGATCCGTCCAATGGGATGATCTCGCCCACGGTGAATGCCGATATATCGAGCTCTTTGATGGACGATCGAGGGATACACTTTGGACCTCGAGTCGGGCTGGCTTACGATCTGTCGGGACGGGGCCGTACCGTCCTGCGGAGCGGTTTCGGGATCTTTTACCAGCGCATGGCACAAGGTCAGGTGCTATATCCATACACGACGCAGCCACCACTGGTTTTCACTCCGACAATTTTCTTCGGGACGCTGTCAACGCTGAAAGACTCTTCGGGCGTGCTATTCCCGACCGACGTCTTGGCTCTGGATCCGGCGGGAAAGATCCCAACAGTAATGAACTTCAGCTTAGGCTTGCAACAGGATATCGGGTTCGGAACTGTGCTTGATGTTTCCTACGTTGGCTCGCTGGGACGGCATCTTTTGTGGCAGCGGAACCTGAACGCCATTCCCTTTGGCGCCAGATTTGATCCTGCGAATATTGACCCAACCACCGGAAAACCGCTGCCGCCGGCTTTTCTAGGACATTTTGTCGGCTACAACGACGTGATGATTCGCGAACCTGCCAGCTCATCCAATTACCATTCATTACAGGTGACGGTTAACCGGCGTTTCGCCCGGGAGCTCCAGTTCGGAGCCTCATGGACATGGTCAAAAGCCCTGGACTACAACACGGGAGACACAGCAAACATCAGCGCGCTTGTGCCCGTCCGTATCTGGAACTACGGGCTGTCCGCCTATGATCGGACACACGTCCTCAAGGTCAACTGGATCTGGAGTGTTCCGAGTGGAACCTGGAGCAATCCTGTATTGAAGGGAATTCTAGACAATTGGCAAGTATCCGGAATTGCCAGTTTTGTCAGTGGTCCGCCACTGAGCGTGAACTTTTCCACCACGAAATCAGTCGATATTACGGGTTCACCAACTCACGGAGCGCGTGTGGTGCTCACCGGCAGTCCCATCTTGCCTAAAGATCAGCAAACTTTCGATCAGTTTTTCCGGACCGATGTCTTCCAATTACCCGATGTGGGAACGGTCGGGAACGCAGCTCGGACAGTGCTGCGAGGACCCGGAACAAACAATTGGGATATAGCGCTATACAAGAACTTTCCTCTGGACGAAAAGAGACGGATCCAGGTTCGATGGGAGATGTATAATGCTTTCAATCACACTCAGTTCAGTGGTGTGGATACGAACGCGCGCTTCAATCCTGACACCGGAGAGCAAGTAAGCGGGGGGTTTGGGCAGGTCACTTCAGCCCGCGATCCACGGATCATGCAGTTTGCTCTTCGCTTTTACTTTTAATGAGGGAATCTCGTTCAAAATTTGAACTTGCTTGAGAGAGGTGTCTCACTTCTTGAGGGGGCACTATATTCATTCTTCACTCTTCACTCTTCACTATTCTGATAGGGCTGCTGCTCCTTGTAGGATCTTACCTACAAT
>JBOGJG010000412.1:0-1648 GCA_050747825.1 Acidobacteriota bacterium | reverse complement strand
AAATTAACCATCCCCGAGATTCATCAACGTGTCTTCGACAAGCTGTCGCGGCTCCGAGACATTGCGGCGCGCTATCAGATTCCGCTGGAAGATGTGGCCTATATGGGCGATGACATTAATGATTTGGAAACACTCGGGGCAGTGGGATTTTCTGCCACGCCGGCTGATGGGATGCCGCCGGTGAAGAAGGCGGTTCACTATGTCTGCCGCCTCAAGGGTGGAGAAGGTGCCGTGCGGGAAGTAACCGACATGATTTTAGCCGCGCAAGCCGGCTCATCCGAAGATCTTTGGTTTCGCACGGCGAAACCAAATGTTCAAGGGACCTAGTGGCCTGTAACAACTGATTGTGTACTGATGCGTCGGGACGGATCACAATATTTCCACTTCACGATCTTCGGAGCCGTATTGTAGTGACGAATGTAGCGCATCAGTTTCTTGGCGAGGTCGTTGACCGAGGTGAAGATGCCCCGTGCGATGACATCGCGCTCAATCTTGGCGAACCAGAGCTCAACCTGGTTCAGCCATGATGAGTAGGTCGGTGTGAAGTGCAGCTGCACCTGCGGGTGAGCCTGCAGAAACTCGGTGACCCGCTTCGTCTT
This sequence comes from Acidobacteriota bacterium, assembly GCA_050747825.1. GTDB lineage: Bacteria > Acidobacteriota > UBA6911 > RPQK01 > JBOGJG01 > JBOGJG01. The sequence goes on along the minus strand of JBOGJG010000412.1, from coordinate 1,049 downwards.
GTGCGCCGAGAGATTGTCGGCAATCACATGGATCTCCAGCCCCTTGGGTTGAGTCGCCACGAGATCTGTCAGGAAGGCGATGAATTGTTCGGATGTGTGCCGGTCAGCCGTCTTGCCTAGCACTTCGCCCGTTTTGGTATTGAAGGCGGCGTACAGCGACAGGGTGCCGTGTCGATAGTATTCAAAGCCATGGCGTTCCGCCCGCCCCGGCGACAAGGGCAGCACCGGATCCTTGCGATCCAAGGCCTGGATCGCCGTTTTCTCATCGACACAAAACACCGCCGCATGCTGCGGCGGATTCAGGTAGAGGCCGATGATGTCGGCCGCCTTCGTCTCGAAGTGCGGATCATTGGAGGTCTTATAGCGGTCCAACCGATGTGGCTGGAGCCCATGCTTGGCCCAGACCCGGGCCACCCGCATATGGCTCAGTTCGAGTTGGGCGGCCAGCTTGCGGGTGCTCCAGTGGGTCGATCCATCCGCCGGCGCCCGCCGCGTGGCCTCCAGAATGCGGGCTTCCACCCGCGGCGTGTCCTGCCTGGATGCTTGGCCGCGATGGCGGCTATACAGCCCGGCCAACCGCTCGTCGGCAAAGCGCTGCCGCCAAGTGGCCACAAAGCCGCGGCTGCATCCCACCTGGGCGCAGACGGCATCCCAGGTTCGGCCCGCGGCCAGCAGCAGAATGATCCGGGCGCGTCGCGCATCCTCGGCTCGCCCCGTGCGGCTCTTCGCTCGTGTCATCAATTCAGTCCGTTCCGATTTCGTCAACGTCATGGTGTTCCTCATGAACACCATTATAGTCTATAATTAGGCGTTACAGTCCACTAGTCAGTTTTCTACCGTTGTGGAAACTGTCAAGCTAACAGCGCAGTTGTGAACGAGGCTTGCGCCTTGGTAACCATCTTTGTTGGCAGAAACATGATGGCTGACAAGCGATTCACCTAGTGGACGATAGGCATAGGGAACTCTGAAGTCTACTCTGCCTGAGAGAAAGAGGAGGCACTATGCGCTCGAAAGAGACTAGGCCTGCCACTTCCCGCAGCCCTCGAGAC
>JBOGJG010000411.1:0-7171 GCA_050747825.1 Acidobacteriota bacterium | reverse complement strand
GCGCCAAATACCTGTATAGGCGTGATAGGCGAATCCTCCGGCGATGTCCTCCGGCGTGGCGGGCTCGCTGCGCTCGCGGTGGCGGGTGGCGGGTGTGATCATAGGTATAAGCGCCGGAGTGCAGAGTAAAAGACGACGCAACCGCTTCGCCTTAGCAAGCATACCGCCACCTGCCAACTGCTAAGGGAAATTTTCCCGCCGAAGCAACCGTTCTCTCAGCCCCTGTTTTATGCGAGGATGGAATAAAGCAGGCAACACCATCGGGGTGAAGTTAGACCCAATGCAACAGATATAACTGCAAGGAAAGGAGACGAAACATGGCACTTACTTCTATGTTTAAGTCCAAGATAGATTCGCTGCAGGATCTATACATCGACCAGTTGAAAGATTTATACGATGCCGAAAACCAGATTATCAAAGCGTTGCCGCAGATGATCGAGGCGGCATCCTCACCCGACCTCAAGAACGCCTTAAAGCATCATCTGGGGGTTACCAGGACTCAGAAGCAAAGACTGGAACAGGCTTTCGAACGACTGGGCCAAGAAGCCGGCGCCGAAACCTGTAAAGGCATTCGTGGGATTATTGAAGAAGGCCAGGATCTGATGAGTCGGCTGGAAGAACCCGCGGTCCGGGACGCCGGCCTGATCGTCGCCGCTCAGAAGGTTGAACATTACGAAATCGCCGGATACGGCGGCGCTCGCGCTTTTGCGAATACGCTGGGCTATGACGATGTGGTGCGGCTGTTTCAGCAAACACTCGACGAAGAAGGAGAGGCGGACAAGAAGTTGACTCAGATAGCTGAGAGTCATCGGAATATTGAGGCTAAACAGACCGCGGGGCGTTAGAATTAGGCTGTAGGCTAGTGCTTCGTAACATAAATAAGTGCGCTATCGCTGGAGGCGCTTTGACCAGTATTCAAGGCGCGAGGAAGGCGCCTATCGGGAATAGGCAACTGACGAGCAACGCTGAAGACGGGTCCAAGCGCCCCAGCCCTTCGGGTCGCGGCGCCACTGGCCTGCTGGCTTTGTTGCTTCCTCGGTCCCATATTCCCGATATGCTCCCTCGTCGCGCCTCGCCATCAGACCGCACCCATAGGGTACCCGGCTCGCGACGATAGCGCACTTATTTATGTTACGAAGCACTAGAGGCCGCTTGCCGGGTACCCTTGAGTGCGCGCGGCTCGGTTACGTCCGGCGTCTGCGAAGCGTCAGAGATCACGCAAGAGCTTCAGGTGTGACGCCTGGGCCTCAGGCCTCAGGCCTGATTTATCGCAGCTTCAGTTCCGACGCCGCGTCGCTTACCTGCTCACGGATCCGGCGCAGTTCCGAAAGGATTACGAGGAAGCCGTCGAAAATGCGAGGGTCGAAATGCTTGCCGACGTCCTGCCTCATGATTTCGATGCTCTCGTTCTCAGGAAGCTCAGTCATAATTCGACTGCGCGAATCCTATGATCTTCAACTCATGGAATACAAGCCCCTTTCTCAGAGCCGCAACCTTTAGGCCCTTTTCGGCATCTTTATGTGTTCGGCCTTTGGACTTGCAAACATGGATTGGACAGTTCGTTTGAAGAAAATAGCTATTGTTCTGATTTTAGCTAATCTGGTGTCGATAGTTTCGCTTGCCCAGAACGGCTACTTTAAGGTCAGCGGCCCTGATTTCCTCGAAAGGACGAATTTTATCTTTGTGGGAACTCTGCTAGACCAAGCGAGCTTCCGCAGCCCCGACGGCCGCTACATCCTGACGCGCCACATCTTCCGTGTAGAAGACGCCGTCAAGGGAAAGCCGGGAACCACGATTGAGATTATGGAATACGGCGGCACGCTGGGCAACAAGTCCATGACTGTCTCCCATTCCGCCAGCTACCAGGAGGGCGGTAAGTACCTGGTCTTCTCACACCCCCGGAGCACGGCTGGGAATCGAACGTTTGCCGGGCCCCTGGGACGGTTCCCCGTTTTGACGGACGAGAAGGGAAACCGTACAGTCCGCATTTACTCCTCACATCCCCTGCTCGAGGTTCTTGAGAGGGAGGAAGCCGGTATTTTACAGGACCTCGGACAGTTTTCAAGGCAGATTCGCAGCCAAGTGGAGAGGCGGTCCGGTGAGACGCAGTAACCGGCGGTACTCCTTTCCTGGGCCGCTCTCTTACGGTCACGGCTCCGTAACGGCTATCCTGCTGGCTGCCGGTTGGCTGCTTTTCAGCGGCTACGTTATCAACACCGACCGACAACTCCAGCATCCGAGGTGGCTCACCTCTCCCATCAAGCTGGAAGTGTGGTCGGGGTTTTCGGACCTCCTATCCAACATTGAGGACGGCAGCCGTCCCAAGCTGGCCTTGCGCGCAGCCATGGAACGATGGACGCGGGTATCCGGGGTGAGCGTGCTGTACGCAGAAACAGACGAACAGAACGCCGGCGAAGATTCAAGGAACATCGTCACCATTGCTGACACGCAGGCGCACAAAGATCTGGTAGGGCAGGCTTTGGCTGTAACTGTCACTTTGAGCACAAGCGGTACCGGCGGCAAGATTCTGGATGCCGACGTCGTGTTCAATCCGGCTCTGGACTGGAGCACGGTCGAGCCGGACAGCCGAACAACCGACCGCGAGGATTTTCCCATTAATTTGCTGGATGTGGCCCAGCATGAATTCGGACATGTCTGGAACCTCGATCACACCATCAGCAGGGGCGCGGCCATGTACCCAGGGGGAGGAAGCTTCGGGTTCGACTTCAATGAGTTGAGCTGGGACGATCTCGCCGGCATCAACACCACTCCGGAATACCAAATGCTCGGCCTGGACCGGATCACGGGCACGATCAGCGGCCAGGTAACTCTCAACGGGAACGACGTCTTTGGCGCTTTTGTGAGCGCTGTCGATGAGTATGGGCAGCTCGCTGCAAGCACTATTTCCCTTCCCGATGGCAGCTATCAATTGAAATTCCTGCCGCCCGGTCGCTATACGCTTTATGTCGAGCCCCTGGATGGCCCCATTCTTCCGGAGCACCTGTCAGGCGGCGTTTTCGATTCCCTGACGGCCGCTGACTTCCTCCCCCGCTTCTACCTGGATTCCGCTGAACCGCGAGTTGGGGTGAACGCAGGTGAGCCTACAACTGGCATCAGCTTCCAGGTATCGGCCGGAAGCTCATCGGTCGATCCAAGGTTTATCGCAACAATTCCGGACCCATTTTCTTCGAACTTCTTTGCGTCCAGTTCCAGGGCCGAGGTTTCTCAGGAAGAGTCTACTCATTTTGTGATCGCCGGCAGGGGCGCCGACAGAATCGCCGATGAAGGCGACGGCTTGTTCTTCTTGAAAGATCACTCCGACGTGAACCTGCTGGGAGCCGTGACTCATTTTCACATCAGCGACTCCGTCAGCCAGAGTGACCCGATCGATGAAGAACCCTTCAAGATCTTTCCAATGGAAATCTCCGCCGCCACACCCGAGGGCGATTATTCGGCCTTCCTTCGGGCAGACTCTTCGGGCGAGCTTGGAGTCATCAGCGGTGCTTTGAGGGTTCATTCTCCCTGGCGCTTCCTGCAGGCGTTTGGCCAATTTGCCCACTTTCCCGGTCCCCCATCCGTTTCCTCTGAAGTGTTCCTGGTCAATATAAACCTCAGCCCCGACGCAGTAGCCAGGGGTAGTCTGTCGGCCAGAGACGGCCTGGGTGTTGAGACTCAGCTCGATCTGGATCCACTCGCCCCGGGGGACGGCTTTGACCTGGCGCCCGGAGGCTCTCTCAAAGCTCGAACCCGCGGGGACGCTTTCTTTCTCGGATCTCTCCGGGCACGAGCCGACCAGCAGATCGGCGGCACGGTGCTCTTCGAGTCCTCGCAGGGGACAACAGGCGTGAGCGCCGGCCGGCCCCTTTACTCCTTCGTAGCGCCTTTCGAAGTGAGGGACGGTGGGAAAGTAAACACCGGGTTTGCCATTGCCAACCTGGACGCTCGGCCGGTTGATATCTATGTCCAGGCTCAAAATCAGGCGGGCCAGACTGTCGAGAATGGTACGGCTGTCCTGAGGATTGAGGGCAACGGACAATTGTCGCTGTTTGTAAGCGATCCCTCGGGCGGCCCGCACTCCCTTATTCCGAATCTTCCTCCAGATTTTAAAGGGACTATCTCGGTCACGGCCAATCGCAAGATAGCCGCTACCGTAATCCGAACCTCCGCCTCCCCAGACATTCTGACTACCTTCCCCGTCATTCAGAACCGGGTGAGAGGACAAAGCTTTTTTGCCCAGTTTGCCCACAATGATGCTCTTGATCTCAGCTCCGAACTGCTGCTCCTCAATCCCTCCCGGTATCACACCGCGGCAAACGTCCTGGTTCAGTTTCGCGACATCAGCGGCCAACCCGCCGCAGTCCTACTGGACGATGGAGACATTCTTGCTACCGGACAGAAGACGGTGAGCATCCCTCCTCTCGGCTCGGTCAGCCTCCGCACCGGCTCGGATCTGGCTGGTTCGGTCGAAGTGTCTTCCAACATCCCGGTCGGAGGAGTCGTCCTCTTCCGCTCGGCTTCGGCTGGAACCACCGGGGTCGGAGAAAGCCTTGCGCAGAACAAGGCCGTGCTTCCTGTCAGCCGAAACCGGGACGATGAGATCGAGATGGGAATCGCAGTCGTTAATACGGAGGACCATGAGATCACTCTGACGGTCAGCGCCCGCGATCAGGATGGCATGATCGTGGCGGGGCCCCGCACGATCCGGTTGGGTGCGCGAGAGCAGCTTGCCGGGTCGCCCAACGACGATCAATTGGCACTTGGTCTTCCGGACAGCTTTACTGGATCTCTGTGGCTGGAAGCCTCCGGTGATTCGCGATTCGCAGCCACAGTGATCCGCTTTTCTCCTGGAGTCCTGACCACCTTTCCAGCCATTTCGCTTGAGCAATTCGTTGGGGCCGCTCCCCGGGTACCCTTTGGGTAGTCCCCATCTGCTACAATCGGCTTAATGGCCAGCACGCAGAAGTATACGAACCGCCTGTCGGGCGAGACCAGTCCTTACCTTCTCCAACACGCTCACAATCCGGTGGACTGGTATCCATGGGGAGAAGAGGCCCTGCGTATGGCCAGGGAGGAAGACAAGCCGATCCTGCTGAGCATCGGATATTCGGCCTGCCACTGGTGCCACGTTATGGAGCACGAGTCCTTTGAGAGCGAGGAAATCGCCCGGCTGATGAACGAGAATTTTGTCAGCATCAAAGTGGACAGGGAGGAGCGCCCCGACCTCGATGCCATCTACATGAACTTCGTCCAGATGACGACCGGCCAGGGCGGCTGGCCCCTGACCGTATTCCTCACCCCTGACCAGATCCCCTTTTATGGAGGCACCTACTATCCTCCGGAAGATTATTATGGGCGGCCCGGGTTCAAACGCGTCCTGCAAAACATTTCCGAGATTTACAGGACCCGAAGGGAAGAGTTGGAGAAGAGCCGGGATGAGATCATTGACCGCCTGCAGCAGTCAGTGCGGTTGGATACCCGGGAAGGATCTGTCAATGAGGACCTGTTGGAGGAGTCCTTTCGCAATCTCCAGCAGAATTTCGATCAGCACCATGGCGGATTCGGAAGCGCTCCAAAGTTTCCCAGCACGATGGCTCTTGCCTTTCTCTTGCGCTATTACAAGCGCAAAAAGTCGGCTGCCGCGCTCCAGATGGTGGAGCTGAGCCTGCAGGAAATGGGAAGAGGCGGGATTTACGACCAGTTGGGAGGCGGATTTCATCGCTATTCGGTAGACGAGCGCTGGCTCGTCCCGCACTTCGAAAAAATGCTGTATGACAATGCTTTGCTGGCAAGACTGTACCTGGAAGCCTACCAGGTCACGCATAATGAGTATTACCGCAAGATCGCCGCAGAGACGCTGGAGTACGTGAAGCGCGAAATGACGGATCCTTCAGGCAGCTTCTACTCTGCGCAGGACGCTGACAGCGAGGGCGAAGAAGGAAAATTCTTCGTCTGGCGTCCCGAGGAAATCGATTCGCTGCTGAGTCCCGAGGAAGCCACTCTCTTTAAAGAATATTTTGACGTCAGCCCGTCGGGTAACTTCGAAGGCAAAAGCATCCTGCATCATCGCCTGGACCTGGAAGCGTACAGCAAGAGAAGCGGAAAGACTCCTGAGGATTTGAAGGCGACGCTGGATCAGGCCCGCCGCAAGCTTTGGGAAGCCCGGGAAGGACGAATCAAACCGGGACGCGACGACAAGGTGCTGGCGTCCTGGAATGGCCTGATGCTGAGCTCAGTCGCCCGGGCAGCCTTTGTGCTCGAGGATACGACTATCCTGGAGAGCGCCGCTCGGAACGCCCAGTTTCTGGCTGCCGAAATGGTTCAGTCCGGCCGGCTCTTGCGCACCTGGAAAGCGGGAGAGGCGAGACTGAACGCCTACCTGGAAGACTATGCCTGCGTCATCGAGGGATGGCTGGACACTTATGAAGTCACCGCTGATCCGCGCTGGCTGGATCAGGCAGACCGAATGATGGAACTCCAGTTCGAGCTCTTTTGGGACAAAGAGAAAGGAGACTTTTACTTTACCTCCTCCGATCACGAAGCTCTGGTGGTACGGCAAAAGGAATATTTTGACAACGCCACACCCAGTGGAAACGCCGTCAGCTGCCTGAACCTGCTGCGCCTCTCGGTATTCAAGGGCAAATCCGATTACCGGCACAAGGCAGGACAGATGTTGCGGCACATGGGGCAGGCCATCTCGCATTACCCGCTGGGATTCGGCTACTGGCTTCAGGCGCTCGACTTCTACCTGGGACCAGTGGAGGAGATCGCGATTGTGGGTCCCAGCCAGCAGCGCAAGCAGCTACTGCAACCGCTTCGGCTCAGCTACCTGCCCAATAAAGTGATGGCTATCTCCGAGACTGTGGACCAGGAACTTGGCGCGAAGATCCCTCTGCTGCAGGGCAAGACGGCTCTCGAGGGCCAGACCACGGCTTACGTGTGCAGGAATTATGCGTGTCAGCAGCCGGTCACGAAGGCCGAGGATCTGGAAAAGCAGCTGACCGCTGACCGCTGACCGCTAACCGCTGACAGGTGGCAGGTGGCGGGTGGCAAGCTCGCTTCGCTCGCGGTGGCGGGTGGCAAGCTCGCTTCGCTCGCGGTGGCGGGTGGCGGGTGGCGCGTGGCAAGCTCGCTTCGCTCGCGGTGGCGGGTGGCCGGTGGCGGGTGGCAAGCT
>JBOGJG010000410.1:0-1122 GCA_050747825.1 Acidobacteriota bacterium | reverse complement strand
GGTTAGCACCAGGCAGATCTATCGCTGGATCGAGGCCGACGCTATTCAGCACATCAAAATGGGCCCCAAGCTGGCGCGCTTTCGCCGGCGGGACATCGAGGAGTGGCTGAAGGAGAGGGAGAGGATAGGGCGTCAGTAGAACTCGTCAGTAAGCGGGGTGAAGATTTGGGAGTTAAAGTCAGGCCTTGGCCTGATGGACATTATGTTGTTATTCACATCGCGGGAAAACGCTTCACCAAGAAGTTCGAGAGTGAAAAAACGGCCCGCGATGCAGCCGACTGGATGCGGGAGCGCATTCAGGTCATGGGGTTGGATGGTTTAAGGGTGTTTTCAGATCGTCTTCATCGGTGCCGCGTGGTGTTTTTTAGGGATTATGCGGCAGAGTGGCTTAAGACCGCCAAACATTCCGATTTAAAGGGCTCCACGGTGGGTCGTTACGAATCGAGCGTCAATCACCAGTTATTGCCCAGCTTCGGGGGCCTCTCGCTGGATGAGATCGACTACTCACGGCTGAAGGCCTTTTGCCTGGAAAAGGCTGGAGGAGACAGTCCCCTCAGCCGCGACAGCATCCGATTGGCAATGGTCGCCATGCGCCAAATTCTCTCTGAGGCAAAGCGCGAGGGCCTGATTGAGACCAATCCGGTTGAACACCTGACGAAGTTCTACGGCAAAAAAGCGAGTAAGGAACCAGATCCGCTGGCAAGTGCTGAACTGGCGGCCCTGGAGACCGTTTTCGCCGAGAAATTCCCTGAATATTACGAGTTCTTCCTGCTGGCCTGGAAAACAGGCCTGCGCTTTGGGGAGCAGCGGGCGCTTTATTGGTCCGATGTGGACCTCCGGTCCAGACATCTCCTGATTCGCCGCAACTGGCCGGCAAATCAGTCGATCGGTACACCCAAGACAAGCTCGTCCGTCCGCAAAGTGGATCTGGCTGCCTCGCTAATCCCGGTGCTCAAGGGTCTGCGGGCCCGAAGAAAGAGCGAGGCGCTTGCTGATGCCAGGGAGATGGGCGATTGGGTATTTCTCGACAAGGGCGAACCGATAGACCATTCGCGGCTCTCAAAGCGGATCTGGAGGCGGGCCTGCTCGGCCGCAGAAGTAAGATGGCGCAGTTGGCACCAG
>JBOGJG010000409.1:0-11466 GCA_050747825.1 Acidobacteriota bacterium | reverse complement strand
GGCTTTGTTGCTCCTCGGTCCCATATTCCCGATATGCTCCCTCGTCGCGCCTCGCCATCAGACCGCACCCATAGGGTACCCGGCTCGCGACGATAGCGCACTTATTTATGTTACGAAGCACTAGCTTGATCGAGCGCATTCATAAACGCCCGCTCCGTGTTCTCCCAATTGTAGACGTTCTGCACATAACGATGACCCAGCGCGCCCAGTTTCATTCGCAAGAATTGGGATGAAAGCACGGACAGCGCGCACTCGGCAAAACTGATTACGTCGCCGTAAAGCAGTCCGCCCCCGCTTCTCAGGCAGTGCCCTCTCAAGACCTCATTGCGCTCATTCGCGATGACCGGCACTCCCAACTGCCAGCTCTCCAGCAAAACCAGCGACAGGCTCTCGAAGGGCGAAGGCATCACCAGCGCCAACGCCCCTTGCAACAGCGCATTTTTCCTTTCCTCGCTCAGGTACCCGTAGGCGTGGATTCGAGGGTTGTCGGGGATCTCCATGGCTATCGGGCCCACGACAACGAGGTCAACATCCGGCAAACGCAAGGGCGGATGCTCGAAATAGCTGAAGAGATCGCCGCAGCCCTTCGGATGATCGACTCGGCCCACGTAGATCAGATAAGGCCGCTCAGGCTTCTCAAAGCCGGCTTCGCAGCGGAGCGGAGAAAGGCCGACCCCGCAAACCTCGCCGGGGAAGTCCTGCCCCATCCTGCGCCGAATCAGACGCCGTTCTTCGACCGTCAGGTAAAGCAGGTAGAGGGCATTGGAAAAAACATCCTTATAGATCTCGAGCCGAAGCATCGGCTCATCGTGAGCGGCTGGAATAAGGACGTACTTTCCTGGAAGAATCCGGCCGGCAAAATAGGTTGTGGCGTAGATGTAGCTAAAGAGGAAGAAAAGGTCAAAATCGGCGGAAGCTGTCTCGAGGTAGCTGAGCAGAGAGCTGGAATAAGGACCCTGGGCCCGCATCCAGGCGACCTGTTCCTCCTGACTGGAAGATTCCAGAACCTGGTTGGTGAGTTTCTCGAAATCCGCCGGCTGTCGCTTCTGATCAACCGGAAATCGGTGCACCATCACATCGCCATGCTTGGATTTTCCTGCGGGAAATTCGTCTCTCCACGTCGAATAGTCCCGGGCACAGGTCGTGATCACTTCGATCTCCCAGTGGCGCGACATCCGCTCAGCCAGCAGCCGGCAGTAAAGTTCTACTCCTCCCGCGACTTCTTCACCGAAACGATGGATGACAAAACCGATGCGGGGCCGATCCGACGAGGTCATTTGTAGGCGATCACGGCGTAATCCTGCGGACCATAAAGCAGGCTGTTGAGCTTCTGAATGGCGAGATTAACGCCGGCCCCGTCATTCCCGCCCAGGGCAGGGATTTTCCACTTTTCCTCTACTGGAGACGCGAAGAGCACCTCAATTCGCGACAATCCGCAACTGCGGCACAGGAATTCGATCGTCTGCGCGTGGTAAGGCCGTACGTGCGTGGGGTCCAAATACATGCTGTGAGCGAAAACGAAGAGAGAAGCCGGGTTGACGCTTTCGACAGCCAAAACGCCGCCAATTTTCAATTTTGCCGCCGCCGTCTGAATCAGACGAATCACAGCCGGGCCCGGCAGGTGCTCGATGACCTGACCCGCGAAAAGGCCTCCTACCGTCCTGTCTTCCAGTCCGTCCAGGTACTCAAAGATATCGCTTCCCGTGACGGGCAGATTTTTCTCCCGGCAGCGCTGGATCATGCGGGCGTCGATTTCCACACCTTGGGCTTCGACGTGTGCTTCCCGGAGCAGCTCCAGGAATTCTCCCCGGCCGCATCCCAGGTCGATCACCGGCTCGTTGTGCTTGAAGCGATCCACGTATGGTGAGAGCCGCTCCCGGATTTGGGCCTCGGTGCCTCTGAACCGATTTTCAAAGTCGAGGTAGTCGAATCCGGCCGGGACAGTGCCCGTGGTCAGGTAGTGATAACTGGTGTCCGCCAGCTTCCTCGTCTCGTAGCTTGCGGCCTCGTTTCGAAGCGTCGCAAGCCGTGTCAGGAGCTTATCCCGTTCGTCCTCATAGAGGATGGCATTGAACGTCCGGACCAGTTCCGTTGCGTTTTTCTGCTCCTCACGAAGCGTCTGAACGATCTCATTAAGATTATTGAGGCTTCGTACTGCGGCTGAGTTGAATTCAATCTGCCCTTGACTGAAGGGGCGAATCAGGCGAAGGATGAGTTTCTTCAGGCTTGCAAAGCGAGTTATGGGCGGGAGCCGGCCTGGAGAGTAGGAGGTATTGGCCTGATGCAAGTTTAGTTCGAGTTCCATAAGCTTGGAATCGGATTGCTCCGGGTGCTTGAAGAACTGGCGCTGACGCTGAATCTCCTGCTCGATCTCAGGATTTTCCCGGCGCCGCTTTTCCGCCTGGGCCTGAATTTCCCTGACTATCTCGTTGAGGTCTAGCTCGGCCACGGCCGATCATGATACTACAAGCGCGCGGGAGTTGATGTAGGTAGCTGGAATCGCGTTTAATGACTCCGATGTGGCTGGTCACTGGGCAATGGCCATCGTACGATGAATGATCAACGCTGGTCCAACTGCACACTTGCTGCTGCGGCCATTTGTGTGGGAACTCTGATCCCTCGGCTTTTCCTGCTTGCCAAATACAGAGAGGCCCTCCTGGAGTCGGACGAAGCTATTGTCGGCCTTATGGCTCGCCATATCCTGACGGGCGAGTTTCCCGTGTTTTACTGGGGACAGCATTACATGGGGACGCTGGAGGCTTTCATCACGGCCGGCCTCTTTTTTCTCATGGGTTCGAGCAGCCTTGTTCTTAAGCTCTCTCCGCTGCTGTTCTTCGGCGCTTTTGTGGTGGCGTACTATTATCTGGCCCGTCGCCTGACCGGCCGGGAGACCTCCGTCCTGGCGACTGCTCTGGTCGGTATCTCGCCGGCCTTTCTGACCATCTGGAGCTTGAAGTCAAGGGGCGGCTATTCGGCGCTCCTGCTCTTTGGAACATTGGGTCTTTTGCTGGCCGTTCACATCCTGGACCGCCAGGAACCCGCAAAAGGGCATTATTTCCTCTTGGGCTTGGTCTCAGGACTGGCCTGGTGGTCCCATCCGCTGGCAGCCGTTTATATCGTTCCGATAATGATCGCGCTTCTCTGGAGGCGCGGAATCACGATCGGACTTCCTAACAGCGCCCTGGGCTTGAGCGGCTTCGCAATCGGGTCGGCTCCTTTCTGGATCTACAACATCACCCATAGCTGGGTATCCTTTGAGAGTCGGCTAAGCAAACAGACGACCATCGGTGAAGATCTGGCCAATTTCTTTGGAACAGGGCTGCCTATCATCCTAGGAGCCCGCCCGAATTGGAGTCAGACCGACCTTTGGCCGGGGGCGGGAGTCCTGGTGACCGCGCTCCTGCTTCTCGGCACAGCCTTGTCCTTCAAGAAATGGCGGAAAGCCCGTTCGAGCGCGCGTTTCGCTCAAGAAGGCTGGCTGGTGATCTTCCTCTTTGTCCTTCTTTTCCCCATCCTCTTCTTCTCCAGTGGAATGGCCTGGTTTGTGGCCGAGCCGCGCTACCTGATTCCTCTCTACTCTGTGATTTACATTCTTCTGCTGATGGGTATTCCGAAAAAGCCGCTGCGCTTTGGCGTGTGCGTGAGTTTTCTGGCTCTTCATCTGGCGGGCAGCTTTGTGATAAAACACACCGAATTCGTGGGCTACACCAATGTAGAATCCAACAGCGCCTTGATTGGATTTCTGCGCAGCAAGGAGATTAGGCAGGCGTTTGCACCTTATTGGATCGCTTACCGCCTGACTTTCGAGAGCGATGAAGAAATAATTGCCAGCCCGCCGGAGGCCGACGTGGTTCGCTATGAGCTCTATTTCCAAGAGGTCAAGAGCGCCGAGAAACCGGCTTACATTCATCTGAACGCCCCGCGCTACGAGGGGCTGCATCACGAGATCAGTCCGCCGGACGGCTATACAGTGACCCGAATCGGAGCTTACGAGGTTTTTACTGCCACCCAATGAAGTCGATGCAGTTTCGAGATCTCTTGGTTCTCGCTGTCGCAGCCATTGCAGGGGCCGGCGGCGCTACAGCTCAACAGTCCGGAGTACTTCATTGAAGGCAGGCGAATGGAACGTGTTTATGTTAACAGCCTGGTGCCGCCCACTTCAGTCAGCACGCAAGTCAGATCGGATCGCCCTGTGGTCGTGGAACGTACGATGCGGTTTGCCGGCCGCCAGGGAATTCACCAATCGCTCGGCGTGTTGAATTGATCTTTACTGCCGGACGCCCATGGCCTGGTGAATACCTTTGCGGTCGGAGAATTTCATTGTGCGCTCGACGACGATCGGCTGATCGGAAGTGACCTGCGTGCTTACGGAAGTGGGGTCGACATGATCATTGACATAGACCCGCAGCCGTGCCTTGGGCGCGATCGTGTAATTGAGCAGGACATTATCGCCATTCTGCTGTAGAAAGCGCACCGTGAGATTGGCTGTCTGATCCCCCGGGTTGCTGACGATCACCCAGGTCTCAAAGCCAAACGCCGTAAAACCCTCCGCCAGATTCCAGACGTAGTCCGGGGTCGGCGATCCGATCGTATCCCCTACGTCGTTTCCGGAAAAGATGGTGCGTTCGGCGATGATGGGTACGTTAGAGATCACTACCATGGAAAACCTTCGGTTGGAGCCAATCTCGCCGGCGACGTCTATGGTCGTCCGCCTGCGCGCCGCCAAAATATAACCTTTGGGAAGCACCGTCCCGTCTTCGAGCATGTAGTTGACGGTAACAGCGGCGCTTGAGCCGCCGGTATTGGTCAGTTCCAAGAAAGTGTCCGAATCAAATGGATCTGCCACGGTGTCTCCTTCAGCGAAATACCAGGTCAGGCTGGGGGATACGGCTCCAACTCCGGCGGCGCCTCCTGTGCGCGAGGAGAAGTAAAAGGCTCGCTCGGCTGCGACCTCAAGAGTGGATTCGAGCTTGACTGAACTGCGCCGGCCCGGAACCACCCCGTGGACCGGTATAGTGAACCGACTCGTGGGTGACAGAGTGTACGCCTCAACCACAGGTTCAGCATCCTCCAGGAAAAAGCTGGCCGTGACGCTGGTCCCGGACGAGTTTGGATTGACAATGAGAATGAAATCCTCATCCCCGGCAAAAGCCCGGTTGGCCGGGAAAAACCACTCCGTAGCCGTCCTGGTCACTCCAATCGAGTTGTGGGCCGACTGCTGCCCATTGAAGTACATCGCCCGCTCAACGATGATGGGCAGCGTGGCGTCCACCTGAGTGCTGACGCTGAATGTATCGGGGACGTGTAAATGGATGGGCACGGTAAGCCTTGCCAGCGCCAAAACCGTTTCAGTGATTTCCGTGGTCGTGCCGTCTTGCTTGAAGAAAGTGACATCTACGCTGATGGTCTGGTTATTTGGATTCTGAATCAAAACAAAACCCTCGAAGCCCACCGTGCTCCCTTCCGGTAAAAACCAACTGGTATTGACCTCGGGTACCGTTCTGTTGATGCCCAGGTCACCACTGACGGAGTTTGCGAGGTCGCCTCGGATTCTATAGCTGTACATGCCGTCATTGGCCGTGGCTCCTCCCGTCAGTGTTCCGTTCCAGACCACGAAATGATTTCCGGCGCTCAAGTTGGCTGCATTTAAGAGCGTTGCCACCAGTGAGCCGGAAAAATTCCTGATCTCGACCGTAATGGTGTCGGGCGAAGAAAGGCTGAAGCTGATCTGAGCAGAATCCTTTATGCCGTCTCCGTTGGGCGAGGCTATAAAGGGGGACACGCCATGCGATCCGATCAGATCGGCTCCGGGAGACCCGGCCACTTCGTCGCTTAGAGAACCGGACCCCCTGTTATTGAGTTTGAACCGGGGCCAGGGAGCGACGTCGTTTGAGACGCCTGTAGCCCCAAGGTCGGAAGTGCCGGCGCTGCCCGATTCATGGTAGACGCGGACGCCGCCTGCATCCGGGTAGCCGCTTTCGTCCTTTCGTCCGTTGCCGATGAGCAATTCGATGAGGCCGTCGCCGTCCACATCGGCAATGGTGGGAGAACTCCAGGTGAACATGGGAGTTCCTCCCAGATCGGGGTATCCCGTCTCTATGGGGTATCCCGATTTCTTAGCTCCTGTTAACGCATTAAAGGCAGTGATATGCCATCCACCTCCGACCACCACTTCAAATTGGCCATCGCCGTCAATGTCGCCTACGGCTGGAGAACTAAAGATGGCGAAATCCGCGGGATTCTGGCCCTCACCTGCGGGGGTGGACTTCCAAAGGATGCTTCCGCCGGAACTGATGCTGTAAAGGTATCCATCCAGGCTCCCGATGAAGATCTCGAGTTGGCCGTCTCCATCCACATCCGCCAGGGCAGGCGAAGAAAAAACGCGGTTGTCGGTAGAGGAATTTCCGTCCTCCAGGCTGACCGGCCAGCCGGTGACCGGCGTGCCGTCGCTTTCGTAAGCGTTGACGTATTCGCCCCGGCCGTCTCCATAAAAAATACCGGTTCCTACAACGATCTCGAGCTGCCCGTCATCATCGATATCTCCAATTGCAGGAGAAGACCAGATCACCTGGTCAATTAATTGCGGCCAACCAGGCATTTCGTCGCCGTCGGGGGAAAAGACCCGAAGCAGTCCGCCTTGCGGCACCGTAGAATCTGCGCCGACTATAATCTCCAGGTCTCCATCGTTGTTGAGATCGGCCAGAGCCGGTGAAGACCAGAATGTGTCCGCATTATTGAACGGCCAGCCCGGATGCACTGAACCGTCTTCCGCGTTCCAGACGTAAATCAGATGGGAAAAAGCCCCCACAATGACCTCAAAAGTATCATCACTATCAATGTCTGCCACGGCCGGCGAACCGAAGATCCCGTATGTATTGTCGCCGTCCGGGTCGCCTGCGGAAGGGGCGATGCCTGTGAACTGCGGCCAGCCGGGGAGCGAGTTTCCCTGATTGTCCAGACCGTAAACCCAGCCGTCTCCCGATCCCACGAAAATCTCCATGTCGCCATCGCCATTGATATCAGCCACGGCAGGAGTTGAATCGACGAAATGGTTGTAATCTTTGGAGTTGCCGCCAAGGCTTAGAGCGGCGGATTGATCGTTGATCGTGACGCGAAAGAGCAGCGTGCCGTTGGGATACCAGGCGTTCAATCTTCCCAGAGTATCTCCGGCCAGGGTAAACATCGTCGGATCGCCGGAAAATAGGGGGGTTACGGTGATCCCCGGGTGCTTGACCCAGGTTCCGGTTTCAAAAATGTCGGGATCGCCCGAAACTGCGGCAAAAGCCAGTGTGCCGGCCAATACAAAGGAAACTATCGAGAACCAAGAATTTCTCATTCGTGCAATCCGTGGCCATTATACTCCCTCGTCCTCTTAGCAGTTGTGAGGCAAAACACGCCTGCTAGTTTCACGTGCTACTATAGCTGCCGATCATGATTTCCCTGGGCAGAATGCTGAGTCTTCGCCCCATCATTTGGCAGCTCACCCTGCGTGAATTGCAGGGGCGTTACGTCGGAAGCGCCATGGGACTGTTCTGGAGCGTAGTTAACCCTCTCATGACTCTTCTCATCTGGACCTTCGTCTTTTCCTATGTGCTGGATATTCGATTCAGCGCCGAAGGAGGACTGGGCAACTTTGCCCTTTATTTGTTTGCCGGAATGGTCCCTTTTTTAGCCTTCCAGGAGACCGTGCAGAATTGTACGGTCTCGGTGACCCGTCACGCGGCTCTCATTAAGAACCTGGTGTTCCCATCCAAGGCCATACAGCTTTCAATCGCGGTGGCGGCATTGGTCACGGAGTTTATTGCTCTCGGGATCCTGGCTGTGGCGATAATGGTTTTTAAGCAGCAGTTGCCCATTTACCTGGGGCTGGCCTTGCCTCTGGCTCTGATTCTGATGCTTTTCAGCCTGGGACTGGGCTATATTACATGCACTTTGCACGTTTTTTTCAGGGACACCGCCCAACTGGTCGGGGTGCTCTTGATGATCTGGCTCTACGCCACGCCGATCTTCTATCCCGCCCACTTGCTTCCCGCTAACCTCCAGTTTCTTATTTACATCAATCCGCTGGCTTACACTGCCAATGTCTTCCGCTCCCTGCTCCTGCTGGGCGAGCTTCCTTCATTGACGGGATTTCTATTGTTTTCAGGCATTTCAGCGGGAACATTCCTAATGGGCTATAGCGTTTACACGCGCTATTACCACACTTTCATCGATGAGCTATAGCGCCATGATCGTTGCTGAGAACCTAGTCAAGAAATTTCGTGTCTATGAACGGCCGCTAGACAGGATCAAAGAAGCTTTTGTCAGGGGGAGAAAGTCCTATCATCGGGATTTTACCGCCCTCGATGAGATCAGCTTTAAAATTGAGAGAGGAGAAACGGTCGGCTTGGTCGGTCAGAATGGCTCCGGAAAGAGCACTCTCCTCAAAATAATCGCCCGGTTGATGCAGCCTACGAGTGGTCAGGTTAAGGTTCAGGGGCGCGTCGCGTCCATTATTGAGCTGGGAATCGGGTTTCATCCGGAATTCAGCGGGCGCGCCAACGTGCACCTGACTGCCAGCCTGATGGGGCTGAGCAACGATGAAATCACCAGAATGCTTCCTCAGGTTCTGGATTTCTCGGGACTGGAAGAGTTTATCGATCGTCCCCTTAAGACCTATTCTTCCGGAATGTGGGTCAGGTTGGCCTTTTCGACAGCCGTTTCGGTTAACCCTGATGTCTTATTGATCGACGAAGCTTTAGCAGTGGGCGATCTACTTTTCCAGCAGAGATGTATCGCCAAAATCAGGGAATTTCAGAATGAGGGAATCACCATTGTGTTTGTCTCCCATGATCTCGGCGCTGTCAAAACTCTCTGCGATCGAGCTCTTTTCCTGGATAGAGGGAAACTCTTAAGCGAAGGTCCCCCGGAAGCTGTTGCTTCTCAGTATGTAGCAATGATTGCAGAGCGGGCGGGAAAGCAGAATCTCACGAGTCGTTTTGATACTGTCCACCGGCGCTACGGTAGTTATGAGGGGAAAATAGAGCGAGTTGAGTTACTGGACCTAATGGGCAACAGGAAAAACGTGCTGCTCCCTGGGGAAGAGGCAGTCGTAGAGGTAGGCGTAACCGTAACCGGCCGTATTGAGGATCCCGCCGTGGGCATACTAATTCGCGACCGGCTCGGCAATGATATCTTTGGAACGAACACTTACCTCTCAGGAGTTCGAATTTCACCGCAAGCAGAAAGATGGTGCGCCCGTTTCCAGTTTGAGATGGACCTCGGACCCGCCCATTACTATTTAAGTGCAGCTCTCCACTCGGGCCGCGATCACCTTCGGCATTGTTACGATTGGGTTGAGAACGAAGTCGTTTTCGAGGTCCTTGCGACAGAGCCGGAGTTTACGGGTTACGCTCGGCTGAAGCCGAAAATCGCGGTTGTTGACGAGCAGACCCCCGAACTTAGCGGAAGCCGAGAAAAAAGGCTGCGAGGCTCGGAAGCTCCATATACAAAGTCTTAGCTTGGTCTCGCCGGCTCCACCAGGTGTCAGGGTCGAAGTCGCTGTATTTGGAGGGAAGGCTGTAGAGATGAACATCCAGCCCGTCAAGAGCGCGCTCGAAATTCAGATGGGCACGGTAGGAGTGAAAACTCGAGGTCACGATCACGGCAGATTTGATGTTATGGGTCGCCAGGTAACTTCGGAAGGCCAGAGCTTCGTCCCAGGTGCTGTCTACGATTCCGGGAAGAATTTCGATCCTTTCCGGGCTGATGCCCTTGTAAATGAGCACTTGGTGGTTGATCTCGAATGATCTGAACCGATCGATGCCCATTTTCCGGAGTAGGAGATCATCTTTGGTTTGTTTTTCGCGGGTTAGAAGGGCAATGCCCGCGCGGTTCTGAAGAAGGAGATCGGCTGCCTGCAGGACGCGTTCGGGTTCCCTGCCGGATAGAATGATCACCGCGTCCACTTTCTCAAATCCGGAGTTTTCGTAAACCACCAGGTGACCGAGACCCCTGAGAAGGAGAGGATGAGAAAAGAAAAGGAGCAGCAGGATGAGTCCCGCGGCTGCTAAGAAGGCGAAAGATTTTCGCTGGATCATATTTCCATGAAATTGAAGATCGCTCTGGTGGTACAGAGGTATGGTACCGAAGTTATTGGTGGAGCGGAGCGGCTCGCGCGGCTGCTGGCTGAGAAATTATCGGACCGACATGAAATTTCCGTTCTCACCACTTGTGCCCTCGATTATAGGACATGGGCCAACCATTTTCCCCCTGGCCAAGAATGGATTCGTGGGATCCGTGTGATTCGTTGGCCCGTAAAGACACAGCGCCGCTGGACCCGCTTCGGTCGCAAATCCCAAAAACTCTTCACACGCAGCCACTCCATACTCGATGAATACCAATGGATCCTCGACCAAGGCCCCGAAGTTCCGGAATTGATCGAATTCATCACCAGCAATTCCCGCAACTTCGACCTTTTTCTCTTCTTCACCTATCTCTACTACCCCACCTTTTTCGGCTTTCCGGCCGTAGCCGAGAAATCGATCCTCATGCCTGCAGCCCATGACGAACCCCCAATTCGTCTTGCTGCCTTCAAGCCTCTTTTCCACTTGCCGCGTTTCATCGCCTTCAGTACCGAAGAAGAGCGGGAGTTTGTCCATCGATATTTCCAGAATTCGTATATCCCCAATGCTGTGATCGGAATTGGCGTGGATTTGCAGCCGGTCTCGTCTCGCGACGATGGTTACTTTCTTTACGCCGGCCGTGTGGAAAAGGGGAAAGGCTGTGAAGAATTATTCGAATTTGCCGGCCAGGCCGCTATCCAGTTGAAAGTCATCGGGCAGAAGCAGATTGCAGTCCCCTCGCATGTCGATTATCTGGGCTATGTGGACGAAGAGGAGAAGAATCGGCTCATCTCCGGATGCAGCGCAGTCATCGTCCCTTCTAAAAAAGAGAGCTTGTCACTGGCGGCGCTGGAAGCCTGGGCGATGGGAAAGCCGGTGATTGCTGCCGCCGGGAGTCCGGTGCTGAAAGGCCATCTGGAGCGTTCCGGCGGCGGGTACGGGTATTCAAGTCTTGACGAGTTTAGGACCATCGTGGGGAGTATCGATCCGCAGGTGGGGCAGGCGGGGCGGGATTATGTCGAGAAGAATTACTCATGGGATGTCGTCCTCCGCAAATACGAAGACGCGTTCAGCTACGTCAAGCCGAACGCATGAAAATCGCCCTCTCAAAGCCGGCCGGGTTGTGCTAGACTGGACCGATTATCGCTTCAGCCTGGCCAGAACTTGCGCGAAAAATCCTTGCCTGTCGTACAAGATGATGGCGTCTTCTACAAAGTCCAGATAAAGGGGCCTGAGCCAGACCAGTTCAACTCGTTCTGCCAATGTTGCCCTCGCCAGTCGGATATCGGCTGTTGCAAGGGGGAGGGGACTCTTGAGTTCCTCCCCGATCAGCAATGCTGAGGCGGCCATGCGACCACATTGA
>JBOGJG010000408.1:0-5015 GCA_050747825.1 Acidobacteriota bacterium | reverse complement strand
CGTAATTCAACAGGATTTGCGCCCGTTGGATTCTGTGTGCCTTCTCCGTTCGAGCGTGAGCGATGGTCTCCAACTTCTCTCTTTCTTCCGGGCTGAGTATCAACCTCCCCCGATGACTTTCGAATGGCATACAGCCCTCCTTGCCTGCTTCAGCAGGTCAGGAGGACTGTAGTATACAACACTGACTGTTTATAGATATGTTAATTGGGAATCAATCATCTAGTAGCTTGTTTTGAATTCTCTTCGACCTACTTGTTTTGTCCAGCGGTCAGCGGTCAGTGGTCAGCGGTCAGTGGTCAGCGGTCAGCGGTCAGCGGTCAGCGGTCAGTGGTCAGCGGTCAGTGGTCAGCGGTCAGGGGTCAGTGGTCAACCTCCACCCACCCCTTCAAGACATCCAAATCTCGCTTGAATGCCGCGAGAACTTCAGTCCTGGGGAGGTCCAGAGATCTGGCGCCATGTTCTGCGCCCCCCAGCGAGTATTCATAGTGCACTGAAATGGGGCCGGAGAAACCCGAATCTTTGAGGAGACGGAAAAAGCTCTTGAAATCGACCTGTCCCTCACCCAGGGGACAGTTGGTAACCTTCCACGTCCCGCCCTCCTTCTCCCATTTAAAGTCTTTAATGGCCAGAATGCGGGTATAAGGGGCCAGCAGACGAAAATTGATCGGCCAGGCGTTGGCGGATTCCACAGTGGCGTGCCGGATGTCGAACTGGCAGCCGATCCACTCCGGGTCAAGGTCCTTGATAAGTTCCCACCAATCCCAAAGCGGAGCGCCGACATAGTCCCTGCCGGCGTGGTTCTGGTATCCCCCGTAGATCCGGTAGCGACGGTTCACCTCTGCCAAACCCACGACTCGAGGCCTGATTCGGGCCAATTGGGCAGGGATATCCGTTCCCGGCTGATATTTGAAATAGCCCAGGCGGTAGTACCCAATACTCGAGGCTGCGGCTGTCTCCAGTATTGCGCTGGTGCGCGGATCCTCCGGATCATTGACAGCCGTGGTTATCATCGAGATTTCGATGCCGGCCTTCCTGGCCGCTTCGGCCGCTTTCGGCAGGTCCGTCTCTACCCGCTCGGGCAAAACGTGGCCGTTAGAACGAACCGTCAGATCGACGCCCTCGAATCCCAGTTCCGCTGCCGTTTCGGCCATGCCCTCATAAGGCAGCCACTGAAGGTGCTTTGAAAAAATACAGATTTTAATTTTGCCGGCGTCAACAGCAGGCTTGGACTGACGCGAAGCTTCGACCGAAGGCAAGAGGCCGGCTGCTGTGGCGCCCACCGCCAGCTGGCCCAGAAAACTGCGTCGTGAATGCGGCCAGTGGTTGAAATCGTCGCTCATTATTAAACTGTGAAGTCGGCTTCCAATTGATCCGTTCCCCAAATAATCACGATCTCACCGCTGTTCTGCCCGGTCTCATTCACATTGATAGTCAGAACTTCAGCGCTTTCAGCAGCAGTTGAGACTTGGAGCGGAACTTCGGCGACATCCTGGGAAGGATCGTGCTTGAAGGCCCCCCACTGGCCGAGCTCGGAATTAAAGACCAGGTGCCACTCTTCGGCTCCCGTTTTCCTGGCAAAAATAGTGTACTTGCCGGCCGGCACAGTGGTGCCGCCAAATTTCAGGTCCTGGTTGGTTTCCAGTGTGGTCGCCTCATTCATTCCCAGGCGCCATACGAAACCTACGTCGGCCTGTGCTTTCATGTCTCGCCCCTGCAGAGCCGGTCTTCCGTAATCCACGGTGACATTGGCGCCGTTCACTGTCGCCTGCGCGCTGCCTCGGGTCGCGCCTGCAGATTCCGTCGCGCTCCCTTCCATGTGCGCTTCTTCAGCAGCGGCGGCCTCCCCTTCGGCTGCTGCGCCTGCGTCATCCGGCTGCTCGGCCCCACAGCCCACAAACAATAGCGCAAAGAATAAAGGAATCAACAAAACTTGTTTCATAGCTCTCTTCCTCCTTACTTTGCCTGCATTCTAGCAAAGTTATGGTAGCATTCGCCAATGCGACGTCCGGCTCTGGTCCCTCTGTTTTTCGTTGGCATCTGCATTTTTGCCGGAATACGGTCCAGCTCTCAGCAAAGCCCCCAGGAAACCGTCCAGCAACTGCATACGCCGCCTGGATTGGAGATTACTCTTTGGGCTTCCGATCCTGATGTTATCAATCCAACCAATATGGATATCGATGAGCGTGGCCGCATCTGGATCACGGAGGCGGTTAATTACCGCCGGCAACTCTTCAAGCAGCCTGATTACCGCGAGAAAGGTGACCGCATTACCATCCTGGAGGACAGCGACGGAGATGGGAGAGCCGAGAAGACGAAAGTCTTTGTGCAGGACCCTTCTCTGCGCTCCCCTCTGGGCATTGCTGTGCTGGGAAATAAGGTCCTCGTTTCGCAGTCCCCCGACGTCATCGTGTACACGAAAGATGAGAACGACAAGATTCTCAACCGCGAAGTTTTCCTGACTGGCTGGGGCGGTGAAGACCACGATCATGGAGTCCATGCGGTCGTCTATGGACCTGACGGCTACTACTACTTCAACAATGGCGATCAAGGGCTGGATGTCACCGATCGCGGCGGTAGGCGCGTCACCTCTGGTCCAGGCGAAAAGTACTTTGCAGGTTCGGCACTTCGAGTGCGCCCAGACGGCACGGGACTGGAAGTGATCGGGCACAACTTCCGCAACCCCTATGAACTGGCGATCGACTCCTTCGGCAACATCTGGCAGTCGGACAATGACGATGACGGCAATGAGTGGGTGCGCATCAATTATGTGATGGAAGGTGGAAACCACGGCTTCTGGGGACCGCAAGGGAGACGTTGGCGTGAGGACAGGGGCAGCCATTTTCACCAGGAGGATCCGGGGGTCGTGCCCACGCTTCTTCGCACCGGAGCGGGCTCTCCGTGCGGCATTGTCGTTTACGAAGGCACGCTGCTGCCGGAGCGCTACCACGGAGGCCTGCTTCACGTGGACAACGGCCCGCGCGTCTTGCGCCACTACGAGGTCACTCCTGATGGAGCCGGATTCAGGGCTTCGATGGAGGTTGTTGTAGACGGCTCTGATACCTGGTTCCGGCCCTCCGACCTGGTGGTTGCCCATGACGGTACGGTGTTTATTGCCGACTGGTATGACCCGGTAGTGGGTGGCCACCAGATGAAAGATACCAAGCGGGGCCGCATTTACCGCCTGGCGCCCCCCGGCCACCGAACGGCGCGGCCCGAAATCGATCTCTCTACAGCAAAGGGACGCGCTGAAGCTCTCGCTTCACCAGCTCAGTCTGTACGTTATCTGGCTCATTCCCGTTTCCGCGAAATGGGGACCGGGAGTGTCCCGGAGCTGGCCACCTTGGTTGAGCGTGGTGACGGGGTGCTTAAAGCCCGGGCCCTTTGGCTGCTGGGTGCCGCCGGCCCCAACGGCTTGGAGGAGGTCCTGGCTGAAGTGAAATCAGTAGACGACAGGTTCCGGCTATTGGCCGTTCGCATATTAAAGGAAAACCATCCGGATTTCGCCAGTGTGGTGCAGCCCCTTCTGCACGACTCTTCCCCACAGGTGCGGCGCCAGATCGCGCTTGGGCTGCGCGACTTGAGCGCCGAGCAGTCGGTCGGCCCTCTGCTCGAGCTGGCACTCCAGTACGGCGGGAAAGACCGCTGGTATCTGGAAGCGCTGGCCATTGGAGCGCAGGGTAAGGAAAATCAACTCTATCATCGGCTCCGCCAGGCTTTTTCCGATCGATGGGACAGCCGGCTGGCCCGCTTGATCTGGGTATTGCGTCCGTCTGCGGCCGTAGACTTCTTGAAGTCAGCCGCCCGGGATAGCTCTCTGAGCTCCAGCCAAAGGGAAGAAGCCGTTGAGGCCCTAGGGGTCCTGCCCTCACCCGAGTTGGGGGAATTCCTGTCCGAAATCGCAGTCAGTGATGCTCCGGACAGTGTGCGCTCCAAGGCGGCCGGGCGCCTGATTAAACAATTGTTCAGCCTTTGGAGGGGGATTCGGCAATCGCCCGAAATTGTCCCAGCAATCCGCGCGGCCCTGCAGATGCCAGGCGTACGACTCAAGGCGCTCGACCTCATTGGCGATCTCGGAGATCCTCAGTATACTGACGACCTTTTAGAATTGGCCGAATCTCCGGAAGCTTCACTGGAAGTCCGCGCTTCGGCCCTCGAAGTCATTGGGCCGCTCGGCACGCCAGAGGGTGACTCGTTTTTGAAACGTCTGCTGGATCAGGGACCTCTAGAGCTGCAAATGGCGGCAGTTCGGGGGATGGGTTCATCCGAGGATCACTCCTCACACCAGGCTCTTCAGGCCTTGATTCTGAGTGACACAGCCAACGAGCTGCGCAGCGAGGCCGTTCGCGCTCTGGGCCGTTCCGAACCCGGGCAAAGCCTGCTGCTGGATCTGGCCGAAAGTGGGCAACTTCCTGTGGAACTGCAAGCCACGGCGGTCATATCCGTCAACGGCAGTCGCCACCTGCAAATCAAGCAGCGCGCTCAGCAGGTTCTGCCCATGTTTACAACAGCCGGCCAGGAGCTGCTGCAAAACCCGCGGGGCTTTCTATTGCGCGTACAGGGGCGTACCGGGGAAGGCCTTAAGGTCTTCTTCGGAAAAGGCCAGTGCTCGGTCTGTCACAGCCTGGGCGAAGGGCCTGAGAAGATGGGGCCTGACCTGGCCAAGATCGGTAATAAATTCGGCAGCCACGGACTGCTCGATGCGGTCATCAATCCGAGCGCGGGAATGGCGCCGGAATATACCACCTGGATCTTGAAAACCAGATCAGGAGAGGAGGTTCGCGGCATGATCGTGGCCGGCAGCACCGAACAGGTGACCCTCCGCGATTTCTCGGGAGCGCGGCGAAACTTCCCCAAGGCCGACCTGTCCGAACTCAAGCGCGACCCCGTTTCAGCGATGCCCAACCTGGTCGGGGTGCTTTCCGAACAGGAACTGGCCGACCTCATCGCCTACATGGGCACGCTGAAATAGGGGGAAAATTGGGGGACGGTCACCTCTTTTCATCCCCGAAAAGAGG
>JBOGJG010000407.1:0-2683 GCA_050747825.1 Acidobacteriota bacterium | reverse complement strand
CGAGATTGCCGATCTGGCTCGAGGAAGGGCGCACAGCTTTAGCTGCGGCGGCCCCTGCTGTGGAGGGCTGATTGGTCACGACCGCTGGATGGACCCTGGCTCGGCCATCGAAGTGATTGGGAATCAGGGAAGACTCTTTACTCCCTTCAAGCGGCTGAAAGACAACTGCACCGGGGCCATTTTTGGTCCTTACGATCAGACCTACGACAGCACCTGGTCCTCCGGTGATACATCCGTGGTGACAACAAACCAGACAGGTTGGCTGAACTGCGTCGGTGTGGGCAGTACAGGCATACAGGCCAGCTGGGAAGAGACCGTAGCTTACGATGGGGCATGCGTGGCTATTGTAGTCGCTGTTGCTACCGGCGCGGGGATAGATGTGTGTGAAACTGGGGTGATCGAGCCCTTCTCTCCTGATCCATACGGGGTGGACACTGCAAATCTGACGTCTCCAACCCAGGCTGCGTTGGCATGTTTGGAAACCGCGGTATCGAACGCTGGCGGAAGCCTAACAGTGACATCGGCGTATCGGCCACAAGATTATCAGGATCACTTGCGTGAAGTCTGGGACAAATACCAGATCGTTAGTGCCTGGCCGCAGGGGCAGTGCACTTCAGTAAGACAGAACGTTGAGGCTGAGTGGAATCTGCATGATCTGGTCTTCCAACCAGCGGCGACATCGCACCACAGCTCAGGGACTGCTTTTGATGCGACGTGGAGTCTTCCGCAAGGCTATGATATCGACACGCTTGCTTCTGGATGCGACCTTTCGCGACCAGTTCCGGGAGATCCAGTTCATTTTTCCTACACACCATGAGGTAAAGATATGAGTAGAATCGGCTTTGTAGTTCTTGTCTTGATGTGGCACGTTGCCTTCTTTTATTCAGAGCCGGTGGCTGGGCAGGGCAAGTGCGTGGAGAACACCTCCCTGGTTCGGATCACTGCCCAGCAGATCACGGCAGACTCTCCTTCCTATGTCTTTCTTATTACCAACCTGACGACCTCCCCTATTATTCACATCAGCTTTGGAGGGGCCCAGACAAGGTCATTACGGAGCTCTCAGTGGAATATTCCCAGCACAATTGAAGGCCCGAGTGGCTGGGAGGGTATTTACCATTTTATTGAGGAGACACCGTACATGCACTATGTGTGGGACACAAGTGATTCCAGGAAAGGTATCCTTCCTCAGCAGTCTTCCTGCAGTTTTCGGATCACGTTGCCGAATTTCGCGGAAAGGAAGCCGACATTCTATGAAGATGGAACCCCAACACGTCAGGTGGATTTTGTCGATCTTCCTTTCAAGGTTGTGGTCACAGAGGGCACAGCATATTGTGGGAAGATTTCTGTACATAAACTGGATCAACTTAAGCCGTAATTGAGGCTTACTCGACGGTGATATTGTTTTCTTGATTTCTTGGTGATCGACATCTCAGCCAATCTCAGCCCTCTTCTGTTAACCAGAAACGGTAAGTCTTGCTCTTGGTAAGGAAACCGATATTCGGCCCCGAACTGTTCCCCGGCCATCCTCTTATGTCGTGCAGATTTACCAGGCACCAAATGCGCCGATCGAAGTAAAATACCGGTTCAACGATGGAGCAGAACAGACCATCCCCGGTGTCTGGACAACTGACCAGTACGGTTCTGCAGATCGTGGATGCCTATTCCTTATTGTGTAGATTTCACCCAATCAAAGTCCTCGGCACACTTTTTCTTTGAAGAACTCAACACGGGTGATTACACATGGGCAATCATTCAGGACAGATTGCTGACCAAGCTGGAAAAGACGCGAACACTGGTTTGTGATAAACCGATTTCTATTATTAGTGGGTATAGGAATCCAGTTATTAACCGTCTCATAATAGAATGTACACACAGACTGTGTTAAGCCGCGTATTTGGTTGTTTCGTTTAGGAAGTAAGCCCGGACTCGTCGAGGTGATTTCTGGAGGAAACGCAGAAACCCGATCACTTTCTTCTTGAGTGTTTCAGCGTCGGTAAGGAACTGCCTGCCGATGGCGTTGTTCTTGAGATCATTCCACGCACGCTCATCAGGGTTCAATTCCGGCGAGTAGGGCGGCAGGTAGAAGAGGCGGAACCGATCCTGGATGCTCTCCAGATACTTCTTCACCTTAACCGCTGTGTGCGCGGGATGACGATCCACGATCAGGAAAATGGGACGGTCCGCATTATACATCAATCGTTTGATGAACTCGATGAACACCCCGGCATTCACTCGCCCCGTCACGAGCATGAAACGAAACTCCCCCTGGGCACTCACAGCCGAGATGAGATTCACTCCGAATCGCGCCCCGGTGCTGCTCACCACTGGAGTCTTCCCCCGGGCCGCCCAGGTGGTCCCGGCGTGGTGATCCGAGCGCACTCCGGCTTCATCTCCGAAGAAGATCCGGGCCTTCAGGCGTTGCGCCTCCGCTTTGATGCGTGGGTACTCCTCTTCCAGCCAGCCCTTTACTTCCTCGGGCCGCTGTTGATAGGCTCTCCACACGGGCCGCTGCGGAGTCAGTCCCAACTGATTCAGCAATCGACAAACCGAGGCCTTGCTCAGTTTGATCCCGAAGCGCCGGTGAATCAATTCCCCGATCATCTTCGAAGTCCACAAGGCGAACGTGAACTTCAGGAGGAGAACAGGGGACGGAAGTCTCCGGTCGGCACATCATCGCCAATGG
>JBOGJG010000406.1:0-1039 GCA_050747825.1 Acidobacteriota bacterium | reverse complement strand
AACGCGGGGACGGACGCGACGACCGTTGTCAACCACCTGCGGTACGACAGCTTCGGCAACATCACCAGCCAGACGAATAGCGCGCTGCAGCCGCTGCTGGCCTGGACGGGCCGCTACCGCGATCCCGACACGGGCCTGCAGTGGAACCTGCACCGCTGGTATGACCCGGCAGTCGGCCGCTGGCTGAGCGAGGATCCGATCGGCTTCGAAGGCCGAGATGAGAACCTGGCCCGATACGTCGGCAACAGCCCGACGACTTATATCGACCCACTTGGCTTGGATGCCTGGGACCCGGTTACCCTTTACCTGCACCCCGAAACCCTCTTCCAGAATCACTTTCAAACGATCGGCGAGGCCTACTACAACGATCCGAAACGTGACAATGTCCTTGGCGTGAAACCGGGACAGTTGCCTGTTGATGTGATTCGCGAGTATGTCAGGGAGCACGGACCCCTTGACCTTCTCGTAATCGCTGATCACGGCGGAAACGTAGTTGATGCGGCTGGGAGGCCAATTCCGGGACAGTTCATCCAGGGAATGGGAGGGAAGGGGCTGTCGCTCGAGGATTTCCGAGCGCTCGCTCCGTTTCTCGATCAGGATGCCAAACTCATCCTTGGTGGATGCAACGTTGGGCAGGATACCGCATACTGTGAACAGATCGCAAAGGATACACAGTCATCAGTATGCGCAAGCACTGGGCCCATTCGTTACGGGGGCATTCCGATCCCATTCTCAGGGCTCAGCATCCCCACTAGGTTCTATTCATATGACGAGTGGAAGTGGTTTCCTGCACCAGGTGTCGATCGCAAGACACTTCCAGATCCGAGACAACTCCACTTGAGGTCCATCAATGATCCACTTCCACCCTCTTCTTCGAAGAAACATGGATACGGTGAGTGTGGCTGTCATTAGTTCGGCTGTCTAATCTGTCTAGCACGCAGGCAAGCTCTGTGATAGAAGGTGTTTACGGATGAATGTTCTCTCCAGGAAGGAGCCCTGCCGATGGAGCGGCGTTTTGACGTTCGCAAGGAGGAGTTGC
>JBOGJG010000405.1:0-8766 GCA_050747825.1 Acidobacteriota bacterium | reverse complement strand
GGCCGTTGTCAAATAGAGCATCCACGGCTTCCTGCAGCATGCGCTTCTCATTGCGGATGATCACCTCGGGAGCCCGCAGCTCCATTAACTTCTTGAGCCGGTTATTGCGGTTGATGACGCGGCGGTACAGGTCGTTCAGGTCCGAAGTGGCAAAGCGGCCGCCATCCAGAGGGACCAGCGGACGCAGCTCGGGCGGAATTACCGGAATCACGTCCATGATCATCCACTCGGGCTTATTGCCCGACTTGCGGAAGGCATCGACTACTTTCAGGCGCTTGGAATACTTCAGGCGCTTCAATTGGGAGGTCTCGTTTTTCATGCGGAAGCGCAAGTCAATGGACAGCGAATCCACATCGAGACGGCGCAGCAGTTCCTTGATCGACTCGGCCCCCATGCCCGCTTCGAAGCGGCCCGGAAACTCGGACTGCAGTGAGCGATACCTGTCCTCGGTCAGAAGCTCCTTTTCCTTGAGCGGAGCGTCACCCGGGTCCACTACGACATAAGCTTCGAAGTAAAGGATTCTTTCCAGGTCGCGCAAAGTGATATCCAGCAGATGGCCGATGCGACTTGGTAATCCCTTGAAAAACCACACATGCGAGCAGGGACTGGCCAACTCGATGTGGCCCAGTCGCTCGCGCCTGACCTTGGAAAGCGTCACCTCGACGCCGCACTTATCGCAGATGACGCCACGGTGCTTCATCCGCTTGTACTTGCCGCACAAGCACTCCCAGTCGGTGACCGGACCAAATATGCGGGCGCAAAAGAGCCCGTCACGTTCGGGCTTGAAGGTCCGGTAATTTATGGTCTCGGGTTTCGTCACCTCGCCGCTGGACCAGGAGCGGATCTTTTCGGGAGAAGCGAGGCCAATTCGAATGGCCTCGAAATTTTTCAACAACTGACTTTTATCGATTTGATCTCGAAATATTCTCAAGATTCCTCCTCTGAGGTGAATGGTAAAAAGTGAATAGTGAAAAGTGACTGGGAGCCTTCACTATTCACTTTTTACTCAACACTTTGGACGTCGGCTGTGCCGGCTCCGGTCAGGGCTGCCTCGGCCTGTACCAAAAGCTCAGAACGGCGCCGCAATTTCCTTTTAGGCTTCTCAATGAGCTCGACGTCCAGAGCCAGCGACTGCAGTTCCCGGATCAGGACATTAAAGGACTCTGGAATGCCCGGGTTATAAGTGGTCTCGCCCTTCACAATAGCCTCATAAATCTTGGCACGTCCCTGGACGTCATCCGACTTGGCCGTCAGCAGTTCCTGCAGAATGTTGGCGGCGCCGTAGGCCTCCAGCGCCCAGACTTCCATCTCGCCGAAGCGCTGACCTCCGAACTGAGCCTTACCTCCAAGCGGCTGCTGGGTAATCAGGCTGTAGGGACCGATTGAACGGGCATGGATCTTGTCATCGACCAGGTGGCTCAACTTGAGCATGTAGATGTAGCCCACGGTTACCTTCTGGTCGAAAGCCTCGCCGGACATACCATCGTAAAGCTCTGTCTTACCGGAAGTAGGCAAGCCGGCTTTTGTGAGCTCATCCTTGATCTCATGCTCGCGGGCTCCGTCAAATACGGGCGTTGCGTAATGGAGGCCGAGCACCTTGGCCGCCCATCCCAAATGCGTCTCCAGTACCTGTCCGACATTCATGCGGGAGGGCACGCCCAGGGGGTTGAGGACGATTTCGACAGGAGTTCCGTCCGGCAGGTAGGGCATATCTTCCTCGGGCAGGATGCGGGCTATGACGCCTTTGTTGCCGTGACGTCCGGCCATCTTGTCACCTACCGAAAGCTTGCGCTTCATGGCGACATAGACTTTGACCATCTTGATCACGCCCGGGGGAAGCTCATCCCCCTTCTTCGTTCTTTCGAGCCGTTCCTCGTGCACAGAGCGAAGCGTCTTAACCTTCTTCTCGGTCATTTCTTCAATTTCCGAGATCTCCTTCCCGGCCTGTGCATCATCGACTTTCACCTTCCTGAGTTCAATGAAGGTGAGCTTCTCAAGGCTCTTACGATCCAGAGTGGCGCCCTTCTTGGCGATCTCGATGCCCTGCCCGTCGGAAACTTTGGATTTGGCCTTTTTGCCTTCCAGCACATGGATGGTGTTCTTGATGCTTTCTTCTCGCAGGATCCGGATCTCATCCTCCAGGTCTTTCGCCATTTGCTTGAGTTCCTCATCCTCGATTTGCTGAGCGCGGGCGTCTTTGGCCACGCCTTTCCGGGAGAAGATTTTCACATCGACAATCGTTCCCTCGATGCCTGGAGGCGCGTATAGAGAGGCGTCCTTGACCTCTCCCGCCTTTTCTCCAAAGATGGCTCGCAGCAGCTTTTCTTCAGGCGTGAGCTGGGTCTCACCTTTGGGCGTGACTTTTCCGACCAGAATGTCTCCCGGCTCGACGCCGGCGCCGATCCGAATAATTCCGCTGTCATCCAGGTCGGCCAGGATGGATTCGCTCACGTTGGGAATATCGCGG
This sequence comes from Acidobacteriota bacterium, assembly GCA_050747825.1. Lineage (GTDB taxonomy): Bacteria > Acidobacteriota > UBA6911 > RPQK01 > JBOGJG01 > JBOGJG01. Next base: position 6,299 of record JBOGJG010000405.1, on the reverse strand, counting down.
GTAATTTCCTCGGAGCCCAACTTGGTGTCCCGGGACTCGATTTCGAGTTCCTCGATATGGATGGAAGTGTACAGGTCTTCCTTAACCAGCCTTTCGCTGACCAGAATGGCATCTTCGAAGTTGTAACCTCTCCAGGGCATAAAAGCCACCAGGACGTTTCTACCCAGAGCCAATTCGCCCATTTGAGTGCAGGGTCCATCAGCCAGCACCTGGCCTTTGTACACCCGGTCTCCCTGCCTGACCAGCGGCTTCTGGTTGATACAGGTATTTTGATTGGAGCGCTTAAACTTGATCAGCTTGTAGATATCGACACCCGCTTCACGGGTTTCACCTTTCTCCACGGACAGAGCACGAATGATGATTCTTTCCGCATCGACGCTGTCCACGATTCCATCTTTTCGGCACAGCAGCACTGAACCGGAATCACGCGCGGAAATGTACTCCATGCCCGTCCCTACGAAAGGCGCTTCGGCATGGACCAGAGGAACGCCCTGACGCTGCATGTTGGACCCCATCAGCGCCCGGTTGGCGTCGTCGTTTTCCAGGAAGGGGATAAGACTGGCCGCCACACTGACTAACTGCTTGGGACTGACGTCCACGAACTCGATTTCCTCCTTGGGGACGAATACGAAGTTACCCTGATAACGGGCACTCACGCGCTCCCTCACGATCCGTTGCTTCTCGTCCAGGTCAATGTTGGCCTGGCCGATGACGTGCTTGTCTCCTTCCCAGGCGGTCAAATAGAAAGCATGCGACTCATAAGTGGCCCGCTTTTTGCCCTTGCCCAGCTTCTTGTTGACAGCCTCCACCTCTTCTTCAGGATAGGCTGCACCGACTTTGAACTGAGTTCCTCCGGCAGAAGTAATCTGAACGAAGTCCACGATTCTTCCATCCAGCACCTTCCGGTAGGGAGATTCGATGAACCCGAACTCATCGATGCGCGCATAGCAGCTCAGGGATGAGATCAAACCGATATTCGGGCCTTCTGGGGTCTCGATCGGGCAGATACGGCCATAATGAGTGGGGTGCACGTCGCGAACTTCGAAACCGGCTCTCTCGCGGCTCAGTCCCCCGGGACCTAAGGCCGAGAGCCTGCGCTTGTGCGTGATTTCGGAGAGCGGGTTGGTCTGATCCATGAACTGTGAAAGCTGGCTGCTGCCGAAAAACTCCCGGATGGAGGCCATCACCGGCTTGGCATTAATCAAATCGTGGGGCATGGCCGTGGCCATTTCCTGATGCACGGACATTTTTTCCTTAATGGCCCTCTCCATGCGGACCAGCCCGATTCGGAATTGATTCTCCAGCAGCTCGCCCACGGCCCGCACGCGCCGGTTGCCCAGATGATCGATGTCATCGACCGAGCCGATATTCCTCTGCAGCTTCAGCAGATACGAGATCACCTCATGGAAATCCTGAGGCGACAGTGTGCGTTCGTCCAGAGGTGTATCCAGGCCCAGCTTGATGTTGAATTTCAGACGCCCCACTCGTGAAAAATCGTATTTGCGAGGATCGAAAAACATACCGTGGAAAAGCGCGGTGGCGGTCTCGATGGTGGGAGGATCACCGGGACGCTGCTTGCGGTAAATTTCGATCAAGGCCTCGTTGGTGTTATTAATGGTATCCTTTTTCAGGGTGGCGGAAAGCGTGGTCCCGATCTCATCCTTTTCCGGGAAAAAGACTGCAAAGTCGGTCAGTCCCGCTTCAATCAGCTTGTTGACGACACCCCCGCTGATCTCGGAATTGGCTTCCACCAGAATCTCTCCCGAAGATGGGTCCAGGACCTCGCCCATAGAAAAGGCTCCCGTGAGGTCCTCAATTCCGATTTCGATCTCCTCAACTTCCGCTTTCTTCATTTGGGCGAAAGCCGTGTTGGTGACCTTCCGCCCTGCGGTTACCAGAATTTCCTTCTTCTTATTCGGATCCGGGATATCCTTGCTCAGCTTCGTCCCGACCAGGTTCTCATCCAGCTTCCAGAAGAGTTGGTTCTCAGCGATTCGAATGTTGGAGACCTTGTAGAAGGCCCTGAGGATGTCCTCGTCGGTATTCAGTCCAAGAGCACGCAGAAAAGTGGACGCCAGAAATTTTCGCTTGCGGTCAATGCGCACGTACAGAAGGTTCTTATTGTCGTACTCGAACTCAACCCAGGACCCGCGGTACGGAATGATCTTGGCCAGGTAATAGGATTTCTGCGCCCCCGACTCATAAAATACACCTGGCGAGCGGTGCAACTGGCTCACAATAACGCGCTCGGTGCCGTTAATAATGAAGATACCGTTTTCGGTCATGAGAGGAATGTCCCCGAAGTAGACCTCCTGCTCCTTGATGTCGCGGATTGTTTTTACATCCGTATCCGGATCCTTATCCCAGACCACCAGTCGAATCGTCACCTTCAAAGGAACGGCATAGGTCATCCCCCGCTCCTTACACTCCTCGATCGTATACTTCAGCTCGCCTTCCTCTCCGATGGAGTAATCAACGAACTCCAGGGACGAGGTCCCTCGAAAGTCGGTGATCGGAAAGACGGAATTGAATACCGATTGAAGTCCGGTATCCTCGCGCTGCGCCGTAGGCAGATCGATCTGAAGGAAGCGCTGGTAAGACTGCTTCTGTATTTCGAGCAGATTCGGGATCGGAAAAACGGTCTTTATCTTTGCAAAATTATGTCTTTCTCTATATACGTTTTTCACGAAATCAGACATGCCTGAAAGCTCCCCGTAAGGTAGTTAATAGTTAACTGCTGGCAAGAGACACGGCCCCCTTCTGGATACAATCAAGGAAGACAAAGGATCAGCGAGAGCAGAAGCAATAGCACTTGCCAAGTTCAAAACTGTGGCCCAAAAAAATAAAGGGGACACTTCTCCCCCTTTATCAGCAAAATAATAAGTTTACTTTTTTGCCACCTGTTAGTCAAGATAGCACAGGTTCTCTATCAGTTGCAAGGAAGAGTGAAAAGGAGTGAATAGTGAAGAGTGAATAGTGAATAGTGAACTCACAGGGGCCGACATTGTTCGCAATTAAGAACCACGCCCTTCCACTCTTCACTATTCACTCTTCACTCTTCACTTCTCTTCACTTTATCTCGACCGTGGCTCCGGCTTCCTGGAACTTCTTCTTGATTCCCTCGGCCTCTTCCTTGCTGACGGCCTCTTTTACAGTCTTGGGAGCGCCCTCAACGAGATCCTTGGCTTCCTTCAAACCGAGGCTGGTGACTTCACGAACAGCCTTAATGACATTGATCTTCTTGTCGCCGACGGCGGTCAAAACCACCTCAAACTCGGTCTTTTCTTCGGCCGCTGCAGCGGCTCCTGCGCCAGCCGCAGCCGGTGCGCCGGCCATGGCTACGGGCGCCATGGCGGCTGCGCTAACACCAAACTTTTCTTCCATTTCTTTGACGAGCTCGTTGATCTCCAGGATGGAAGCCGATGCGATCCAACCCAGCACGTCTTGTCTGCTAATAGCCATTTACTTATTCCTCCGGATGAATTTCATCATTTCGTTATTCGCTTTTCACTTTCTCCCATTGGGCCAACACCGACACCATGTCTCTGAGCGGCGACTTCAGCGCGCCGGCCAGCCGGATCAGAGGGGAGTTCAGCAAATAAATGAGTTTTGAGAGCAACTCCTCACGGCTGGGCATGCTCGCCAGGTCTTCCACCTGCTTGGATGTCAAGGCTACCTGATCCAGCACTCCCGCCTTAAAACCCATCTCGGGGCGAGTCTTCAAGAAATCAGTCAGGGCCTTGGCCAAAGCCACGGGATCTTCGGCTGTGTAAGCGATTGCCGTGGGCCCGTCGAAATGCTCCCTCAATTGCTGGAGGGACGTATTCTCAGCCGCCCGCAAAGCCAGCGTGTTTTTGACCACACGATAGCCGCTTTTGACTTTAGCAACTTTGCGCCTCAGTTCGGTGGCATCCGCCACGTCAAGGCCGGAGAAGTTGATGAGCAAAACGCTTTTAGTGTGCCGAAAAGTCTGATGTAACTGTTCAATTTCCTGAGCTTTTTCTGCTTTGGTCATCGCTATTTGCCTTCCACCTGACTGCTATCGATCTTAATGCCTGGGCCCATGGTCGAAGAGACCGAAATACTCCTGACATATTTACCCTTAGCGGCGGCGGGTTTGGAGCGAAGGACCGCTTCGATGAGGCTGCGGGCGTTTTCAACCAGCTTATCGGGGCTGAAGGAAAGCTTGCCGAAAGGAGCATGAATGATTCCGCTCTTATCAACGCGAAACTCGACCTTACCAGCCTTGATCTCCTGAACGGCCTTGCCCACGTCAAACGTTACCGTACCCGCTTTGGGATTGGGCATCAGTCCGCGAGGCCCGAGCACCTTTCCCAGCTTACCCACGGACTTCATCATATCGGGCGTGGCCACAATGGCGTCGAAATCCATCCATCCGCCCTGAATTTTGGCCACGATATCCTCGCCGCCGAAGAACTCGGCGCCGGCCTCTTCCGCCTCCTTCACCTTCTCACCGGAAGCGATCACACAGATGCGGACGGACTTTCCCAGGCCATTTGGAAGGACGACGGTACCGCGCACCATCTGATCGGCATGCTTGGGATCGACTCCGAGACGCAGCGCGATTTCGGCGGTTTCGTCAAATTTAACGAATTTAAGGTCCTTCATTAAACTGACGGCATCCTCGAGGTTGTATTCGCGCTGCTCGACTTTCTGCTGCGCCCCTTCAAATTTCTTTCCTGACATGGTTCACCTTCCTAAACGACTACTCTCTAACCTCCAGGCCCATACTCCGAGCCGTGCCCAAGATGATCTGCTTGGCCGCCTCGATGTCATTGGCGTTCAAATCGGGGAGCTTCGTCTTGGCGATCTCTTCGACCTGCTTCATAGTCACCTGAGCGACCTTGGTTTTGTTCGGCTCAGCCGAGCCTTTGGCGATTCCAGCCGCTCGCTTCAAAAGCACAGCCGCCGGCGGTGTTTTCGTGATGAAGCTGTAACTGCGATCCTGATAAACCGAAATAACGACTGGAATGATCAGTCCTTCCTGGGCCTGAGTTTTGGCATTGAAGGCCTTACAGAAGTCCATGATGTTAACCCCGTGCTGTCCCAGGGCCGGTCCCACCGGGGGGGCCGGAGTCGCCTTGGCGGCCGGAATCTGCAGTTTGATCAGTCCGATAATCTTCTTGGCCATTGATTTAAATCTTCTCCACCTGGATAAATTCCAGCTCAACGGGCGTCGCCCTTCCAAAAATGGTCACCATCACCTTGACCGTGCTCCGCTCCAGATTCACATCCTCGACCAGACCGGTAAAGTTGGAGAAGGGACCATCGATGATTTTGACGGTCTCGCCTTTTTCGAAGACGAATTTGGGCTTCGGCTTCTCTCCTGCCGTGGAAACGCGATGGACCACTTCGTTTACCTCTTCGTCGGTCAGGGGGGTGGGTTGATTGCCCTGGCTGACAAACCCTGTCACCTTGGGAGTATCGCGCACCAGATGCCAGGTCTCATCATTCATTTCCATCTCCACCAGGATGTACCCCGGAAAGAAAAGCTTGGAAGTGACTACTTTCCTCCCGCTTTTCATTTCCACAACATCTTCGGTGGGGATCAGGATCTGGCCGATCTTCTCCTGAAGTCCATGCACCTGAACCCGGCTCATCAGGCTTTCCGCGACTTTGCGCTCGAAGCCCGAGTAAGTGTGGATGATGTACCATTTCTTGTCTGCGGCGGTCGTGCTCATTGGAAATACCTGAAAACCGAATTCACCAGATACTGGAGCACGAGATCGACCAGGAAAAGGTAAAAGCCGAAAAAGAAAACGGTGACGATCACGATCACCGTCGTGCCGTAGACTTCTTTCTTACTGGGCCAGGATACTTTCTTCAGCTCCGATTTTACGTCACCGTAAAAGGAGACCAGATTTTTCGGAGCTTCCTTGACTCTTTCCAGCATATGGTTTCTTCGGTTTGGCAGGCCAGGAGGGACTCGAACCCCCAACATCCGGTTTTGGAGACCGGCGCTCTACCAATTGGAGCTACTGGCCTGCGTTGGAAAACCGCTATTTAATCTCCCGATGAGGGGTATGGTGGCGGCACCACCGGCAATATTTTTTCAGCTCGAGGCGCTCCGTCACGTTCTTCTTATTCTTAGTCGAAGTATAATTCTTTCGCTTACACTCCGTGCACTGAAGCGTGATGTTCTCCTGCATACTTTATTCAATAACCTCGGTTATGGCCCCGGCGCCCACGGTGCGTCCGCCTTCCCGGATGGCAAAGCGCAGTCCCTGTTCCAGGGCAATCGGGGTAATCAACTCCACCGTCACGGCCACATTGTCGCC
>JBOGJG010000404.1:0-1176 GCA_050747825.1 Acidobacteriota bacterium | reverse complement strand
GTTCCATCACGATCCGCGCCGCCGCCAGGCAGTCCAACCACACGTAGGCCGGTTCGTAATCAAGAGGCCGGAGCAGCTTGATCCGGTTCGGGTCATTCTTGTTCCAGCAACTGAATTGCCAGTCCTTCAGGCAGGTGGACTTCCAATCTACCCCGTCCCAACGCACGTCGTTTTGTGAGCGGTTGCGGATTACACAACCCACGGCCAGCTTGACTTCGAGTTTCTCGCCGCGACTCTCCCCAAAGAGGGTGGCGGCCAGGACATGGATATCCGGCCACTCCTTCGGATCAATTCCGGCCGGAATCAAATCGTCAATGGTTCTCAGCATTTGTCCATTCACCTCCTACACACTTGTCAGTGGCCTCGTCACTGCATTCCCTTGGTGATGGCGACCGCGATCAGGACCTGGAGGGCGGTCAGGACCAGAGCGCCGATGATCAGGTAGCGGCCTTTCAGTTGATTTTGAAACCCGGCGTGTTCCCTCGTGATGGCAGCCAGCAGCTGCAGCTCGGACTTCACTTCGCTTGAATAATGCTGCTGGCCTTCTCGCTGCAGCTCGGCGAGCCGCTCGACGGATCTGGCGATGTCTGCCGTGGCCCGGAAGAGGGTCTTGATCTGCTCGTCGTGGCGCACCACCATGGATTCATGGTCTGGTATGCTCATTCCACCGTCGCCTGATATCCACGCTTGGCCACGTAGTTCCTGACCGCCTTATCCTTCAGCCCGTCGATGAGATTCTTAACGGCTGCCGGCAAATCTGCGGCGGCAATCGAATAACCTTCCCCGCGACCTTGGATAATCTTGAATCGTTCACCCTCCTGACCATCGTCCAGGATCTCACCCTCGATCGCAGAGATCCGGACCTCCGAGAACGTGTACTGATTGGCCGCGGCGTCGTAGGAGAACTCCAGTGTGATGGATTGGACGTCCGCAGTCGTGACCTGGCCAGTATCGATGGGCGTGTTCAGGACCGCCTTTTGCGCCCAGAGAGCCGCGAAGGCGATCAGGATCAGGAGTGAGAGAACCGTTAAGAGTCTTTGCATGATTTTCCTCCGAAAATAAAAAAAGCCCGCAGAAGCGAGCAAATACAAAAGGCCCGCACGAGGCGGGCAAAGGCTATTGCGACAGTTCCGCAACCCCAGGATTGGCCCTAAGCCTTTCTTCAATATCGAGTAT
>JBOGJG010000403.1:0-23633 GCA_050747825.1 Acidobacteriota bacterium | reverse complement strand
ATGAAGCATTCAGCAATCTGGCCGAGAGAGTGTCCCGCTCCCGCGTCAGCACAAGGTAAAACTATTCCGTTCGTAGATACTCCTAACATACAGGAGGCAATGATGAACAGGAGGCAGTTATGAAGCGTTATCTGACTCGATTGATAACCAAATCCCTTTTGGTTATCGTTACAAGTTTCCTCATCGCGACCGTGCAGGCTCAATCGAGCCATGATCTAAGACAGCTTGTACAGATGCCGATTGCCACTGCAAAAGCGGCTGAGGCATCGGCATCAAAGGGAGAAATCGAGAGAATTGCCGAAGCTCTGAACCGCGGCAGGGTTGCCCCTGTAGACTTCAATCAAATCATGCGTTCCGCGGTTCATGCTCGAAGAGCCGGTGGAGACGTAACTTCTATCGGCGAGTATACAGAGTCCAGAGTGGAAGAGGGGCTTCGCGGCCGAGCATTAGCTGAATCTATTCATGCAAAACTACGAAGTCTTGGGATTCCGGCCGGTGGCTGGCGGGGCGAAGGCCCGCCTCCCGTCGCACGAGAATTCATTCCACCTTTTGCTCGGGGGCGGATTGACAGAAGAGAGCGAGACGACATTGATCGGGGTCCGCCTCCGGAAATCCGCAGAAGTCTTCCGGCGCCCGCCCGCGAGGCCCTGGAACGCAGAGACAGGAGAGATGAGCACGACAGAGTCAACGACGAACTCGAGCGAAAGCGGGAGCGCAGAGAAGAAGAACTGGAGCGAGAACGAGAGCGCAAGCGCGAGAGGCCCGGTCCGCCGTCCGGTCGTCAAGGCGCCAGGAGTGGTTCTCCAGGAGGACGGCCATGAGGCGGGAAGAAACCCTCGCGCTGCTGCTCATCTTCTCTCTGGTTCCAGTCTTAGCCGGGTGTGACTCCAAGGTAAAGGATCTTACGCCGGAAGAGTTAGGCGCTCTGGGTTCGGAAATCTACAGTGAGCCCGGGCGCGTCGATGAAATTCTGGAAAAAGCCGGACTCAGCCGGGAGGAATTCGATGAGGCGGTGCGTCAGGTCTCCAGCGATTCGGAGCTAGCTGGACGGTATCGCGAAAGCTTCGAAGGACAACTGGCAGCTCGATAAACGTTTTGTCCAGCGCGCTAAACAAGCCGACCGGCGGACATGAGTTTCTGGTAGTGGCAGAGGGAGGCGAGTCGTGCATTGTGGGTGACGATAATGGATGTCAGGCCATGCCTATCATGGATCTCCAGAAGGAGTTGGTAAACAGTCTGGGCGGTCCCTTCGTCCAGATTTCCGGTGGGTTCATCTGCCAGTAACAGTTGCGGAGAACCGGCCAGGGCGCGGGCAACTGCCACTCTCTGCTGCTCGCCTCCGGAGAGTTCCCCCGGCTTGTGATCAAGCCGCTCGCCCAACCCTACTTCCACAAGCAACTCAGTCGCCCGCTCGGCACACTTTCGGAAGGTCTCCCGTCGAAGCAGCAGGGGAAACATGACATTTTCCAGGGCGGAGAACTCGGGGAGCAGATGATGAAACTGAAAGATAAAGCCAATCCTTCGGTTGCGCAGATCCGCCAGCTCATGCCCTTGTAATTCAGTGATGTCACTGCCGTCAAAGACGATCTGTCCGGCATCCGGTTTTTCCATGCCTCCTACCAGATGCAGAAAGGTGCTCTTTCCCGAGCCGCTCTCACCAGTAACTGCTACCATGTCCCCCTCCCGAACCTGCAAAGAGAGATCAATCAGAACATGGATACGCGCTTCACCTGAACGATACGACTTATACAGGTGATTGATCTGCAGCATCATTCGTATCTCAGCCCCTCTACCGGATCGATCCGCGAGGCCGCGCGGGCCGGGTAAAGCGTCGCCACAAAACTGATGAGAACGGCAAAGAGGGAGATCAGGAGCAGATCGGTGATGGCCAGGCGAAAGGGCACATAAGAAATGGAGTAGACCTGCTCTTCAATGCGAAAAACCTGGTACGCATCAAAATACCAGGCTCCGAAGCTGCCCAGGATATTTCCCAGGATCGTTCCCAACACGCCAATGATGAGCCCCTGAAGCATAAAGATTCCCATAATAGTGTTGGAGGTCCCACCCATGGCCGTGATGATGGAAATGTCGCGGCTCTTTTCCATTACCATCAGCGTCAGCGTGCTGACGCTGTTCATGGAAGCCACCAGCACGATCAGGCCGATGGCTATAAAAAGGGCCATTCTCTCCAGGCGAAGGGCTTCAAAAAAGGGACGATTCAGCTCGATCCAGGTGCTCGTCGTATAGCCGCTTCCGGCGCGCTCCTCGATCTTCTCCGCGACCTGCCTGGCCTGCTCAATGTCGCGGATGCGAAACTCCAGGGCAGAGACTTCGTTGGCCGAGAGCCCAAAGAAATCCTGAGCGGACGAAATGGGAATGAGAGCCCAGTTGGAGTCATATTCCCACAAACCGGACTCGAAAATGGCTACTACCTCAAAGTTTCGCACGCGGGGCGCCCGGCCCAGCGGTGAGAGCTCGCCCTGAAGGCCGATAGCCTGAATGGTTTCGCCCTGAAGTGTCCCGAGTTGGTAGGCCAGGTCCTTTCCCAGGACAATGGGAGGAACCGGGCGTCCTTTCTGAAAGTTCTGCAGGCTGCCTTCAATCACCTTGGAGGCGATCTCCTGTATGGCTCCACTATTGGCAGGATCCAAGCCTTTCAAGACGGCGGGCTGCTGTCTCAGCTCGCTTCTGAGCAGAACGTGACCGTAAATGGTAGGAGAAACTGCTGTCACCTCGGAAATTTCTTCCAGCTCTTCCCCCAACTGATCGTAGTTTGAAATGGTAATGTGGTCGAAGCGAACCAGCGTCACGTGTGGCGTAGCTCCCAGTATGCGATCCCGAAATTCCTGCTGCATTCCATTATTGAGGGCCAGGGCAATATTCAGGGCAGCGACGCCGGCCGCGATTCCGGCAATCGAGATCAAAGTCACCACCGAAATGACTGCCTGCTTGCGACGGGCACGCAGGTAGCGGAATGCGACGAAGAGCTCGAGTTTCATGACAAAGCCGAGAACTGACCGCTGACCACTGAGCGCTGACCGCTGACCACTGACCACTGACCGCTGACCACTGACCGCTGACCGCTGACCACTGACCGCTGACCACTGACCACTGACCGCTGACCACTGATCGCTGACCGCTGATCGCTGACCACTGACCGCTGACCGCTGGCCGCCACCTCGAGCGAAGCGAGCTTGCCACCCGCCACCCGCCACCGCGAGCGAAGCGAGCTGACCACTGACCACGGACCACTGACCGCTGACCACTGACCACTGACCGCTGACCGCTGACCGCTGGCCGCCACCTCGAGCGAAGCGAGCTTGCCACCCGCCACCTGCCACCTCGAGCGAAGCGAGCTTGCCACCCGCCACCGCGAGCGAAGCGAGCTGGCCGCTGACCGCTGACCGCTGAGATGCATGAGAACAGATAGTATTTTACCTGATCCGGCTGCTGCCAAATGCGGCGGCGGCGAGGGCTCAACAGATTCCGCGTCAGTTGGCGGCTTTCAGCGGTCAGTCAGAGCTGTTCCGGCCGCAAATGTGGAAATAAAATGACCTCGCGAATAGACCGGGAGTTCGTCAGAATCATTGCCAAACGATCGATCCCGATTCCCTCCCCCGCTGTGGGAGGCATACCGTAGCGCAGCGCCCGGATGTAATCCTCATCCATCTCATGAGCTTCCAAATCCCCGCCGGCCCGCGCTTTCTCCTGGTCCTCGAAGCGGCTCTTCTGCTCTTCTGGGTCGTTCAGCTCGCTGTAGGCGTTGGCGATCTCAAATCCACCTACAAAAAGTTCGAACCTTTCAACAAAACGCGGATCCGAAGGCTTTCTCTTGGACAACGGGGAAACCTCGACAGGAAAATCAAAAATAAAAGTGGGCTGCTTCAAGCTACTTTCTACAGTCTGCTCGAACAGTGTCCCGATGAGAATTCCCCAACTCTCGTCCTGCTTGAACTCGACGTGAAGCTTCTTGAGCATCTCAATGACACGCGACCGGTCATGCAGATCGTCCAGAGAAGGAGGGTCATCACCCGGCCACAGTTTTTGAATGGACTCAAGCAAGGAGTAGCGCTGGTATTGGCCGAAGTTGATGGTTTCTCCCTGATACTCGACTTCCAGGCTGCCGCTTGCGTTCAACACGACCTGGCGCAGCATCTCTTCGGTAAGGTCCATCAGATCGCTGTAGTCACTGTACGCCTGATAAAACTCGAGCATCGTAAATTCGGGATTGTGCTGGCGCGACAGACCCTCATTGCGAAAATTTCGGTTGATTTCAAAGACCCGGTCAAAACCTCCCACTATCAGGCGCTTCAGGTACAGTTCGGGGGCAATCCGGAGGTAAAGAGGAATGCCCAAAGCCTCATGCTGAGTCCGGAAAGGGCGCGCCGTGGCCCCGCCGGCCAGCGGCTGCATCATCGGAGTCTCTACTTCCAGGTAACCTTTGGATTCCAGAAAGCGCCGGATCTCCGTAATAATGCGACTGCGCCGGACGAAAATCTCGCGAACTTCAGAGTTGGCAATCAGGTCAAGGTAACGCTGCCGGTATCGAATCTCGGTATCACTAAGTCCATGCCATTTCTCGGGTAGGGGAAGCAGCGACTTGGCGAGGAAATCGATTCGATCAACAAAGATGCTCAGCTCGCCCATTTTGGTGCGCGAGACGACGCCCTCGACTCCGATGATATCGCCCAGGTCAAGCAGTTGAAAAAGCCGGAAGTTCTCATCACCGAGCCGGTCTTTTCGGATGTAGATCTGAATGCGCTGATGCCCGTCCCCCAGGTCAGCAAAAGCGGCTTTGCCGTGCCCGCGTAAAGCCATCAAGCGACCGGCGGTCTGAACCTTGACAGTATCCTCGTCCAATTCCTCGCGCGATCTCTGCGAGTAGCGCTCCACCAGATCCGTAACCGTGTGACTGAGTGTATAGCGGTGAGGATAAGGCTCATAGCCGAGCTTCCGGATTTCCTCCAGCTTATCGATCCTCTGATTCACCAGTTCGGTTTTCTCTGTCATTCTCGATATCCCGCTTTACGGCGTCTAAAACACCGTTGATGAATTCGGTTGATTCGTCTCCGCTGTATTTCCGGGCAACCTCAATGGCTTCATCGATGATCACCACTCGAGGAGTTTCGGTGTGCAGAAATTCACAAATGGCCAGGCGCAAGATGTTTCGGTCTACTACCGCCATCCGCTCCAGCCGCCAGTGCTGGCTGTGACTGCGGATGAGAGCGTCGATATCAGAACGGTTTTCAATTGCCTGGGTGAATATCAGATCAGCATACTCACGAGTCTCCGCATCCGCCGCATTGGAAGTCCAGAAAATTTCCCGGATCTCCTCTGGCGTATAGTGAGTAATGTCCTCCTGGAACAGCAAGTGCAACGCTAGTTCGCGAGCTTTTCGTCGGTTACCCATAATTAGGCCTGAGGCCTGAGGCTTGAGCGTTAACTTCGGGCCTAAGGCCTCAGACCTCGGGCCTCAAGCCTTCTTGGCCGGACGCACGAAGCCAGCCCTTGCAGCGTCAATTTCTTTAAACAGATTGGCCATCTCGACGGCGCTGGCGGCCGCCTCAGCGCCCTTGTTTCCGTGTTTGATTCCGGCGCGGTTCATGGCCTGCTCGACCGTATCCGCAGTGATAACACCATAGGTCACCGGAATCGTATGCTCGAGGGCAACCTGGCCGATGCCGTTTGTGACCTGAGAGGCGATGTAGTTGTAGTGGTCGGTTTCGCCGCGGATGAGGGCTCCCAGGCAGATAATGGCCTGGAACTTTTCCGTCTCAGCCAGCCGCTGCGCCGTTACCGGGATTTCGAAGCTGCCAGGTACGCGGATGACCGTGATGTCGGAATCGGCGGCGCCCATGCGTCGCAACACGTCGAGAGCCCCTTGCAACAGGCGTTCACAGATCAAATCGTTAAATCGACTGACCACTATTGCGAACTTAAGACCCTTTGCCTCCAACTGTCCGGCCGTTTCTTTCATAGGACCCTCCGGTCACTTCCCTTCAAATCGCGCCTTACGCTTCTCCACAAAGGCGGTTGTTCCCTCGCGCATGTCGTCAGTGGCAAAGGACAGCGCAAACAAGTTTGCCTCCAGCGACAGAGCTTCCTGCAAGGGCATCTCCAGGCCCGACTGGATCGCCTCCATAGAGTATCTCACGGCAAGCGGCGCGTTGTTCAAGATTTTGCCCGCCAGACTATGGCAGTGCGAGATCAACTCAGCCCTGGGCACTACATGATTCACCAATCCAATTTTTTCCGCCTGAGCAGCATCGACCATCTCGCCGGTAAGAATTAATTCAAGAGCGCGCCCCTTTCCAATGAGCCGCGGCAGACGTTGAGTGCCGCCATATCCCGGGATCAATCCCAGCTTGACCTCGGGCAATCCTAACCTGGCATCCTCAGACGCGATTCGGATATGGCAGGCCAGAGCCAACTCGCAGCCTCCGCCGAGGCAAAAGCCATTAATCGCTGCGATTACAGGCTTTGGAAAAGTCTCAACATCGTGAAGCAGGGCATGACCTGCATCCGACTTGGCCCTGGCCCCCAGTGGATCCAATTGCGCCAGTTCGGCGATATCCGCTCCTGCTACAAAGGCCTTTTCACCAGCGCCCGTGATGATGACAGCTCCAGCCTCCCCGCTTTCTCGGAGATTGGTAAAGCAATCCTTGAGCTCCGATAACGTCTCCGCATTCAGCGCATTCAGCACCTGTGGGCGTTCGATAGTCAGGAGGGCGACTCGATCCTGAAACTCGACGTGGATATTCTTGTACTGGCCCATGCTGGTTAATAGTTAATGGTCAGATGAGATTAGTCAATAGGAGTGGAAGCCCTGGCCGGATTTCAGGCCCAGCCGTCCGGCCAAAACCATGCGCTTCAGAAGGGGCGGCGGCGCAAAGCGCGTCTCCCGAAATTCGTCAAACAGAATGTTGGCAATATGATAGACCGTATCAAGCCCGATAAAATCCATCAGGGCAAAAGGCCCCATAGGATGTCCGCAACCCAGCTTCATGGCAAGATCGATATCCTCCATGCTTCCAGCCCCTTCTTCCAGTGCCCGAACCGCATCCATCAGGTACGGAATCAGCAGTCGATTCACGATAAATCCAGATCGATCTTCACAGAGCACCGGTTTCTTTCCCAGCGACCGGGAGAATTGCACGACTGTGTCAAAAACCTCCGGATCCGTGGAGACTGTCCGCACGACCTCTACCAGTTGCATTACAGGGACCGGATTAAAAAAGTGCAGGCCCACAAAACGCTGGGCACGATTCGTGGTTACCATGAGCTCGGTGATTGAAAGAGAAGACGTATTTGAGGCAAAAACAGTTTCCGCCTTACAGACTTGATCGAGGGTCTCAAAAATCGCTCGTTTGGTCTCGAAATCCTCGGTAACGGCTTCGATCACCAAGTCGCAGCCTTTCAGACTCTCCAGATCGACCGTGCCGGTCAGCCTTGCCCGGGCGCGCTCTTTCTCTTCAGCCGTCATCGATTCTTTGCGGACGAGCTTCTGAAGCGACTCGTCAATCCGGCCGAAACCTTTGGCGATCAGATCGTCGGAGACCTCGCGGACGATCGTCGCGTAGCCGGCCATGGCTGAAACCTGGGCGATACCGGATCCCATCAAGCCACACCCCACGACTCCAACGGTACTGACAGTGAACAAGTTTATCCCCTTGAAGCTTGCTTACGATTGTCCGTAAAGAACCCCGTTGCTCTGACCAGGTAGTGGAGACCCGAAATCACAGTCAGGGCCAGTGTCAAGTAGAAGAAAGGATTCAGGAAGTCGCCCTGGATCTGCAGATAGTTGGCCAAGAGGACCAGAAAGACGGCTAAGAGCTGGGCGGCGGTGGAAGCTTTACCAAAAATGGAGGGGGAAAAAAGCCGGCGGCCCACCGTCAGGTTGATAACAATAGCGCTGAGGACCAGCAGAACGTCACGGGCGATCACGGTCACTGTTAGCCAGAGCGGCATTATCACCATCAGACCAAGGGTATCCAGAGAGAGGAGGATAAATGAGCTGGTCAGCAGCAGCTTGTCCGCCACCGGGTCCAGAAGAATTCCCAGAGGAGTCTTCTGGCCGAAGTTTCGGGCGATGAGGCCGTCCAGCAGGTCGGTTGCGCCGGCCAGGAGAAAGATGGCCAGGGCTCCTCCAATATTGCCGTAGAGCACCAGTAGTATAAAAACCGGCACAAACACAATACGCAAAAGGGTCACCTGGTTGGCAGCCGTCATGTGAGCGGGATTTTATCACGGGTCGGGAGAGCGGAAAATCGCTCTTGCCTAGGCCGGAACGGAACCCTGCTATTTAGGATCGTGGCGCGGCGCGCTTTGCCGGGATTCCGAGTCACGGCGCGGCGCGCTCACGCTGGGAGCGGGCCGAGTGGGCATCTGTCTGGGTGGACGCGTGGGCCTCTGAAAGCTTGGACGCGTGGGTGTCTGTTGACGCTGACGTACAGGCGCCTGGATGCGCGGCGCAGTTCGAGGCGGCGCGCTTCGGCCATTGCGGATCTCAGGAGCCCGAGTGGCAGAGGGCCGGGTCGGAACCGACAGCCTCCGCTCCGGCGCTCGATTGATATTCGGTGGCTCCTGGGGCGCGTTCTCCGGTGACCGGTTGAAATCTGGAATAACAATACGGTTGCCGTCCCAGCGCGGAGCCGAACTCCTGGTTTCAGGAGTGCGCCCGGGCACGGTAATAACCCTCGGCCCTTCAGAAGACGCCGGGGTGCGAGCTGATTCTCGCCTGGGACCATTCGGGCTGACAGCGCCCTGCGCGCCTTTGCCAATGATCGTGACAGTGGTTGGGCCGCCAGGGCTGACCGAATTTCCCCGCGTCGCAGGAGGCCCCACAGGACGCAGGTCATCCAGCCTTTTCCCCTTGGGAAGGTCACGGTTTCCGCCCCTCTGCACAAAATCGTCGGCAGATACGACGGTGAGGCCGGTCCGCGGCGGCGTACCGATACTGCCGCCGGCAGAGCCCCTGATGCCGTTAAAAGAGTCCCAGGAAAATCCCCGGGGAGACCAGCCGACAAAGCCATTTCCGTAGTAAAAATCAACCAGCGCGGGTGACCATCTACTGAATCGGTTACCCGGGATCCAGCACCATCTGGAGTTGACGTGAGACCAGCGGCCGTAATGATAGGGCAGCCATCCCCATGGCTCATAGCTGACCCAGGTCCAGCCCCACCCGGGATAGTAAATCCAATTGCCCTGGCGATAAGGCCACCAGCCGGCGCTAACCCTCGGATACCAGACAACTCCGTAACTGGAATGGTAATCCCACTGGCCATGGCGGTCCAGGTCGTAAGCACCCGTGTAGGTCCCGCCTAAGTAGTCGGAGGCCTGGCGGCTGACGTTACGCGCATCGAGCCGGTCACTCCAGGTGTCGAGGTCGTCCTTGACATACGTCCGGGCCGTAGGGCTGAGCGGGTCACGAGGGCCTGTAACAACCAACCGTTCACCTGAACCAAGTCGTAGGGCTGAGGCTTCGTTGATCACCTCCAACTCGCCCTTGCTGACTACGACGCTCACCTCCCCCGATTCATTCACGTCAATGCGGTAAAGACCACTGTGATCTATCGAAATATGAGCACCGGGTGTGCCGATTTTGAAGACCGAATCCTCCTTCAGACGAAGGATTAACTCGCCCAGAGTCATCTGCAGCGCCGCCCGCTCGTTCGCCAGCTTCTCAAAAACCAGATCGGTCTCGGGTCCCAGACGCAGGAAATTTCCGCTGCTCAGCTCAATTTCCATACGGCTCTGCTCGTGCACGAAGAACCGGTCTCCCTCGGTCACGGGTAAATTGATGGCTACTTGAGTCCAATCCACTTGCTGAGCTGGTTCGTAAGCCGCCGTCCCGTCCAGCTCGCTCACGCGTGAAAACGGTGTATTCTCTTTGGCCTGCAGCGATGAGGCCAGCAGGAAGAAAAGCACGAGCCAGTATGGTTGCTTAATTCTGGATGGCATTTGAATCATATTCTAACACACCGCCGGCACGGCGCGGGCCTTGCCAATGAGCTAGTTCTTTGGCAATGAACGCCTGCACATCCCCGACCGATTGCAACTCCAGAAGCCGATTCACCGTCTCGCGGGCCTCCGAATAGTAGATTTCTCTCACTACTCTTTTGATTTCAGGAATGGCAAAAGGGTTCATTGACAAGTGCTGAAATCCCATTCCCACCAGAATGTACGCCATCATCGGCTGAGCCGCCATTTCACCGCAGACCATGGTCCTGAGTTCCATGTCAGCGGCGACCTGAGCGATCCGATTCAGACTGCTCAGTATTGCCGGATGCAGCGGATCAAAAAGCTCCGACATCTGCTCATTCCCTCTGCCTACGGCCAGGGTGTACTGGATGAGGTCATTAGTCCCCACCGCCAGAAAATCCGAATGTTTGGCTATGGCGTCCAGTGACAGAACGGCAGCCGGCACTTCGAGCATTACCCCTATCTGAACGGAAGTTTGGGCCAGATATTCTTCGCCAGCCAACTGCTCCTCTACTCCGCGGATGATCTCACGGGCCTGAATTACTTCGTCGGCACTGGAAATCATCGGCAGGAGGATCTGCAGGTTTCCAAACTGCCGGGCTCGCAAGATGGCTCTTACCTGGGCACGAAAGATGTCCGTGTGCTTCAGGCTGAGCCGGATTCCCCGCAGCCCCAATACCGGCTCCACATCTTCCGTCAGGGAGCAAAAATAGGGATGATTTTCGTTTCCGATGTCGAGCGTCCGGACCACGGCCGGCCGCTCCTGAACGGTTTTGGCCAGATCGCGATAAATCTTGAACTGTTCCTCTTCGGTAACCGGGCCTTCCTTGTTCCTCATATAAATGTATTCAGAACGAAACAACCCAATCCCTTCAGCGCCCAGTCCGAGCCCGGCCATAACCTCACTGCCCACCTCAGTGTTTCCGTACAGGCAAATGCGGCGCCCGTCCACTGTTATGCAAGGGGACTGGTCTCCCACCAGCGCCTGGGAGCGCCTTTTCTCCTCGCTTAGCTTCAGCGTGAACTCCTGCACGGCTTCCGGAGAGGGATTGACCCACACGTTCCCTTCAAAGCCATCCACGACAACTCTGTCGCCGGTACGAATGAGCTGCTCGACGTTGTCAATCCCGGAGATTACGGGAATTCGATAAGAGCGGGCAATGATGGTTACGTGCGCGGTCCGGCCGCCCCGGGCCAGGACCAGTCCCTTAATTCTTTCCAGTTGATAATCCGCCAGCACAGAAAGCGTGACCTCCGGGGCCACGAGTATTAGATCATCCGGCAGGTCGGCCTTGCCGGCCGAATCGAGCTCCATCAGGTTGGCTATGATTCGATCCATAACCTCGCGAACGTCTGATCCGCGCTCACGGAAGAACGGGTCATCAAACGTTCTGTAGACAGACAGCCATCCTTCACCGGCCTCGCGCACGGCGCGCTCGGAAGTCTGCAACTCTTCCCTGATCTTCTGCTCCGCCTCGGCCAGAAAGTGCTGGTCTTCCAGCATCAGGAGATGCGCATCGATTATGTAGGAATGCTCGGCCCCAACGCGAGCTTCCAATTTTTTCTGGATCTCGAGTAGCTGCGCCCTGGAGTGCTCCAGCGCCTGCTTGAGACGTTGCAGCTCGGGCTCGACTTCCGAGCGGCTGATGCTGATCCTGTAATAAGAGGGGGCCTGAGGTTCAATTTTATATGCTGTGCCAATGGCGAGGCCGGGCGAGAGACTCACACCCGACAATCTCCTGAAATCAGTTTCTATTAAATCCTTCATCTATCCTCACCGAACTTGTTTGCGATTAGAAACGTAATGGCTTCCATGGCCGCTTCCTCGTCGTCTCCCTCAACCGTCACTTGAATAGGAGTGCCCTGTGAAGCCGCCAGAAGCAAGATACCCAGAATACTCTTTCCATCGATTTCCTGCTGGAGGTTCGCTCTCGACAGGCGCACTCTGGATCTGAACTGAGTGGTCAATTTTACCAGTTTGGCAGCCGCCCGGGCATGGAGCCCAAACTCATTTTCAATAGGAATTATCTTCTGGATCATTCCCCCAGCAACTCGCTGGCAATCGAAATGTGCTTTTGTCCTTGAGCTTTTACCAGGCGGGCCAAATCAGAAAGGGATTCGTCCCCGGTCTGATTGGCGAACTTGATGATCATGGGTAAATTGACGCCCGTGACCACTTCGAGCTGGTCTTTCTGCATCAGCGTCAGGGAAATATTAGAAGGTGTGCCTCCGAACATGTCCGTTAACACGAGAACACCCTTTCCCTTATTGACGGCCTCGGCTGCTTTTTCGATCTCCCTCTTCGACTCGTTCATGTCCTCGTGCCACCCCAGCGAGACGGGAATAATGTGGGAAATCTCGCCCACGATCATTTCAGCCGCGGCTACCAATTCATGGCCAAGCTGGCCGTGAGTCACTACCAGTCCCCCAATGAGCTGCTTGTCATCCATGGCCCTCACCTACTGTGCAGGTCTCGATGAATCAGATTGATTTTCCGTTCCGAGTTCGCCAGCCGGCGCTTCAGTTCTCCGGCGATCATCACCGAACGATGGCGGCCTCCCGTGCAGCCGATAGCGATCGTGAGATACGTCTTGCCTTCTTTGGCGTATTTAGGAAGCAGGTATTCCAGCAAGTCGTAAATCCTGCCCAGAATCTCTTCAGTCTCCGGGTGATCGCGCATAAACTCTATCACTTCGGGATCATTTCCTGTCTTCGACTGGAATTCCGGGACAAAATTCGGATTGGGCAGAAAACGAACGTCAAAGACCAGGTCTGAATTATAGGGAAGCCCATGCTTGAATCCGAAACTCAGGATCGAGATGTTTAAATGATCTCCTTCGTAATCGTCCTTGAAGTTGTCATAAATGAGAGTGCGCAAATCGTGGACCGACTGGCTGCTCGTGTCGATTACCATATGTGCCAGCGCCCGCAGGGTACTGAGCTTTCGGCGCTCCGCCCTGATTCCCTCCAGGAGCGTTTTATCGTGCGCCAGGGGATGAACGCGACGCGTCTCGCTGTATCTTCTGACCAGCACTTCATCCGAGGCATCGACAAAGATAATGGTGGACTTGAAGGGATATTGCTTTAATTCGCCGAATAGCTTTTTGAACTCAGCGACGAACTCGCCTAAACGGACATCCACTACGATAGCCAACTTTTCGATTCGTCCCCCCGAGGCGCCGGCCATTTCGGTCAGGCGGGGAATCAAAGCCGTGGGCAAATTATCGACGCAGAAGTAGCCCAGATCTTCGAAAGCTTTGAACACGGTGTGCTTACCGGAACCGCTCATGCCCGTTATGATCACGAGTGAACGGAGCTGATGTGAGTTCTTCATTTCGGGAGCCGGACCGTCAGCCGATCTCCGTGCTTTCTAATGAATTCACGAGACGGATCGTACCCCTGACTTTTCAGCATGCGGATGCGAACAGCGACTTCAACCAGTGTAGCCAGGTTTCGCCCGGAAGCGACCGGCATTTTGATTAACGGAACAGCCACATCCAGAAGCGAGTATTCTCGTTCCTCCAACCCCAAACGATCGTACTCTTCTTGAGGCTTCCAACGGACCATCTCAATCGCCAAATCGATGGTCTTTTTGGAGCTCAGGCTGGATATTCCGAATAACTCCTTGATATTGATGATCCCAAGCCCGCGCAACTCCATATGGACCTTGAGCTCAGCCGGCGCGGATCCGATCAGCCGGCCAGGGCCGTACTTCTTGATTATGACGACGTCATCGCTCACCAGCCGGTGGCCGCGCCGGATCAAATCAAGTGCGCATTCGCTCTTGCCGATACCAGAATCTCCCAGCATCAAGACTCCCATTCCAAAGACCTCGACGAACACACCATGGATCGTGACATTGGGAGCCAATTCCTCTTCCAGAAAACTCGTCACTTCGGAGATCGCCGCAGAGCTCAAGGCAGAGGTCTGGAGAAGAGGCACGCCCTGCTGCCGACAACTCTCCAGCAAGTCGGTCGGAGGTTCCAGACCCTTGGTCAGGATGATACAGCACAGCTCACGTGTGAAAATCCGCTGGACCGATTGCTTGCGCTCACTGGAGTCAAGCGTCTTCAGGTAATTGATTTCCGTCCCGCCAATCAACTGTACCCGGCCTTTGTGGAGATAATCGATATAACCGGCCAAAGCCAGGCCAAGCTTTTGGATGCGAGGCGATGTAATGGCATTCTCCATGCCCCGTTCACCGGAAAGGAGAGTCAGATTAAGCCGAGGCCCTCCGCTTTCGAACAACCTTCGGACCGTGGTGTGAAGATCGGGTGTGGCCATAACAAGTAGGCTGTAAGCTGTAGTCCGTTTTTCCTACAGCCTAAAACATAAACGCCATCTTCCGTTCGCGCGATCCGGCTATATTCATCTGGTCCCGATACTTGGCTACGGTTCGGCGGGTTATCTGAATACCATCCCTGTTCAGGAACTTGCAGATTTTCTGGTCCGAAAGAGGCTTCTGCGGGTTTTCATCCTCTATGATGTCTTTGATCTTCTGCTTGACGTACACGATTGAGATGTTCTCTCCATCGGAGTTTTCTACTCCCACGGTGAAGAACTTCCGCAACTCCATTATGCCCTGGGGAGTGTGGGCGTATTTATTGGCCACGACGCGGCTGATGGTCGAGGAGTGCACGCCCAGTTCTTCGGCCAGATCCTTAATCAGCATGGGCTTAAGATGGATGAGGCCGCGGTCCAGGAAATTGCTCTGGCGCTTGATGATGGCGTCGCAAACGCGGTAAATCGTCTGCTCCCGCTGGTCGATGCTCTTTAGAAGCTCCATAGCCGAACGGAAGCGCTCCTTGATGAAGCTCTTGGTGTCCTTGGAGACTTCGTTCTCCTTCAGCAACTGGCGATAGGAACGGTTCAGCCGCAGCTTTGGCAGACCATCATCGTTCATGACGATCTGGTAGTCGTCTCCTACCTTGGAAATGTAAACGTCAGGTTGGATATAAACCGGTTCATCCGAACTGTACTTCTGGCCCGGCCGAGGCGAAAAGTGGCGAATCTCATCCAGCGCTTCGGAGACAGCCTCCAGATCGCAGTCCAGTTGCCTGGCAATTTCCTTGAACTTTTTGGCCTGGATTTGGGGGAGGCAATCGCGAACCAGGTTTTCAACCAGCGTATTTTCCCAACCGGCCGCCCGGAGCTGAAGCAGGAGGCATTCTCTGAGATCCCGAGCCCCCACTCCAAGGGGGTCCAAAGTTTGGACCAGGGTTAAAGCCTCTTCAACCTGCTCCAGTGGCAGGCCCAGATTTTCTGCCATCTCTTCCACTGAGGAGGTCAGGTAGCCATCCTGATCAATATTCCCCACGATGAAATAGGCGATCTGATAAAGTTCCCTGGAGATCTCACAAAGACTCAACTGCCAGTTGACGTGGTCGGCCAACGAAGACGGATTTGCCAGGAACATTTCGAAGGAGGGCTTGTCGTCATTGCTCTCCCATTCCCTCCTCTGATAACCCGAATTCAGGTACTCGCCGAAGAAATACTCATAGTCGAAATCTTCGTATTCGCTGTCTTCCTTCTTCTCTTTTTCCTTTTCCTGATTTCCGTCCGTGTTTTCGGTTTCGGCAGCCTCTTCGAGGACGGGGTTTTCCGTGAGCTCCTGAGTGATCAGTTCACTCAACTCAATCCGGCTCAGTGCCAGAAGCTCAATCTTCTGCAGCAGCGATGGTGTCATCGCCAGCCGCTGAGACATATGAACGTTGAGTGTTGTTTTCAGATTTGTTCTCTTGACCATACCAGTTAAGCCTCAAAGCCTTTATCCACGGGCCGTTTAACGAATTGGTACGCGCCGTGCTTCTAGTATAGTCGGAAATGTTCACCGAGGTAAACTTTGCGGACCTCGGCGTCGGAGGATAGCAGGTTGGGGCTTCCGGTGCGGAAGATCTTTCCTTCCTTAATGATGTAAGCCTGGTCAGTAATCTTGAGCGTCTCCCGGACATTGTGGTCGGTGATGAGAACTCCGATGTTTTTGGTCTTGAGCCGAACAATAATATTCTGGATATCAAGGACCGCCAGTGGATCGATACCGGCAAAGGGCTCGTCCAGGAGGATAAAGGAAGGGTCGATCACGAGTGAGCGGGCAATTTCCACCCGGCGGCGCTCGCCTCCTGAAAGCGTGTAAGCTGGGCTCTTTCTCAGTCCGGAGAGGCCAAACTCGTCCAGCAACTCACTAATGACCTGATCGGCCATTCCGGCCGGAAAATCCAATGTTTCGGCTATCGCGTAGAGGTTATCCTCGACCGATAGCTTGCGAAAGACCGAAGGCTCCTGTGGCAAATAGCTGATTCCTCTTCTGGCCCGCAGATACATGGGAAGCGTGGTAATGTCCTCTCCGTTAAGAAGGACTTCCCCTTCATCAGGGTGCGCCAGCCCGACGATCATGTAGAAGGTGGTCGTCTTGCCGGCGCCGTTGGGGCCAAGCAGACCCACCACCTGCCCGGGAGAGATGCTCAAACTGAGATCATTGACGACCTTGCGGTCGCGATATGTCTTGCTCAGATTTTTCGCTTCTAAATTCGAATTAATCGGATACAACGTCATGGTTTCTCTGGCTGAACCTGGGCAGGGGCTTCAATAGCGAGCTTTTCATCGCCCATTTGGAAGGTCAATCGGCGTCCGGAAGCCTTAACTCCTTTCTCATCCGTGACCTGAGCCCGATCACCTGTGATTGTGATTTTGCCCTCAGAAGGTTGATAAACAGCCTGATCTCCCTGCGCCTGGCGCGACTTGTCCTTGATCTTGACTCCTCCCGAGGCCACGATGCTTTGCGGTTGGTAAGCGCCCTTGGAACTGAAAAGAACTTCCATCACAGGAGCATCGACTTGCAGTTCCTGGCTTCTCAAACGGACCTGCTCCTCATAACGAGCCTTGTTCTGCCTCCTGTCATACACCAGGCGATTGGCCGTAATGGAATATTTCCTGATGGAATCGGCACGCTCTCCAGGCTGCACCAGCAAGCTCTTGACTTCTCCTTCGACCGTCAGATACTGCTCCTGATTATTAAATCGAATGACTTTTCCGGTCACGCTATTGTCGTCCTGAATCATCCTGGGATTATTCCAGTATCTTATCCAGCCCGTGCCTCCGTCCGTCTCCATGTGGCCGGCCGTAATGATGATCGGGCCTTCCCTCTCCCGAAGAACCGTGTGAACACGGCCCGAGGCCAACACATGGCCACCGTCTCTTCTTAGAGAAATTTGCCCCGCGCTTGTTTCAGACGCAACGCCATCTGAACTCCTGGTCCTCACAAGAGGGGGGTCTTTGCCTTGCAGGCTGACAGTTTCTCTTGCGGGATCGTAGGAGGCTTTTTCAGACCAGGCGTCGAAAGCAGCACCCGTCTCGCCCGTCACCCAGTAGTGGAAGTCTCCCGTTTGTACAGCGCTGGCGATCTCTCCGCCCCGATAGGTGACAACCAGGCTTTGGCTGGTGGAGTAACGGGCGCCCTTGGCTTCCTGGAGCGCCAGAGCCACGCCTCCCTGCGCCGAGAGGGTGTGAAGCTCTCCATTCTCATACAGCGCTTCGATAACGGCTGCATGAAGGACTCTCTTTTCGTCCTTATCGACACTTTCCAGGAAAGCATCCGTGGAGCCCACCAGCCTCTCCAGCTTTCCATTATTGTAAAATGCTTCGACTGATTCCTTGGAAAACAGCCGCCGGTATTCCTCTCCCGATCTCAGTTCCAGGTCCACGTTGCCCCGTGCCACAGCACGATGGAAAAGGCCCTGACGATTGAAGTCGATTCCAAGAAAATTGCTGCGCAGGCGTTCTTTCTGCAACGGATTTTCTGATCCCGATTTGACGATAAAGACCTGGCCCTGCAGCTCAAGGCGCCTCAGATTGTCCTCACCGGGCCAGAAATGCCCCGTGAGCTGGTGAGCATGGCCTTCCTCGATTCCCAGAGACGAGGATCTCAGGAAGACATTGCCCACAGCCTCGAGCTGGCTCAGAGAGCCTTCCCTGCCCCTTCCGATGATCTTCCGCGCTTCCATGTGGATGGTGTTTCCGTTGCCCCCTTCCTCATAGACGGCCCGGCGGTATCGGGAGGAGGAATCCTGTGCTTCGCCCACCACCTCAAAATACTCCAGTTCATGCGATTTATCGTCAAAGAAGATGTTGATTTGATCGCCGTTGAATTTCTGTGAGGATTCCGCAACGAAGCGGGCATTCCCTGTGGCAAAAATATTCTTGATCTGTCGATCCTCGGTCAGGAAAAGCTTCATCCGATCGGAGCTCAGGCGCCGCTGAGGGTCCACAATTTCAGCGGACCCGACCAGATCCAGAAACTGATCGTTCAAATAATAGGTCGCCTCGAGAGCTTCGACCTGAATCGACCCTGAGGGTGATTCGATGGCCAACTCGAATTTGCCACGGACTTCTACCATCCTTTTGGGGATGTCATAGTGCAGGGATTCTCCATTTCCGGTGGCCAAGCCTCGCTGGAAGCGAAATTCCTGATCGATCTCGATCACCCTCTGGTTAAGATCGGCTTCCACTTGCTTGGAAAAGACCCTCGTGCCGTCACCCAACTGAATCAGTACGTCTCCATTGAAATCGACACTTTTCTTGGCAATCTCGTACAGGGCCTGATGGCCTGAGACAGCATCGGTCGGCTGTCCCGACCCATCATAATGAATCAGGTCGACGTTTTTCAGAGTGTGCAATCCGGTCGCACTCTCCGTACTGGTCTCGGCACGGACCTTGAACACAGTCCGACCTTCTTTGTTTTCCTCATACTCGAACTCAGTGGCATGGCGGCTGATCTGGGGAGAAAGGAGATCGATATCGGCTAAGTCGCCGCCCAGTCTCTGTCTGGAGACGAAATTCCAGACGATCGCCGTCACCGCGGCTAACAACAGCAGCGACAGTCCCATCTTGATCAACTTCGAAGTACGTTGAGTCATATAAGTCAGGGTAGCCCTGAGGCCTGAAATTCAAGTTTTTCCTCAAGCCTCAAGCCTATTTCTCTCAGGCGTGTAAGTCTTGGATGGTCAGCAGCAGTTTCTCCCCCTGGTAAGTGTCTCGGGTCAGGGTATAAGCCAGATCCAACTCCAACCCTGGCGCTATACTACCAGCGGCGCTGCCGTTTTTCCACCAGATGGCGTCCATCAGGGAGCCGTTGCTTCTCACCTGAAACTTGAGATGCTGTTCCTTGAGGACCCATGGGCCACCCATCACACCCACTTTGTTAGATGCAAAGACAGGCAGAGGGTTTCCAGGCCCGAAGGGGGCCAGTTGCTCTAACTGGTCATAAAAGGGGAAGGATATGGACTCGATGGGGAGTGTTGCGTCGATGGCAAGGCTGGGACTGAGCTGCTCGGCTGTCAGTCTGGAATGCGCATAAGCGTTGAGTTGTTCGGAGAGTTCCTGTACGGCGCCAGCCATGCCGCCGTTCTTCCTGAGGGTGAATCCGACGGCCTGCGCATGACCGCCGTATTGCTCAAAGAGGCCGCGGCAGTGGTCAAGTGCGTCCAGCAGGTGGAAGCCGGGAATGCTGCGGCCCGAGCCCTGGCCGGTATTCTCACCCGTCGAAATCACCAGAACCGGACGATAGAAGCGCTCCACGAGCCGCGAGGCGACAATGCCAATCACGCCGCGGTGCCATTCCTCACCGGCTACCACCAGGAAGTCTTTTTCGAACTCCACCGGATTTTCCTTAAACCGGCGGTCTATCTCGGTCAGGACACGCTGCTCTTCCTGCCGGCGTCTGGAATTCTTTTCATTCATCGTGCGCACAATCGAATTCGCCAGGTGGGGATCCTGGGCCGAAAAAAGCTCCACCACTTCGCGGCCTCCGCCCATTCGCGTCACGGCATTGATGCGCGGAGCAACTCTGAATCCGATATCGGACAGCTTGATTTCCCCCTCCAATCCGACGCCGGACAATAAGGCGCGCAGCCCGACATTGTGCGGCCGGGAAAGGCCTTCCAGCCCAAATTTGACGATAATTCGATTCTCACCCGTCAGCGGGACGATGTCGGCGATAGTCCCGATGGCCACCAGCTTCAGGAAGTGCCTGACCAGATGTTCCTTCCCTGCACGGCGAAAGAGGGCATGGACCAGTTTGAAGATAACCCCAACGGCCGCCAGATTCTTTTCAGGATAGGGGCAGTCGATCTGGTGCGGATTCAAGATGGCGTAGGCCGGGGGCAGGCTGCTGTCCGGCAGGTGATGATCGGTGACAATCAGGTCCAGGCCCAGATGGCAGGCGGCCTGGCAGGCCTCAAACGCTCTGATCCCGGTGTCGGCGCTGATGATCAGGGAAACGCCATCGGTTTTGCCCTTTTCAATGATTTCTTTTTTGAGGCCGTATCCCTCTTCGAGACGCTTGGGGATGTAAAAATCGGCTCGCCCGCCCAGGATCTCCAGGGCCCGTTTCAGGACAACAGTGGAGGTAATGCCGTCTACGTCGTAATCGCCATAAATCAGGATTTTTTCCTGATCGTGAATGGCCCGGAAAATCCGGCCCACGGCCGGGACCATCCCCTTCATCAACCCAGGATCATGCAGGCCTTCCAGCCGAGGATTCAGAAACTCCCTGGCTCTTTCAGCGTCGGAGAGGCCTCGCTGCACCAGCAAGCGCGAAATCAGAGGCGAAACCTCCAATTCGCGGGATAACTCCAGAACCTGCTCCTGCCCCGCTTCCAACTCCCTCCACCTGAATTTCACGCCAGCAGTTTAGCAACCACCCCTGACGGGGCCGGGCCCGGGGGGCCCGGGGGTCAAGATCGTCCCCGGCACCCTGGAGCAAGTCGCCGACCTGGCAGGGCAATGGTTCGAGGAATACCTCATCGGGGAATAGGGGCCGCTCCCCGGGTATCTCCCGGATGGTCGCGGCTCTGTTCGAGTGGCGCCGGAGGCGCAACTATCCGAGCCGGACTATCAGGGAGCGGGCCCTACTTCCTTGATATGCGATCGCCAGTGATCGAGTGTGCCGGCGATCGTTTGGGCGAGGGTGTACCGTGGCTGCCATTGGAGTAGAGCGCACAGCTTTTGGTTGGCGCCGACGACTCTCTGGTTTTTGATCGGCCGGTATTTTTCGGCTGAAGTGGTCAGGTTGTCTGGCGAGAGGCCGGATTGCTCCAGGACGATTTTCAGAAGATCTGCAATGGAAGTCCCGATGCCCGAACAAACATTGTAGACTTCGCCTGCTGCGCCTTGCTCCGCCAGTCCCGCATAGGCCCTGACCACGTCCCTCACATCCAGAAAATCGCGGACTGGAGACAGGTTTCCAACCGTAATGGGACTGGCCTTCCGGCCACCGATAGATTCCCTTTCCCACTGAGCTACCGCCCTGCAGAAATCGGAAATGACAAAATCCCTGCTCTGTCCGGGTCCGGAATGATTAAAGGGACGGGCGACCACAACTCTGGCTCCGAAATCCTGAGAGTATTGGCGGCACACCTGTTCGGCCAGCCACTTGGACCAGGCGTAGGGGTTTTCGGGCGAAAGGGAGGCAGACTCGTCGATCAGTTCATTCGCGCCGACGGCGGCATAAACCTCAGAGGAGCTGACGAACAGCACCCGCAGCTCGAGCCGCGCCTGTCGCAGCGACTCGAGAAGATTGACGATCCCCTGGACGTTCACCAGATAGTATTCGCGGGGATGCTTCAAGGATTCGGCCGGGTTGACTCGACCAGCCAGATGATAGACGAAGGCCGGCCGGAAATCTTTGATCAGAGCACTCAGCCGATCGAAGTCCAGGATATCGCAGTCGATCACCCTGGCCCCCGCGATGTCGCACGGAGCATGCCCGGGAGCGCCGCTCAGTCCAATCCCCACGACTTCCGCACCCTTCTCGAGCAGGTGCCTGGCCAGGTATCCACCCGCAAACCCAGTAATACCGGTGATGAAAGAAGGCATGAATCTTCCGACGAGAGGCTACACTCTGGCGCCGGCCGTTGTACGCTTCTTAACGTACTCGAGATCGGCATCGACCATCATCTGAACTAATTGCTCAAAAGTGACTCCTGGCTGCCAGGAAAGCAGGCTGCGCGCCTTGGAAGGATCCGCAATCAGATGATCGACCTCGGCAGGACGGATGAGACTGGGATCAATCCTCACGTATTTCTCCCAGTCCAGGCCGGCCCGGCCGAAGGCGATTTCCACCAACTGCTGAACGCTATGGGCCAGTCCGGTCCCGACCACGTAGTCATCCGGGCTCTCCTGCTGGAGCATGAGCCACATGGCTCGGACGTAATCCCCAGCAAAACCCCAATCCCGGGCAGCCTGCAGATTCCCCAGCGGCAGTTCATCGGCCAATCCCAGCTTGATCTTGGCCACGTAGTAACTGACCTTGCGAGTCACAAATTCCTTTCCCCGGCGCGGGGATTCATGGTTGAACAGGATTCCCGAGCAGGCGAACAGGTCATAGCTCTCGCGATAATTCACCGTAATGAAGTGGCCATAGACCTTGGCTACTCCATAGGGGCTTCGAGGATAAAAAGGCGTTTGCTCGTTCTGTGGAGTCTCCCTGACCTTACCGAACATTTCACTGCTCGAGGCCTGATAAAATTTGATCTTGCGGTTCACCAGGCGAACAGCTTCCAGCAAGCGAGTCACGCCCAGGGCGTTAAATTCACCCGTCAAGACGGGCTGCTCCCAGGAGGTGGGAACGAAGGACTGGGCGGCCAGGTTATAGATTTCATCGGGTTCTACCGATTCGATGAGATCAATCAATGAGAGCTGATCCAGCAGATCAGCCTGGCGAAGCTGAATTGGCCCGTGCAGGTGCTCGATACGCTCGAAGTTTTCGGTGCTGGAGCGGCGAACCATCCCCACCACTCGATAACCCTTCTCCAGCAAAAACTCAGCCAGATATGACCCGTCCTGGCCAGTGATTCCCGTGATCAGTGCAGTTTTAGGCATACCTTTTTTCCTGAAAGCGGGTAAAGCATAACCTATCCAGGTGTCAGGTGTCAGGTGGCAGGTGGCAGGTGGCAGGTGGCAGGTGGCGGGTCGCAGGTGGCGGGTGGCGGGTGGCGGCTTAGCCCGGATTTCTCACCAGTAGAAAGACAAGGGCCTCCTTTTTCCGAAGTAAGCCTTGTCAGATCAAGAGGTTCCACTCTGAAAAAGGAGGACCAAATGCAAACAGACTGTAAATCATCACCCCTGAGAAAACAACTGCAGTTCGAAGGAATTGAACGTCGCGCCCTAGTGGCCGATTTCAATGGCGGAGAGATGACCAGCGACGGAGGAGCCCTGTTATTGCAACGGCTGGAAAAGCGCACCGGAGTGGTGGAGGGCTTGGCAGACTGCTTTCGGGATTACCGGAACCCGGAGAGGGTGGAACATAGCCTGGTTGAATTGCTCAAGCAACGAGTCTTTGGATGGGCTCTCGGTTATGAGGATTTAAACGATCATGATGATTGAAGGAGAGATCCTCTCTGGGCCACGGTAGTGGGGAAGAAGAATCCGAGCGGAGAAGACCGGCTAGGGCGGCAAGATCAGGGGAAAGCGTTAGCCACATTCAGGCGAACCAGCTGCGTCTGTGGCTCTCTTCGGTCGCCTACAATGTGTTGCATCTTCTTCGAATCCTGGGATTGGAAGGCACGGAACGGGCCCGTGCCCAGTGCGCAACGATTCGGCAAAAGCTGCTCAAGATCGGAGCGCAGGTCAGGATCAGTGTACGCCGGGTCTTAATA
>JBOGJG010000402.1:0-2859 GCA_050747825.1 Acidobacteriota bacterium | reverse complement strand
GGGTGAGCGTGGCGATCTCCTCCAGAATGGGTTTGAAGTAGTGGAGGCTCCCGATGGGTTCACTCGGGTGTCCGTCGAGCCAGGAGACATACTTGCGACCGCAGCCGATCAGGATGGCCTGCTCTAGCCCGAGTTTCCTAGTTATTTCTGGCCGTTGCTGTATCTTGTTTTTATTCAATGTGTTAGACGACAGCAGTCCTTACCCTAAAGGGGTCTTTTCTTCCTTTTTGAGCTCCAGTATAGACAGAAGCCTGTTTTGCAGATCAGAGGTCTTGGTCAGGACCGTCTGAGTCTTCGCTTTCGTATCGCGACGCTTCTTAGGATAGATGTTGACGACTTCGCGGATGCCATCCAACTCCGACAGGAGTCGCTTCATGGTGAGGGGCACGCCGGCTTTCTGGACCCGGCGCAAAAGCACGGCTCGGAGCAGCAGAGCGATCGTACAGTACAGTCCGTGTACCCGGATCTTGGAATCGGTCCAATGATGGAGCGGCCACCAGCTGCCGATGTGGCGGTCCTTGGTCTGCTGGAAGACGCTCTCGATGACAAACTGGCTGCGGTAGGCGCGGATGATGGTGCTGTCGTCCCACTCTGGGCGGTTGGTGATGAGAAGGGTCTTGCCCAGATAGGTGTCGGAGATCCGATGGAGGGCCTGCGGGTCCATTTGGTAATGCAAGGTCGGGACTTCCCCGTCACCTCCTTCCACCCGGACTTGGACCACCTGCTTGAGGTATTGGCGCTTCAGGATGCGGGCGCACTGCCGGCCAACGGAATCCACCGTGGGTGTTTTGCCGCCCCGAATCAGGCCTTCGGCTCGGTCCCGCAGTCTACCCTGCAACAGGGAGAGTTTCCCCAAGGCCTTGTTCAGATCGTTTTGCAGCGTCAGCCACTGGGCCTGGAAAAGATGCTCGTTGTAGGTGACGACCAGAATCCTGGCTCGACCATAGACCCTCTTGCGGACTCGAAAGGCCCGGGTCCCCTCCAGGCCGGTTTCGGCCAAGCGAGCATCGCGGTTGCTGACTTCGACCCACTCCTTGTGCTCGCTCAGTTTGACCGAGCCCACAAATTTCATTTTTAGGCGGTCCAGCAGACGAAAGTTCTTCTTCGAGTTGTTGCCCTTGTCGAAGATGAGGGTCGTCTCCGGGGCGGCGCCTCCTCCGCTGATCTCCCGGAAAAAGTCGTGGAAGCGGGCCAGCATGAGGGGGAACTGGCGCACGTCGGTGCGGTTTCCCTCGTACAGACCCCAATACAGAGGCAGGGGCCCGTCTTGGCAGCAGAACAACGCATAGCTGATTTGGCGCAGATTACTTCGCCCCTGTTTGTTTTTGCCCCGGCGGGCCAATTGGCTGTGGGCGTTGAAGCTGTCCATGAAGGTGTAAAAGTTGGTGCCGTCGTAGCTGATCGCCGACAGGTCCCACCTCTCCCGCTGGAGCACTCCCTGCAACACGCGCTTCCAGATCTCGCCGGCTTGGTCCGCGTCGATGCGCTCCATGTGATCCCAGAAGCGCTGGGAAGCCAGGGCCGCCGCCGAGCCCTGGGGCAAGTGGCGCAGCAGGGTCGTCTGCGAGAACCACTCCCTCATAGAGCGCTTGCTGCGGGGCTGCATGGCCCGGTTCACGGCGGCCACGGCCAGGTATTCCCCGGTGCTCATTCCCTGCTTGCGTTTAGGGCATATCCGGTCGCTCAGCTCCACCACACCCGCTTCTTGGCACTGTTGCCAAAGCGCCGTGGGCAGGCCGAACTGGAAGACCTCGGCATACAGCGGCGCCGGGCCCGAGCCATCCACCGCCTTAACGATCTCCTCCAGTTTCCCGAGGTATTTTTGCCAGACCCGACGGCAGCGGCCATTGACCCAGGCCCAGCGGGAATAATAGTAGTACGTGCGCCCGTGGATCTTCTTGGTTTCCAGTCTTTCCATGCCTTTGTCTCCCGGCGGAGGGACAAACCCATTTTACCCCCCGGGCCAGTTTAGGGCATATGTATGACCAGAATAATTAAAACAATATGTGGTTTGGGCCGTATATATTTTAGGGGATAGTAAGCGAGCGACGTAAACCTTTCCTTTGCTCAGACTTAGAAAGTGTCGCGATTGATAACTAGGAAACTCGGGCTAGGGCAGTTATTGTTATTGGCCCCTGTACATATTTTGCGAGGGTTTCGTGCTGTGTGCCCAGTTGCGCCAGGCCAATATTGATGCCTGTGAGGGAGCGGTGGAAGAGCTGGAGCGGATCGTGAGTCAGATCCGAGGGAGGTGGCCGGAAGTAGAAATCTGGATTCGCGGCGACTCCGGCTTTGCTCGAGAAGAGATCATGGCTTGGTGCCAGGGCCATGGGGTTCACTACGTACTCGGTTGGGCCAAAAACTCCCGTCTGATTGCGAGCATTGAAGAGGAACTGGAGCCAGTTCGTGGCCGGTTTCAAGAAAGCAAGGAACGGGCGCGAGCAAGTTCGTGAATTTTCCTATCGAACCCGAAAGAGCTGGAGTCGAAGCCGCTGCGTGATCGGCCAAGCCGAGCATTGAGCCCAAGGTTTCAATCCTCGATTGATAGTGACTTCCTGGCCCCGCCAGCAGCATCCTGCTCAAGACCTTTACGAGACCGTCTATTGCGCCAGGGGCGAGGTGGAGAATCGAATCAAGGAGCAACAACTGGAGCTTTTTGCCCATCGTACTTCTTCCAGCCACATTCAGGCGAACCAGCTGCGTCTGTGGCTCTCTTCGGTCGCCTACAATGGGTTGCATCTTCTTCGAATCCTGGGATTGGAAGGCACGGAACGGGCCCGTGCCCAGTGCGCAACGATTCGGCAAAAGCTGCTCAAGATCGGAGCGCAGGTCAGGATCAGTGTACGCCGGGTCTTAATA
>JBOGJG010000401.1:0-1281 GCA_050747825.1 Acidobacteriota bacterium | reverse complement strand
CTGGGCCCTCGCGTCTCCAGCCAGGAAGGTGGCTGCCATTGTAACGGAGTACCGCGAGATGTCCCACGCCGACGTCATTGTCGGCCGGATTCAAGATTTATCCCACGGCTCTGTCGCACTCTGTCGGCCACTCGCGTTTATGCTACAATTTCCTCCTTTGGTGGGCCGCTAGCTCAATTGGCAGAGCAAGTGACTCTTAATCACTAGGTTCGGGGTTCGAGTCCCTGGCGGCTCACCATTTGTTTTCAACCACTTACAGCCGGCACTTACTCCCATGATGAAGCCTCGCTTCGGTCTACTCCGGTATTTCTCGGGTTTTCGCTCTCCGGTCGCAGCAGATCCAGGTTATCCCGGCTCCCCTTGCGCGGTATCCATTTCGCATAGAGCCTGAGCGTGATGCTCGGATCTTTGTGGCCGGCCTGGTTGCTCACGTAAGGAATCGGCGCCCCGCGGGAGAGCAGGATCGAGATCCAACTGTGGCGGAGCTGGTGGGGATTACGATAGCGCACCTTGGCCAGCGTCAGAATCCTCTTCCAGGCATCGTGGAAGTGGGAGTACTCGATCTGCTTACCCCCGATCGTAAAGAGCAGTTCGGGCTGGAGCTTTCCGCGCAGCTTCGCCTCGGCCCGGCGCCTGAGTAACGCCTTCAGGGCTTTCTCGAGCCGCCGGCTCATATCGACCCTTCGGTTCGAAGCCTCAGTCTTTGTCTCGCCAATCTCGCCCAGGTATTCACCGGAATTGATCCCGCTATCGACTACGATCTGGTACTTTCGAAAATCGAGATCGGTTACCTTTCTCGCCATGGACTCTCCGACTCGCAGGCCGGCCTCCGACATTGAGAGAATGAAATCGTGGTATTCCGGGACTCGCTTTGCGGCGACCTTGTGAATTTTTTCCAGCTCTTTCGGAGTGAACGGGTCTATCTTGCGCTTGGTCGGCGAGCCGGAGTAAAACTTCCCCACGCCCTGGACCGGATTGGCGGCGATCAGTCCTTCCCGGGCGGCCTCGGTAAGAATCAATCTGAGGGTAGCTACCATGATCCGGATACTGTCTTTGCTGTATCGCTCCGTTCCTTTTCGCTTCTTGTCTTTTGAACGCGACGGCTTGACGGCGTCGGCCATGGTCACCACGAAACCTTTCACGGCCTGATAATCGATGGCGTCAATCCGCTTCTTGCCGAAGTGCGGGATCAGGTGGTTGTTCAGATTTCTCTCGTAGCTCTGGATCGTGGCCCTGGCCAGCTTCGTCTTTTTGATCTCCTTCAGCCACTTCTTTCCGTAC
>JBOGJG010000400.1:0-2341 GCA_050747825.1 Acidobacteriota bacterium | reverse complement strand
AGCGGTCCCCATGCGTTGTTCTGCTCCACGCGCGGCGATATTGCACCGCCAGGTCCGACTGGCCCGCCCAGCCGGTGTGATACATGTTCGCCGACACAGGGTGAGTCGGCGAGGCGATGCCGAGCAGGGGGATATGCAAGGGCGGCCGGCCAAATCCAAACGCTGATGGCGATCAGCAGAACTACTTCCAACATGACCTTCATCGGATGGTGGTGCGGAGGGTAGGCACTCCGTACTCAAACTTTTCCACTGGATTGATTTCTTTCAGCTCTGTTTTGGCTCCGCTGGAGCCGGCCACGTCTTCGAAGGCAATCCGCTCCCTGCTGCGATCGTAAGTCCGGGCCCGGCTCTGTCCCATTTTCAGGATGCTTCTGCCCTGAGCCTGGGCGCCCCGGAATAAGAGCGAAAAGAGCCATATGAGAAAGATGAAAGGAAGGAGATTCAGAAAAATCGCTCCCCAGGAAAAGTCCTGCTCTGGCTCGGTCTCAATCTCGACGCCCTGCGCCTGCAGCGTGGCCATTAACTGCTCATCGCCGAAGGAGGGCAGGTAGGTGATAAATTGGTTATAGTCGGCGAGTTGGCCTTGCTGATTCTGCCGATCTGTCGGGCTCTTCAGAGTTCCTTCGATCTCCTCACCGCTGACGGTGATGCGACTGATATTGCCGCCTTCCAGTTGGCTGCGAAAGTCAGTGTAGCTGATTCGAGTGGCGTCTGTCGTAACTCCTGATATCAGTGTCCAAAACCAGAAGGCGAGGCCCAGAAGCAACACGAACCAGAGCATGGTGCGGATGGCGCCCGCACTGCCGCCCCCCGGTCTCTTTCGGCGTTTTCTGCGGGGTGGCTGCTGGTTCAAGTAATTCTCCTTCTTTTCAGCATATCGGCCCATCTCATGTCAGTCCACGGAAGGGGCCCGCTCCAAATACGGGATCGTCTGCGGTCCCTGTGGGAGAACGCAGATTCGAGCGCGCGTGTTCAGCTCGCTAATGCCGGCTGCAATATCGTCGAGGGGATCCAGGTGGGCTTGGCGGATTTGCTCATCGGACAGGCCTGTCGATTTCAGAGAAACCCGGGCCTTGAGCTGGATCTGGGCCTGTAGCTGGGCTTGCCACTGATCGCGCCGGGCGTAGCCGGGCGAGTGGATCATTTGCAGGATCTCTTCCGGACCACCGGCTGACGCCAGGATATTGCCGTAGTCGCCATGCTCGGGAATGCCATCCCGGCATTCGGCCGCGCAGATGATCGTCCCGCCGGGAGAAACTACGCGAGCCGCAGCGGACATCCCTTTGACAGCCTGATACAGGTTCAGATCCAGAGGATAGCCGCTATTAGTTGTGACGACTATCTCGAACGGCTCTTTCACGGGCCGCATGGCCGTCTCTTTGCCAAAGCGGCAAGCGGCGGCGTGAACCGCAAACAACTCGCCTGCAAAAACGCCGGTGATCTGATGCTCACGGTTGATAGTCACATCGAGGCTGAACGAGACGCCCGTGCGCCGGGCTATCTCGCGGATCGCATCATGAATCGGATTGCCCTCGGTAATCCCCCAGGTGGATTCAGGATGGCTGAGCAGCCGGGCGCCATGGAGGTGCATGACCGTCTCAAGCCCCGCCAGTCCGGGAGCCACCATCTTGGGACCTCCGCTGAATCCGGCAAAGAAATGCGGCTCGACGAATCCCGTGGCGATGCGGATATCGCTTTCTAACCAGGTGCGGTTGATCCATACGGGGATGCCGCCGGCAGTCTGCCCGACATGCTGGAGGCTGCTTTGATCGGTCGAAATATGATTGACGACTCTGTAATTGGACACGACCTCGCGGCCCAGCATGCCCTCCAGCTCCTCCACCGTGTTGGTGCGATGCGTTCCCGTCGCCACCAGGATTGTGATCCTCTCTTTAGGAACGTGATCCAACTGGTTGAGCAGCACCGGCAATACTCGCGAGCTGGGCATTGGCCGCGTAAGGTCGCAGACTGAAATAGCCACGCTTTGGCCGGAGCTCACCAGGCTGCGAAGGGGAGGACTTTCCATTGGCTCGCGAAGCGCTCGCAAGAGCGCCTCCCGCTCATCCGGCACTCCGGCGACATACTGCGGCTCAATGACAGTCGTGCGATCTTCGGGGAAGTCTACGGGAAGGCCGTGTTTGCCGTAAGCCAGCTTGACGAGCATTGGAGGGATTATAGCAGGTGGCGGGTGGCAGGTGGCAGGTGGCAAGCTCGCTTCGCTCGCGCTGGCGGGTGGCGGGTGGCGGGGTAAGCTATCAAGCGCCAATCTGCGGTGTATGGAGTTGATCCCGGTAGCATTTGCGCCCACTTTCCAAGATGTAGGCGTCTACCTAACCCGCAC
>JBOGJG010000399.1:0-3943 GCA_050747825.1 Acidobacteriota bacterium | reverse complement strand
CGGCTGCCCCGAGTCAGCGGCCTGCGCCTCGGCTTCCAAGGCGGCCTTGGCCGCCCGTATCCGCGCCAGCCGCTGTGCCCGGTGAGCCACGTCAGCCGGCCGTTCATCCCCGCGGGAGCCGGCCCCGTGCTGGCGGTTCTCCGCCTGATCGGCTTCGGTCGCCTGGCGCAACAGCGTGGCGACTTCCGCTTCGAGCCGTGGGAGCTCCGTCTGCATGCGGCCATAACTCATGGCCTTATGCTTGGAGGCCTGCGCCCGGACCTTCGTGCCATCCAACGCGACCACGCCGAACTTCACCAGGCCGGCGCGCCGACAGACCTGCAGCACTTGCACGAACAGATCCGTCAAGGCCTCCAGGTGGCGCTGGCGAAAGTCGCTGATGGTCCGAAAGTCCGGCGTCTGATTCGCGGTCACGACCCGAAAGGCGAGATCCTCTTCACAGCGCTGCGCGATCTTCCGGGACGACGGAATGCCCACCGCATACGCATACAGCAACAGCTTGGTCATCATCCGCGGATGATAGGGCGGATAGCCACGGGCTTCCCGCTCGTAGCGGATCAGGATGGGATTCAAATCGAGGGCATCGACGACGTCCGACAGAAAGTGCACCAGATGCCCCTCCGGCACCCACTCCTGCAACGCGGGCGGAAGGAGGAATAACTGATCCGGGTCATAGGGACGATAGGTCTTCTCCATCGGACACGCGGGTTTCTCCATCAACGGGCCTCCTGGGAATCGTGATGGCGGGAGATGTACCATGCTCCGCAAAATTTGCAAGAAAAAAGATTACTCGGACAGACTCCTAGGTCAAGAAATTGGAATCCGTAGGCACCTGAGCCACCGTAGAATATAGGCTCAGTCATCCATTCGCCACTACCGATAAGCTTCTTAAAATGAGAAGTGGCCCCACGAATTGAGACAAGCCGATAAGTGATAGTCTTGCTCAACCTGAGCCGTGCATGGCACGGTAATGATGAGGAGCAAGCGATGAAAAGGACAAGACGGAATCATGCAGCCGGGTTTAAAGCGAAGGTCGCACTGGCAGCGGCCAGGGGTGACAAGACGCTGGCCGAATTGGCTGAACAGTTTGATGTGCATCCGAACCAGATCACGGAATGGAAGCAGCAGTTACTGGAACGGGCCGCGGATGTGTTTGGAGGGACCTCGAAGGACCGGCCGGCGGAGCCTGACCTAAAGGTCCTCCACGCCAAGATTGGGCAGTTGACGCTGGAGAATGATTTTTTAGAAGGTGCGCTCATCAAGGCGGGGCTGCTGAGCGCAAAACGATGATCGACCGCACTCACGAGTTACCCCAAGTCCGGCAGTGCCAGATCCTGGGCGTGGCCCGGGCCACGGCATATTACCAGCCGCGCCCAGTGCCGGAAGCCGACCTGGCGCTGATGCGCCGACTCGACGAGGTGCATATGGTGCATCCATTTGCCGGCAGCCGGATGCTGCGCGACATACTCCGACGTGAAGGCCACACCATCGGCCGCAAGCGGGTCAGCACGCTGATGGCCCGTATAGGCATCGAAGCGCTCTACCGCAACCCCACCACCAGCCAACGACATCCAGCTCATCCGGTCTACCCGTACCTGTTGCGCAATCTGGTGATCGAACGCCGGAATCACGTGTGGGCAGCGGACATCACCTACAGTATGCCCAGCCAACGAAGCCCGCCTGTCAGGGGTTGAGTTGCTTGAGCATGTCTGGAATGCATGGCTCGATGGAGTTGATGTGGCAGGAACGAGCATGCCCTCCCTCTGCTACGAGAAGGAGTGAGCCGAAGCGGCGGTGACTTGCCGGACGCTGGCAAGGTGACGAAGTCCGCGGGAAACGGGGCTTGCGGCGAAGCGGTTACGCCAAGATGAGCCTCCAGGCTGAGCATGGGACGGTTGAGGAACACAAACCTATTGAAACGCATCTGAGGGTTGAAATGTCACCCCTGCCTACACCGCCTAACAGGCAGGACGCGGATCGGGGCCAGTCAGACGTATGGACTGGGACTGCGAATGATGGCTGGACATGTACGCTGGCCAGCAGGGAGTCATGGAGAGCGCGTAGCTAGACCGTGACATCCGCGACGACTTGCGGAACGCAAGGATAAAGACTGCGATAGGCAACCTCGCCCATGTGTGGAGTCCAGCATGTGAACTGGGGAAGGCTTGTACAGATGACAAGGGAGTGTGTCCCCTGATGCTGTACAGGTTGACGGAGCCCTCGTAGTAGTCCGAGGCCGGGAAAGCCGGCCACATGGCGAAGGGGGGCAGTTTGAGTGGTTTGCTTGGTGGATTAACTGACCGCAATGAGGTGAAGACCTTTGATAATCAGTGAAATGCAAAGCAAGCTGGCGAAGTGGTCCACGGAGAACAAAGAACGCAGGTTCGATCGACTCCTGAGACTGATTGCTGATAGAGCTTGGCTGGCCGAAGCAGCGCGCATCACATTAGCATCCCGTGGTGCGAGCACGCCGGGCGTCGATGGGGTCGACAAGGCAATGATGAAGGGAACCCTACACCATGACCTGGCGACGATGCGTGCCGAGCTGTTAGCGGGCTGCTACACGCCGCAACCCGCACGGCGCGTGTACATACCGAAAGCGAACGGCAAGTTGAGGCCTTTAGGTATCCCAAGCCTGCGGGATCGAGTGGTTCAGAGGGCGATGCTGATGGCCATGGAGCCGATATGGGAAAGTGATTTCCATCGAGCTTCCTATGGTTTTAGGCCCGCCCGGAGTGTTCACCATGCGATACGAACGGTCAAACTGCAGCTGCAGGAAAGTGATGAACAAAGAACGGCAGGTCGCTGGGTGATAGAGGGCGACCTGGCCAGCTACTTTGAGACAGTCCATCACCGCCTGCTGCTGAAAGGCGTCCGCCAACGTATCGCTGATCAGCGCTTCCTCGCCCTGCTTTGGAAGTTTATCAAAGCAGGCTGTGTTGATCGGGGTCTATTTTGCGCAGCGAGCGAAGGCGTTCCGCAGGGGGGTGTCATCTCTCCGCTGCTATCCAACATCATGTTGCACGAATTCGATGACTGGATGGAAGCGAACTACCTGAGCAAGAAGGTGCGCAAGGACCGATGGGCGTGGAACTTCGGAATTCTCACACAGCGGCCGATTGCTGTGCGAGAGAACCGGCAGTGGAAACCAGCCGTATCCTACTGCCGCTATGCGGATGATTTCGTCGTGGTCGTCAAAGGAACCAACGCGCATGCAGAGGCGATACGCGAAGCGTGCCGGGCGTTTCTGGAAGGCACGCTCAAGCTCACGTTGAATATGGAGAAGACCCATATTACCCATGTGAACGACGGCTTTGTCTTCCTCGGCCACCGTATCATTCGCAAGCGGGGACCGCGAGGTCATCTGCGACCTGTCACGACGATTCCATGGGAGAAGTACCGGGGCTTCACTGACAAGCTGGTCAAGGAACTGTCTGGCAATTACAGCGTGAACAGAATGGACCTGATGGAAAGCCTGAACCGGAAACTCTCGGGGTGGGCGAACTTCTATCAATACACCGACTATACGGCGACCGTCTTTAGCCGAGTGGACCGGACCGTCTTCTGGAAGCTCGGACATTGGCTTGCGCGTAAGTATCGGCGAGGATTCCCGAGTCTTATGCGCAAACACGTCCGGGCACCAGAACCGGGGCGCGCCAGAACTTGGATACTGAAGGGGCAGAATAGTCGTGGGTGGCATGGCGAACAGGCGCTTCGGCGCCTCGTCACCAGCCGCAAAGGTCAGTTCAGGTGGCGGAACCCGGAAGGGAACCCTTACCTTATTCGCGACGAGCATCGCACGTTCCTCGAATCGCGCTACGCTGACGTTGCCTTTGCTTTAAGCAACGCTTGAATGGAGAGCCGGATGCGCTGAGAGGTGCAAGTCCGGTTCGGGGAGGAGAGGCTGGGAGATAGTTCGACTACGCCCAGTCTCTCACTCCAC
>JBOGJG010000398.1:0-27283 GCA_050747825.1 Acidobacteriota bacterium | reverse complement strand
GGTTTCCTGCTGGGAGTGTCTCCGCTTCGAATAGCGAATTTTTATCATAATTTTTATCATAAGAATGGGCTCGATCGTACCAAGAGCTGACCACTGACCACTGACCGCTGACCGCTGACCGCTGACCACTGACCGCTGACCGCTGACCGCTGACCACTGACCGCTGACCACTGACCGCTGACCGCTGACCGCTGACCGCTGACCACTGGTAACCCTGTAAAAATTGACAAATTGGTAAAAGGTTCCAGACCCTCATTTTAATTGGCATGCCCTTGCTCATCTACCGGTCAGCCGACTACGATATTCACTAGCTTCCTCGGTATGACAATTACCTTGCGAATGGCCTTACCGGCAGGGAACTCTTTGACCTTTTCATCTTCCAGGGCTCGCTTCTCCATCTCTTCTTTAGAGATCCCAGGTGCGGCGGAAAACCTGGAGCGCACCTTACCGTTGACCTGGACGATGATCTCAATCGTCTCCTCACGTGCCAGCTCAGGATCGTAACGCGGCCAGGGCGCATGCGCCAGTGACTCTGAATGTCCCAGCACCTCCCACATCTCTTCGGCAAAATGGGGCGCGAAGGGCGCCAGCATCAAAGCCATCATTTCAAGAACTTCCTTCATCAGAGCAGCGTCCACATTTCCGGCGGCGGCATACTCATAAAGCGAATTAAGAAATTCCATCTGGGCCGCGATGGCAGTGTTCTGGTGCAGGCGTTCCAGGTCGTCAGTCACCTTTCGGATCGTCTGGTGCAACTCTCGGCGAAGCTGTCGTCCTGCCTCGGAAAGCTCGACGCCAGCGGTATTGGAGACCTTATCTACAATACCTTCCCGATTCGCATGGAGGAGTCTCCACACTCGATTAAGAAAGCGCCAGCAGCCCTCCAGCCCCTGCTCATTCCAGTCCAGATCGCGATCGGGCGGAGCCGCAAACTGGATAAACAGCCTGAGGGTATCCGCTCCGTACTCCTGAACGATCGCATCCGGCTCCACGACGTTCCCGAGCGACTTGCTCATCTTGGCGCCGCCTTTAATCACCATCCCCTGGGTGAAAAGACAGGTAACCGGTTCATTGAATTCGACCAATCCGAGGTCGCACATCACTTTAGTAAAGAAGCGCATGTAGATGAGGTGGAGGATGGCATGCTCGACTCCCCCGATATAAAGATCGACGGGAAACCAGTACTTCACGGTTTCCTTATGAATGGGACAGGTGTCGATTTGGGGATCCGTATAACGGTAGAAATACCATGAACTGTCTACGAAGGTGTCCATGGTATCCGTCTCGCGGCGGGCCGGGCCTGCGCATTCAGGACAGATCACGTTCACAAACTCGGCAACCGTCTCCAGAGGAGATCCGCCCAGTTGCATGCGATCCATCTTCGGCAGGACGACCGGTAGATCCTCTTCGGGAACGGGCACAGTCCCGCACTTTTGGCAATAGATAATGGGGATCGGAGTTCCCCAGTAGCGCTGCCGGCTGATGCCCCAATCTTTGAGACGATAGGAGATGCTTTCTTCTCCGAAGCCCTTGTCTACAGCAAATCGGATCATTTGTTCCTGGGCTTCTTGGGAGGCCAGCCCGGAAAAAGCGCCGCTTTCAACCAGGCGGCCGTAGTCGGTGTAAGCCGTCTCGGCCGGGGACTCCCCTTCAGAGGGCACAATGACCCTCCTGATGGGAAGATCGTACTTGCGGGCAAATTCGAAGTCGCGCTCGTCATGCGCCGGCACAGCCATGATCGCTCCCGTGCCGTACTCCATTAAGACAAAGTTGGCCACCCAGATGGGAATTTTTTCCTCGCTGAACGGGTTGATGGCATAGCGGCCGGTGAAGACTCCGCGCTTTTCCGCCGTCTCCGCCATCCGGGCGGTCGTGTCTGCCCGGCGCATCTCTTCCGCAAATTGAGAAAGCTGCTGTCCATGCTGGGGGTCTCCAAACCAGGAGCGCACCAACTCGTGCTCAGGGGCCAAAACCATAAAAGTAGCTCCGAATATCGTGTCCACACGAGTCGTAAAGATGTCGATAGCTTCCCGGCCGCCTGCCGCTCCGGCGCCGTCGTCTTTCAACTCAAAGCGAACCCTGGCGCCCACTGATTTTCCAATCCAGTTACGCTGCATGGTAAGGACCTTCTCCGGCCAGTCTGGGAGATCTTCAAGGTCCCGCAGCAATTCTTCGGCATAATCGGTGATTCGCCAGTACCACTGCTCCAGTTCTTTCTGGGCCACCGGGGTATCATCGCGCCAGCAGCAGCCGTTGATGACCTGCTCATTGGCCAGCACGGTCTGGCACTTGTCGCACCAGTTGACCGTTCCCTTTCGTTTGTAGGCCAACCCCTTCTGGTACATCCGCAGGAAAAACCACTGGTTCCAGCGGTAATAATCGGGGAGGCAGGTAGCGATCTCGCGCGTCCAGTCATAGGACCAGCCCATACGCAGGCTCTGCTTCTTCATGCGCGCTATATTCTCCAGCGTCCACTTTTCCGGAGGGATGTTGTTCTTGATGGCCGCATTCTCGGCCGGCAAGCCAAAGGCGTCCCAACCCAGCGGATGCAGAACATTAAATCCCTGCATCCTCTTGAAACGGGCCACGGAGTCACCGAGCGAATAATTTCTGACATGCCCCAGGTGTAGCGCGCCCGAAGGATACGGCAACATTTCCAGGACATAGTACTTTGGCTTCGCCGGATCCGGCTGCGTCTCAAATTCCTTATTGTCCCACCAACGCTGCTGCCATTTCGGCTCGATGGCCCGAAAGTTATATTCTGGGGTCACAGCTTGGAATTTTAGTTTTTTTGGCTGCAAAAGTCATATTCGCCTAGTTCCGTGGTTCTGTGGTTCTTGATGATTATTGTCTCAGAGCCGAGGCCAGTCGTCAGCTCATGGTACGGGCAAAGCCCACCGGGACA
This sequence comes from Acidobacteriota bacterium, assembly GCA_050747825.1. GTDB lineage: Bacteria > Acidobacteriota > UBA6911 > RPQK01 > JBOGJG01 > JBOGJG01. Next base: position 24,378 of record JBOGJG010000398.1, on the reverse strand, counting down.
TCACCACCGTCACAGACGGTGGGATTTTTGCTTGACTAGGGAACCAAAGAACCTGTCAGGAGCTGCTATTGAGTAAATTCTATCGCCATGGCTCCTCTTTCCTTGACAGCTTTGAGGCAATGCAAGTAAAGTCAAATTAACAGGTTAAGGGAGGCTGGATATACCGTGATCAAGCAAAATATCGTCACTCGGATTTCTCAAGAAATGGCGGTTACAAAAGTGAAAGCCGAGGTGGCGGTTAACTCTGTTTTCAATGCTCTCAAAGAAGCTTTGCGCAGGGGCGAACGAATCGAGCTGCGAGGGTTCGGAGTATTCGTAGTGAAGCCCCGCAAGAGCGGCATCGGTCGCAATCCCAGGACGGGCCACGAAGTCCCCATCCCTCCCGGCAAAACAGTGCGCTTTAAACCCGGCAAAGAAATCCGATTTCCGTAGCGATGCTTTGAGCGAGCAGTACCATCCACCAACGCCCCAGGATGCCCTCCCTTATTTTCAGCGGCCGGACCCCATGCTGTCACCCGAACAGCCGCGATTTCTGCTGGCTGCCTGCTTATTTCTGATCAGTGTCTTAACCACAATTGCGGCAGGATTTTTCTGGCATGTCCAGTTCGTGAGCACCAGCGCTGAGGAAGCACACGCCCGGCTTTTTGCCGTGCTGGTCAACCCGCTGGATATTTTCAACGGCATTCCTTTTTCCTTCACCCTGCTGGCCATTCTCCTGGCCCACGAAATGGGCCATTATCTGACCTGCCGCTATTACGGGATCAAAGCCACTCTGCCCTATGTTATTCCGGCGCCGCCGCCCATCAACCCTTTTGGCACTTTTGGCGCCGTGATTCGCATCAAGTCTTTGTTCAGGGACAGCCGTCAACTCTTTGATGTGGGGATCGCCGGCCCTCTAGCCGGTTTTGTCTTCATCGTTCCCGCGGCCATCGTCGGACTGCAATGGTCGGAGGCGCACGCTATGACAGAGCCGGTTGCACAGGGCCTGCAGTTTGGATTTCCTCTGCTCTTCCAACTCGCGGCCTACTTCTTCTATGCGGGCGAAGGTCCTTACATCAATTTGCACCCGATCGGATGGGCCGCCTGGTTTGGAGTGCTGGCGACCAGCATGAATCTCCTGCCTTTTGGGCAGTTAGATGGAGGACATGTCGTTTATGCGCTCTTCGGCTCGCGAGCTCATCGCCTGATCTCCTATGGGGTGTTCGCCGGACTGATACTGCTCGGGCTCTATTCCTTTCCCACCCTTATGTACCTGGTGTTTGCAATGCTTTTGACCTTTATCGGCTTTCGCCACCCGCGCCCCTTGATCGGAGGCGTCCTGCTGGGCCGGCGGCGCCTGGTCGTCGCGCTGATCGGACTCCTGATCCTCGCTATCACCTTCATCCCGGTGCCGATCCGGTTTCTTGAGTGAAATGCGGGCTATTAATAGTAGCGATATCCGCGGCGGGTGCGTACGGTGTAGTCACTGCCCGGGTTCTCGACCTGTACTTCCACCTTACGGAATTCGGGTTGTGCTGAGGGAGGCGCCGGGACGTAGCCGAGCAGGTACTGGAGGCGCAGTTCGCGGGCAATCCGGCCAAAGATCTCCTGAAGCGAGCCGCCAGGCTGGGGGAAAAAGGCACTACCGCCCGTCAAGTCCGCCAGTTCGCGCAGGATCCAAACCGGATTGAGGTTCACTTCAAAGGCAGGCTCCTTGTAGTACTTTTCGCCCGTCATAAACAGATCCCGGTCTATTTCGCTGTATTCTCCAACCGAGAAGATTACGGAGTCTGAGCCCTGCACCAGCCGCTCGATTTGAGCAAAGGAGGCACGGCTGTCCTGGTCCTGGCCGTCGCTGAAAAGAACCACAATATGGCGCCGGTGGCGAGCCTCTTGCATAACCTCGAAACCTTTTTTGACGGCGTCGTAAAGGGCAGTTCCTCCCGAGGCGGTGAGCCGCCCAATGGCGGCCCGCAGATCCGAGGTCATGGAACTGAAGGGCTGCAAAAGGCTAACGCGATCATTGAAGCCAACCAGCGCTATTTCAGTATGGGCAGGCATCTGGTCAACAAAGGCCAGGGCGGCACGTTTGGCCTCCAGCAAAGGCTTGCCTTCCATGCTGCTGCTGGTATCCATGAGCAGGACCACAGCCAGAGGGCTGTTCTGCTCTTCAAAATAGGTGATCTGCCGACGGCGCCCCTCCTCAAGAACCGCAAAATCCGATTGCCTCAAGCCGACCACAGGATGGCCCTGGCTGTCCTTGACCGAAACATTGAGGAGCACCAAGTCGGCGGCGACGGTGAAAACAGGGCGCTGGGCTGAGGTCGAAGCGCAGAGAAGGAGGAGGAAAAGAAGACCCGAGGTCCGAGGCTTGAGGTCCGAGGCCGGCAACCGACAAATCATGGCTTCTCCATGCAAATCGTCTCCAAACCTAAACCTCAGGCCTCAGGCCTTTCTTCACTCACCTCGCGCTCATCTCAATCGTAAACGTCTGTCCTTCCAGAATGACGATTTCCACGCGGCGGTTCTGCCGGCGTCCTTCATCTGTCTGGTTGGACGCTACGGGTTTCGATTCGCCAAATCCGACGGTGGTGATGATGCCGGGACTGAGTCCCGCCTGAACCAGGTAATCATGCACGGAATCGGCCCGCTGACGCGAGAGCTTCAGATTGTATTCGTCACTGCCGATACCGTCGGTGTGTCCTTCCACACTCAACTGGTAATCTTGTGCCACCAGCAAAATTCCGGAAATCTTGCTTAGAATTTCGCGGGCCTGGACTTTTAAGGCAGCCTTATTGAAATCGAACAGGATATCCGGCAGGCTGACGATCAGGCCTCGCGCGGTCTCGCGAGTCTCAGCCACACGGCTCAGAGCCTCGAACATTTTTTCACGGGCTTCCTCCCGTTCCTGTCGGGCCTGCTCCGCCTTCTGGCGAGCATCTGCCGCCTGGCGCTGGGCTTCGCTAGCCTCTTGGGCCGCCTCTAGAGCCTGGCGCTGCGCCTGGGCTCGGGCTCGAGCTTCCATCTCTAACTCAAGTTCCCGCCTCTGGGCTTCCAGCCTGGCCCGGTCCGCCTCACTTTGCGCCTGCTCAATGGCCTGGGCCAGACGCGTCGTTTCGTCCTGATGAGTCTGCCGCTCGGCATCCAGGGCCGCCTGAAACGCCTGCTGCTGAGCCATTTTCTGAGCGTCTACCGCAATTCGCACGACCTCCTTGCCCAGCAGCATCATGTTACCGGCGCTGGCAGTGAGAGCCGCCCTTTCGGTCTCCTCCAGCTTGAGGCGCGCCTCCTGTAATTTCTCAGGCGCAAACTGCTCCGCACCGGCTCTTACTGCCAGCTCGACAGACGTACGCGCCTGCTCCAGATCTGCCCGGACCTCATCGTCGGCTTCCGGCATATTGGCCAGCGTCTCGCGCTCGAAATTGTAGATACCCGCATAGCCCCGGTACTGGAGCTGCGAGATTTTCAGGGGAGCGATGTCCCGGGTCGGCCTCGAGTTTTCCAGCACTACGAAGCGGCTGGGCAGGTCCACCAGGAAGTGAGGCTCGGCTGTGACGAACATTCCGAAGGTTTCCAAGGGAGTGGTCACATCAAGCTTGCTTCGATTGCCATTCAGGACGAACTCCCCAAGGTTGTCCACATGCCCTTCAGGAGAGACCACCCAGAGCACATAGGTGTTATAGTCTCCGCCAAAATAGACGGCCGGCTTAAGCTCATCCAGCTCAATTTCGATTTCAGTAAAGCCTTCTTTTCTTTCGACCTTTGCTTCGCCATCCGACCTGGGAAGACGGACAGTTCCCTGGAATTCGATGCTAATCGTCGGGCCCTCCGGATACGTGAGCGCCAAAATTTGTCTTTCTTCCGTAACCTCCTGAAGGGCCTGCACCGGCTCAGCCGCCTGGGCCACAAGTGCGGATACCATTGTTCCGATGGCCAGCAAAACACAAACTATGATTACTCGTTTGTCAGTCATGTCAGTACCTCCAATTGCAAAAGTATGCTGTGATCCAGCAAAGCAATTCACGTTCCAATGACTGAATGTTCAAGGCCAACGAACGAATTACACGAATCGAGTCATTTCGCGATTTGGCCGCGGCGATTGCAGTAAGGGCAGCGAAAATCAAGGACGTTGTCGCTGAACTCGGCATAGGTAACCCGGCTGTCGTCAATGGGGCAGCGGACGGGCTGTCCTGTCCGGTAGCGCTCCAGGAAATACTGCAGGTGAAGCGGACTCCAGGACTGATCGAGGTTGTCCTGCCACCAGGTGAAGGCGGCCCGGCACTCCGGACAGAACACCTTGAGCATCTGCCTCCTGGAGGCCGCGTCGAATTCAGACTGGAAATTGAGAAATTCACCGCAGTGGGGGCAGCCCGGCTTTTCCTCTTTTCCGTCAGAACTGAAATACCCCCGGATGATTTGGTCCTTCTCGGAGTCGGTGAATTCGGGCATTCTAAAGCAGGTAAAATTTTCCCTAGTTTTCCTTGAGTTTGGGCCAACGAATCACGCGCATACCAGCGATCGCAGAACATTCAGATTCCGCCGGTCATTTTCCAGCCCGTCGCCTTTCTTGCGGCCTTCCTTATCGTCTTTCGGCGTTTCCAACAGTTTCGGGACAGAGGATAGCCGGAAGTCATTCAGGATCAGGCGAAAGGCTTCGGTTCCGATTTTGCCGGCGCCGATGTGTTCGTGGCGGTCCACACGGCTGCCAAGGTCCTTGCGGCTGTCGTTAAAATGAAAGGCCTTGAGTTTGGAGAGACCCACCAGCCTGTCGAACTCGGCCATGGTCTGAGAGTACTTCTCCTCCTGCCGGATGTCATAGCCGGCTGCAAAAAGATGGCAGGTGTCTAGGCACACGGCCACCTCCTGGGGATGGCGGCAGGCTCCGAGAATATCCCTCAGATGTTCGAAACGGCAGCCGATGTTGGTGCCCTGTCCGGCCGTATGCTCGAGAGCAATGCGGGTTTTCGAACGATCAACCCGGTCGTGGACGGCATCGATGGCCCGGGCGATCCGCTCGATTCCCTTCTCCTCTCCTTCTCCGACGTGGGAGCCGGGATGTATGACCAGGTGGCTCAAGTCCAGACGATTGCACCGGTCCAGTTCATCCACGAGAGCATCTACCGAAAGGCGCCACAGCCACTCAGTTGGAGCCGCCAGATTAATGAGATAGGAGGCATGCGCGACCACCTCCCTCAACTCCGAGGCCTGCCTCAGGCTGTGAAAGAGCCCAACCTCATCCTCTTCCAGAGGCTTTCCCTTCCAGCGGTTGTTGTTCTTGACAAAAATCTGAAGAACGTTGCATCCGGCGCTGAGCGCGCGCTCAATAGCCTTCGGAGTTCCTCCCGCGATTGACATGTGAGCGCCAAGTAAAACTTCCACTTGTGATTCCTCCGGCGCCTAAGAATATCAGGAAAGAAAAACTGAGCGAAACGGCTGCCGGAGCCACCTGCAGGCCGTAAAGGCCTGCCCGGTCCAGCGCTTCCAAGGACACATTCAGGAGGATCCCAGCTAAAATGCTGCTGCGGGCTGCCCAGTAGTTGGCCCTTTCCCAGTTCAGGCCCAGGATCAGGGAGGGGGTCAAGGCGGCCGCAAAGGTTCCAAAGCCGAAGATTCCCAGATAGGCCACCCGATCTCCGGCCAACCTGGCAAAAATCAGAGCCAGAACGAAAAGAAGCAGCGAAAAGACTCGTCCCCAAAAAACTTGGTTTCGCAGGGCATACCCTGCCGCGCGCGGGAAATCGCGCGTCAACACAGCCGCGCCTATATTGACGAAACTATCGGCCGTGGACATGATGGCCGAGAGAATGCCGGCATAGACAAGCGCGGTCAGCCAGGTGGGAGTAAATTCCCTGAGGAAAACCGTAATCGCCTCGTCAGGATTGGACAGAGGCGCCAGTTCACCTCGCAGAACCAGAGTCTTGACCGCCAATCCTCCGCCCAACCAGATCAGCCCACACAGGATCATGGAAACAGCCAGGATCAGGGGAAAATAGCGCAGCACCCTCAGGTTTTTAATCATCATGAACTTATGAACCACATGAGGCTGACCCAGAGCCCCTACGGCAAACACAAAGAACCAGCTCAGAGCCCCCATCGACCCGGTAATGCCCCAGGGATGAAGGAAGGAAGGGTCCTGCTGCAAGAGCGTCCGGGAAATACTCTGGAGGCCTCCAGCCGCCTGAAGAGCAAAGAGGAATACCAACGTGGCCGCCCAGAGCATGATGGCCCCCTGGACCACGTCCGTATAGACCCCGGCCAGCATGCCGCCGGCTACCGTGTAAAAGACCAGAACTCCTGCTCCCAGCCACATAGCCGTGCTCAACGATATGGGGAGCATGGACGCCACAATCACGCCCAGCGCCGTCATCTGAGTGGCCAGATAGCCGATCACGCCGATCAGAATCCCGACGCCGGCCAGGCCGCTTGAAAAGCGGCAGCCGAAGCGAAGATAGATGACATCGGGGATGGTCAGACAGTCCTCGCGTTGAGCGATTTGATGCAGCGGCCGGGCCAGCAGCCAGCACATCATGGCCCCCGTAAAAGAGCTGGAAACGGTAATCCAGAAGGAGCTCAGGCCCACGCTGTAGAATAGTCCCGGCCCCCCCACGAAGACAAATCCGCTCATGATGGAAGCCATGGTGGCCAGAACCGCCGGGATCAGGCCCACCTTGCCTCCGGCAAGGAAAAAGTCACGGGGCGTCCTGGTCCTGCTGAGGCTCCAGAGGCCGATACCTACCAGGAAGCCCAGGTAGAGCACCGCGGCGGCCAGAATCATTTCCGCATCCAGCTCTTAAAATCCAAAAGAAAGCCCAGGGGCCAGATCAGCACCGGGACAATCCAGATTCCAAAGAGCATCCAGAAGGCGGGCAGAGACAGCCCAAAAAGCAGAATCTCAGAGGCAGGCTGAAGGAAGATGATCGAAAGTACCAGATTCAGCCACAGCCAAAGAGCGAGCATCAGCAGCCTGGACGGCGAGCCCAGTGAAGTCAGAGACACGATCGTGCTCACGATTGAGACGGCAAAGAGCGGCGCGCTGACCGCAATCATCGAGACGAGAAGGAGAGTCAACGAGAGGGTGAGGAGGGGCATGAGGTTCGGTTCTTTGGGCCACGGATTTCACGGATTAACGCTGAATGGATCGGCGTTAATCCAAAATCCGTGGCTCATATACGTTGGTGTATTTGTGAAATCATGGTTTCAGACGTTGATTTTGCGCTGGAAGGTCTCGAGTTCCTTCAGGAATTCTTCCCGAGTGAGGCTTTGGTCTCCCGAGGCACGATGGATGGTAAAGCGATTGGCTTTCTCGAGGACCTCGCCAGGCGGGGGAAGCGCGGATAACTCATTGAATTGCAAGTAGCGGCGGTAGTTATTGTATTTTGCCTGAACTCCATTGCCATCGATTCGGATGGATCCGGCTTCCGGGTGGGACAGCGATACCGCACAGTCTTTAAATTCGCAAAAGTTAGTAATGTCCTCGATCGTCATTCTGCCGTATTATACGCTCAGCAAAATTATCGCAAATCACCACAAAGGTAATATTCGCACGAGGCGAGGAGCGCTCTCTTACAGTCGCGGCTCCGTTGGTCCGGCCCATTGATCCGAACCGCGACTGTAAGAGACTGTAAGAGAGCGGCCCCGGTATTAGCAGGCGTCATCGCCTACAGCAAGTCGTACCGCCCGCGAACGCGCCGGATGCCCAGGTTAGCCGCCGAGACCACGTCCACGTTCTCGCTCTGCGTCATCTGCTCGAACAACGGCAAGGCGGACTCGTCCCCTTTCAGCCCCGCCACTTCGAGCAAGCGAATTTTAACAGCGGCCGGCTCGACGCGAATATGAGAGTAGAGGCCGGCCACTTCCTGCGGCGAAAACTCCAGCATGTAATAGAAGGCCTGATCGCCGCTGGTCAGATTATCGATCAGTTCCAGCAAATGCTCTTCCCGCCCCAGCCGGTAGAGCGCAAAGCTCATGGCCAGCCTGGCTGCGGCAGACTTCTCTCTCAGATATTTCCGTGCCACCCGGGTAATAACAGTGGCATCACCTGCACGCCCCAGGCCTTCCGCCCCGTAACGCCGAACTTCCTCACGCTCGTCCTCAAGAGCGGCCAAAAAGATCTCTTTACAACCGGGATCGCCGATATAAGCCAGGGCTTCCAGAAGCTTTTTCTCCAGATCATCACTTCCACTGATGGGGACTATTTTGAGGAACTTCCTTCGTTCCGCAGTCCCTGATTCATATAGCGACTTAAGAGCCGGGACCGCCTCCTGTACGCGCAGCCTCCCCACCGTCAGAATCGCCTCATCATGCACCTTCTTTTCGGGATCATTGATCAGAGGCACGAGAGTGCCGCCCGCTGCCGCATCTCCGATCTTGTAGATGGCCCGGACCAGTTCGACCTTCACGTCACCATTGCTCTCGGCGGCCAGGGCCTTCTGTAGGGCAGGGAGGGCGGCATGCCCGCGCAGAATGCCCAGCGCGGTCGCGGCGTCCTCGCGCACTCCTTTGTCGGGAGCAGTGAGCAAACGAGCAATCGCTTCAATTGCTTCCGGACTCACGTCAATGTACGGCTCTACAATGAGCGGATTGTAGTCGTCACTGAAGGGATTGACGAATTCGGCAAACTTTCTGAGGCCGTAAATGAAGCCGCTATCCTCGACAACATACAAATTGATAATACCTTCGATGGACTTTTTCTGAATGTCCCTTATCAGATCGTCGGTCAAGTCGATATAGGCCCGCAGAGCTCGGCGGTCATTGATCCCGACCAACGCCCGGACAGCCGCCAGGCGCACCGAATCGTCTGCATCCGCCGCAGCCTTGATCAGAGCCGGCACGGCCGCTCTGAGCTTATGCTGGCCGATAGTCTCAGCCGCCTTCTTGCGGCGATCGGCATCCGGATGCTCCAGATCGAAGATCAGCCCCTGGACTGTGACTTCCTGTTGTTGGGCCACCATCCAGGGCATTGAAGCTGTAATAACAAAACACAATAAAACAAAGCACACTTTCCTTAGCCGCATCAAATCATCCTCTCGTTCAGGCACATCTTTTTCTAAAACTCAGCGCGTTCCAAAATAACAGATGCGTCTGAACAGTCTAAGGCTTAAAATATCAGGGACACAGAACAATCTTGTGCTTCTGACATATTATGCCTGGGGCATGGGACCTGAAGAAACGCAGTGGGGAAATAACATGGCAAGCCACGATGTTCTTGATGCGAGAGAAGCTGCAGAGTATCTGCGCTTGAACGAGCAAACGGTTCGTCGCCTGGCCCGGACTCGCGAGATTCCGGCTTTCAAGGTGGGCGGCGCCTGGCGATTCAAGAAAAGCACTCTCGACCGCTGGGCCAGCTCGCAGGAATTCTCACAGCACAAAAAAACGGTCCTGGTCGTGGATGATGAGGCGGCAATCGTAGAGTTAATTCAGCAGGTTCTGCAATCGGATGACCTTCGTGTGCTAGCCGCCAGCAAGGGTGATCAGGCAATCGAGCTAGCGAAACAGGCCAATCCCGATCTCGTTCTGCTGGACTTGAAAATGCCCGGCATGGACGGACCATCCTGCCTGGCTCAACTGCGAAATTTGCTGGGTCCGGTACCCGTGATCATTATGACGGGATATCCGGATGGGGACCTGATGCAGCGGGCGCTCGAGCACGCGCCGATCACACTGCTCTCCAAACCTCTTCGTTCGGATCGAATTAATGAAACCGTCAGGAATATTTTGGGGATTAAATAAATGAGGTCCAAGCCAACGAATCACACTAATCACGCGAATTTTATCCGCCTCATTGCTGCGCTCCTCTTCCCGGCTTGCTTATGTGCAGCCGACGGTGAATTCATGCTCCAGGACGGTGATCGCATTGTGTTTTTGGGGGACAGCATTACTCAAGCGGCATCCCAGCCGGAAGGCTACATTTCCCTCTTCCAGCTTTTCTGCGGCGTAAGCGGCTATGAAGTGAGCGTCATTAACGCCGGCATCAGCGGGCACAAGTCAAATGATATGCTCAGGCGGCTGGAAACGGACGTGCTGGCCCACGATCCGCACTGGGTCAGCGTCTCCTGCGGTGTCAATGATGTCTGGCACGGAGATCGCGGGGTGCCGCTGAATGAGTACAAGAGAAACATGACTGAGATCGTGGATCGCATCCGCTCCGGCGGAGCCAGAGTCCTGCTGCTGACGGCTACTCCAATCTATGAAGATCTAAACAGTCCCGAAAATCAGAGACTGCGCAGCTACAACGAATTTCTGCGCCAACTCGGCGCCGAAAAAGATCTGGTGCTAGCGGATTTGTTCGAAGTCTTCGCCGCTTTCTACCGGCTCAAGTTGAATGATGAAAATCTCCTCACCACAGACGGCGTGCACATGAATCCCCGGGGCAATCGCCTCATGGCCAGGGAAATCGTCCGCGTCCTGGGGGCAACCAACCGGGAGCTTGCCCTGGCCGAAAAGCGCTGGGAGCTAGTCAACAACATGGATGGAAAGAAGGAATGAGCGTTAAGGGCGCCCATCCGATTTCGAAGCATTCACGGCGACAATTCTTGCGCAACACGGCGGGCGCGGGCCTGGCCGTGCCTTTTATCAATACCCGCGTCACGCCGCAGGCGGCGCGCAGCCTGAACCGACGCAATGTGGTCTTCATTTTCATCGACGACATGCGTTTTGATTCCATGGGGTTCATGGGCCACCCCTTTTTGGAAACCCCCAATCTGGATCGCCTGGCAGCCAAGGGCATGGTTTTCAACAACGGTTTCGTGACCACCTCCCTTTGCTCTCCCAGCCGGGCCAGTGTCCTCAGCGGTCAGTACGCCCACGTACATGGCGTCCTGGATAACTCGACTCTCCTCCCCACCTCGACTCCGACGTTCCCCAAAGAACTGCAGCGGCACGGCTACGAGACGGCTTTTGTCGGAAAATGGCACATGGGCGGGAGCAGCGACGAGCCGCAGTCCGGCTTCGATCACTGGATCAGCTTTCGCGGGCAGGGCGTTTACAATGACCCCATCCTGAACATCAATGGCGAACAGGTGAAAAGAGAAGGTTATATTACAGATCTTCTCACCGACTACGCCGAAGAGTTCCTGCGGCAGGACCACGAGAAGCCATTCTGCCTCTATTTGTCTCATAAAGCCGTCCACGCCGAGTTTTACCCTGCCGACCGGCACAAGGACCATTTCTCAAATGTCGAGATCAAATATCCTCCCTCAATGGCTGACACGCCCGAAAATTACGAGGGAAAGCCTTTGTGGGTGAAGCGGCAGCGGCATAGCTGGCACGGCGTGGATTACATGTACCACGACCAGACCTACTTCGATCAGTTTTTACTGGATTACAACCGGACCATGCTGGCTGTGGACGACAGCGTGGGGCGCGTGCTGGACACGCTTGAAGACCTGGGTCTGTTGGAATCTACACTGGTCATCTTCATGAGCGATAACGGCTTCCTGCACGGCGAGCACGGGCTGATCGACAAGCGCTGCATGTATGAAGAGTCAATTCGCGTGCCCCTCCTGGCCCACTGTCCCGAACTCATCAGACCGGGCAGCCGCAGCGACCGTGTGGTTCTCAACATCGACATCGCTCCGACGATTCTGGATGCCGTGGGGGTTTCGATTCCCGACTCCATTCAGGGGGCTTCTTTCCTGCCTCTCCTGGCGGGGGAGAATCCTGCCTGGCGTGAGGGCATGCTTTACGAATATTTCTGGGAGGCCGCCTTTCCGCAGACGCCCACCGTTTTCGGAGTGCGCACCGAGCAGCACAAGCTGATGCACTACCAGGGCATCTTCGATCTGAACGAAATGTATGACCTTCGGAATGACCCCCACGAGATACACAATTTGATCGACGATGCCGCCAGCCATTCGGTCAGAACCGATTTGCAGCGACAATTGACCTCGCTCATGAAGGAATTCGGCGCCACACTGGTCCCCAGCTTTAGATTAGAATAGAAGACACTTACGGAGGTTTTCCATGCGAGCAAGTATGCTGTTCAGCGCGCCGCTTTTGTTTTCGGCCTCTCTTCTCGGAAACGGCTGGGAGCCCGTCTCTCAGCGGACCGAGCTAATGCCCAAGTTCAGCACCGACCGGACATCCGGAGATTTGATGATCAAGGGCAACGGAGACTTCCGCGCCAACGGAGCCTGGCGCCGATCCTTTCCCGTCCAGGAGAAGACCTATTACCGGGTGCGCGCCAGATATAGGGCCAGCGACATCGAGCTGCCCCGCCGCTCCGTCCTGGTCCAGGTGGACTGGAAGGACGCCGAAGGCTCGCGGGTTGGCTATCCCGATTACCCCGCCACGCTGGAGACCGGCACAGACGGCTGGACTCGAGTTGAGTCCGGCTATATGTCGCCTGCCGGTGCGGCTTCGGCCACTGTCGATCTCACCTTCCGCTGGGACGACAACGGAAGCGTCCGCTGGGCTGAGAAGGATATTTCGCTGGAGGCCGCCGAGCCCCCAGCCCCGCGCCACATCACGATCGCCACGATTAACCATCGTCCCCAGAGGTCCTCCGGGCCTCTCCAGAACCTGAAGGAATTCGGCGAACTGGTCGCTCAGGCGGGAAAGCAAGGCGCCGATATCGTCTGCCTTCCCGAGGGAGTGACCGTAGTCGGGACCGGCAAATCTTACCTGGATGTGGCTGAGCCCGTACCCGGACCCACCACTGAATTCCTGGGAAAGATTGCTCGCGAACACGAGCTCTACATCGTGGCGGGCCTCTACGAAAAGGTGGAAGAAACGCTCTACAACACGGCCGTTTTGATCGATCGAGAAGGCAATGTCGCAGGCAGCTACCGTAAGGTGTCGCTGCCCCGCGAAGAGATTGAAGGAGGGATAACCCCCGGCCAGGACTTCCCCGTATTTCAGACCGACTTCGGACGTGTGGGGATGATGATCTGCTGGGACCTGCACTTTTCTGAACCGGCGCGGCGTCTGGCCGCAAGCGGAGCCGAGATCATTTTTCTGCCGATCTGGGGCGGCAACGAGCTTTTATTCCCCGCCCGCGCCATTGAGAACCAGGTCCATCTGGTCTCTTCCAGCTACGATGCCCCCACGGCAATTTGGGACCGGACCGGAAAGATGGTTTCAAATGCGCCTGAAAAGGGAGACATTGCTGTCTATAAGGTCAACCTGGAAGAACGGACTTCCTGGGAGTGGCTGGGCGATTTCCGTGATCGCATCCCCCGCGAAGCGCCGCCGGTACGATGACGTACCAGCTTTTGAAGAAACAATGAGCCCGCAGTGGGGCCGCTCCTTTACGGCCTGCTGAGCTGGAAAGGAGCTATGGGCGCACCACCGAACCGCGGCACAGCCGAGCCACGACTGTAAAGGAGCGGCCTCGGGGGATACTACCTGTCGGCCGGCTCTTCGACCGTTATCAATCTGTTGAGCGAAGGTGAATGGATCGTCTGCACGGCGCCCGAGGGCCACTGGATTTCCAATCGATCAACGCGCTGGACACCACCGAGTCCAATGGTCAGCACCGGCTCGCAGGCGGAGAGGTAGGACCGCCCCGACACCAGACTTCGGCTCCACGTTTCCGCGCCGGCGATTACCTTCACCCAAACACCGTAACCGCTCCGATTGCTCCTTCTTCCCACCGGCCGAACCCGAATCCAGGACCGCCTGGGGTGATCATTTCGAAGCAGCACCGGCGCTCTGCCGTTCTGGGTTATGAGAAAATCCAGGTCGCCGTCACCATCGATATCCGCGCTGGCCAGCCCCCGCCCTACCAGCGGCCTCTGCAGGGGACTGGAGGGTTTATCCTGAAGTAATTCCAACCTGCCCTTGCCCAGGTTCCTGAAGAACTGCGGAAGCTGGGCGTAGGACTGCGACTGTTGCGTGCGGGCGATTTCCGGTTCGATATGGCCGTTGATGATCAGCACGTCCAGACTGCCGTCGCCATCAAAGTCATCAACCAGCGTCCCAAAGGCCAGCGTCATCAGTGTCGGAAGCCCCAGCCCAAGCTGAGCCGCATCGTCCACATAAAAACCCCGCTCCAGGCCCCGGTAGAGGGCCGACATCTCCTGCGAGAAGTTGCCGATGACCACGTCGGTAAGCCCGTCCGCATCGATATCTCCGGCATCGATTCCCATGCCGCCACGCGTGGCGCCCGACTCGCTGTAGGCGATGCCGCTTTCGATTGCCGACTCGGAAAAGGTGCCGTCCCCATTGTTGACAAATAGAAAGTTGCGGACGGTGTCGTTGGCGATGGCCAAATCGGGCCAGCCGTCCCGGTTGTGATCGAAAACCGCCACACCCAGAGTTTTCCCCTGCGGTTGCCGGATACCGGAAGCGCGGGTCACGTCTTCAAACCTCTTTCCTCCAAGATTGCGGTACAGGCGGTTGCTGGCGCCTTTGTACACTTCGGGAGTGCAGTAGGTCTGATGAACACCGTTGGGACTGCACTGGACGTCGCTTTCCAGGCTCCATTCGACGTAGCGTCCGGCAAAGAGATCGAGATAGCCGTCCCGGTCATAATCCAGAAAAGCCGCGCTGGAGCCAAATCCCTTATCCACCAGACCCATCCTGGCCGTCACGTCTTCAAACCTGCCCCCGCCCAGGTTGCGGTAGAGGCGGTCCCCTCCTACTGCGGTGACGAACAGGTCGATGCGGCCGTCGTTATCAATGTCGCCAACCGCGGCTCCCATGCCGTAAAAGCTGTCCTCCAGGCCGGAGCCGCGGGTCACGTTTTTGAAGCGGCCGTTTCCCAGGTTTTTGTAGAGAGCGCCTGTGGGGCTGCTTCTGCTGCCTCCCCGCAGAGCCGTGCCGTTGACCAGGTAGATGTCGGGGAGGTTGTCGCCGTCGAAGTCAAAAAAAGCGGCGCCGGCGCCCATGGTTTCCGGAAGGTAGCGCCTTGCGGAGCTGTCGTTGTAGTGAACGAAGTCCAGGCCGGCCTGGCCGGTGATATCGGTGAACAGGAATTGTGAGGCGGGTTGAAAGTCGTCCGGCTTAGCCGGCGGGTGGCCGGGAGGTTGGGAGGGGAGATTGGGCTGAGAGAGTTCCTGAGAGGGCTTCTCGGATGCGTCTTCCTGTGAGCAGGACATTAGAACGGGCAGAAATAGACAGAGCCAGATTGACCGAGTGCTTCGTAACATAAATAAGTGTGCTATGGTCGCTCGCCGGGTACCCTGTGGGTGGTCGCGGCTCGGTTGGGGTTTGGGTTGGCCGTTTGGTTGGGGATCCGGTTGAGGCTGTGCTTTTTCAAAAAATAGCTGAGGTTTCGCTCGTCAATTCCGAGCAGGCGGGCCGCCTCGCGGCGCACCCCGTCAGCCAGTTGCAGCGCCTGCTCGAGGACGCGCCGCTCTTCAGCCGCCAGACGTCCGCGCAGGTTCAGGCCCGGCTCTCCACCATCGGGTGCTTCACGACGGAGGTTGGCGGGTAGGCTGGGAAAGCTCAGTTCCTGGCCACGCTCCAGCAGTACGGCACGCTCGATCACGTTTCGCAGCTCGCGCACATTTCCGGGCCAGTCGTAACCCTGCAAAATTTCCAGCGTGTCCGGCTCAAAGCCTCGGACAGACTTCCCCAGCCGGGAGGCGAACTCATCCAGGAAGGCGCCGGCCAGCACTTCGATGTCGGCCCGCCGCTCGCGAAGGGGAGGAAGGGTGATCTTAATGACGTTGATTCGGTAGTAGAGGTCGCGGCGAAAGCGGCCTGCCTCAATTTCTTCCTCCAGATCACAGTTCGTGGCGGCGATAAGTCGAACGTCCACCGTCGTAGGCCGGCTGTCGCCAACGCGCTCAAAGATACCGTCCTGCAGGACGCGCAGGACCTTGGCCTGGGCCGCCTCGGGCATGCAGGCGATTTCGTCCATCATCAGAGTGCCCCCATGGGCAACGCGGAAACGGCCGTCGCGGTCGCTCAGAGCCCCCGTAAATGCGCCCTTGCGGTGGCCGAAGAATTCACTCTCGAAAAGATCGACCGGAATGGCCGCGCAATTGACCCGTACGAAAGCCTTAGTGGCCCTGAGACTCTTGCGGTGAATGAGCTTGGCCACTTCGTCCTTGCCTACTCCTGATTCACCCAGCAGCAGGATGCTGGAGTCGGTCGGAGCGGCAGCTTCAGCCAGTTCCACCACTTCCCTCCAACCGGGACTGACTCCCAACGGCTCTTTGTGCCCGATGCCGGCTCCAGCCCCGGAGCGAAGATATCGCAGCTCCCGCTCCATGCGGTTCTCTTTGAGAGCCCTCTCCAGAATCATGGCCAGTTGCTGCGGCTCAGCCGGTTTCTGCACATAATCGTAAGCGCCCGCCTTCATGCACTCTACGGCAGAGGGGACGCTTCCGTGCCCGGTGAGAACAATTACAGGTAGATCGCGCTCTTTTTTCATCAGCGAGGAAAGCAACTGGAGACCGTCTCCGCCGGGCATTCGCAAGTCGGTGATAACGGCATCCAGACCCTCCAGGGATTCCTGCTTCAGCGCTTCGGCCGGTTCGGCCGCCGTGCGGACCAGGTATCCGCGGCGCTGCAGCACGGTTGCCAGGGAATCCCGCACATACTCCTCGTCATCTACAATCAAAATGGTTCCTTGAGCTTTCATTGGTTACCGGCCAGTCTCTGTTCCTCGATATGGTGCACGGGCAGGAAGACGCTAAAAGCGGCCCCTCCGCCCGGACGATTATTGGCTTCAATGCGCCCTCCATGCTGGCTCACAATGCCGTGACAGACGGAGAGTCCCAGTCCGGTCGATCCTCGAGTTGAGAAAAAAGGATCGAAGATCCTGCTGAGGTTTTCCTCGGCAATGCCGGGGCCACGGTCGGCGACCGTCACCACCACATTCTGGCCCTGGATCTCGACATTTATCTCGACCAGACCTGCGCCGCCCTGGGCCTCACAGGCGTTGAGCAGGAGATTGAGAAAAAGCTGTCCCAGCGTGACCGGATTCCCCAGCACTTCGGCCTCGCGCGCACCGGCGAGCCTGACCGAAACCTCACCAAAGCAAGGATTGGAGTCGATAAAATGAACTGTCTCACTCAGCACTTCGGCAAGTTTGACCGGGATTTTGGGCGCCTGACCAGGATCGGAAAAGCTGAGGACCTGGCGGACTATTCCAGCAGCGCGCCTCAGCCCAAATTGAACCTTATCGGTCATCTGCAGAGCGTCCTCATAGCGCCGCTCCCGGATGTCTTCGTTCAGGAGATTGAGATAGTTGGCCATTCCCTCCAGTGGATTGTTGATCTCATGAGCCACACCAGCCGCGAGCCGCCCTACGCTGGCCAGTCTCTCGCTGTGCATCACCTGCCTCTCCAACTCTCTGATCTTGGCCTGCTGGCTGTTCTCCGCCTCCAGGACTGCTCGGCGGCGCACCTGCTGGAAAGCCAGTAAGCCCATGAGCAGCGCCAATCCCATGGAGGCAACATTGAGTGATACGGCCATCCAGTAGCGATCGGCAAGCTGGGCGATAGAATCGATCAGTCCGCTGCGGTCTTCCCGGCGCACGAGCGTCCAGGGCAGTGGCGGATCCCAGCCCTCGCCTTCGACAGCGGCCGTCACCAGCAGCTCCCGGCTTCCCTGCAGAATCGAGCCCTGCGGGGCGCCATTCGTTCCCTGCCTGAGGTGAAGTTTGGAAGCCAGGGCCGGAGCCGTTAAAGTGAGCAGCTCACCGGCATTCAGCCACGCTTCCAGCCTCCCCTGCCGGGCTTCGGGTGCTCCCAGTGCCCAGCTCCCTTTCAGAAAATCTTCGCCGGAAGGCTTCCATTGGTCCTGTTCTTCAACTGAAAGGAGCATTGCGGCGCCGCCGCGCCGGCCGGCGACCACAAAAGCCCGGTCTTCTCCGTCCCGCAGCAGGATCTGCTCGACTTCCGGATGAGCCGCCATGAAAAGCAACAGTGTCCCTTCCATGTCCAGGCGGCGCCAGCGGCGTTCCATCGGGTTGTCGCTGCTCAGGGCCGCTTCGGCATTGGCCAGAGGCGGGGACTGGGACAAAAAGACAAAATCGCTGCGCCGCGAGGCCAGCGCGGCCTCCAGCGTGCGCGCATGCGCCACCGTCTGCAGAAGCAGATCCTGACGCACCGTCTCCTCCGTGCTTTGGCGCGCCGAAATAATTCCCCAAATGGCCACGCCATTAATGGCAACCAGCAGGAGCAGGAGCAGGCCTGTTATTCTTTTCATATGATTTATGAAGTCAGCTCACTTTAACGATTTATGGCCGGAAAGTCGAGTTTTCGTTCCCTCGATCGTCAGATTTTATGCATAATTTTTTGGGGCTGATCATAGTTATTATGATCAATACAGCGGATGTGCAACAGAGCTAAGTTGCCCTTTAATTCTTTATCTAAAAACACTTACAACTATAGAGAGTGTCTCTCCTCAGCAGATGGCATGTTCTTTGCATCTAGTCGCGGATAGTCGCGGACGGACGCGGGAAAAAAGTGATATAAACCCTGGCTTGTATAGGCCGGGGCGACGATGATGATCCATCCGAAGAACCTGCTTTTTATCGGATTATTAGTCCTTATTCTCAACGCAGGTTACCTGTTTGCCTTCGAGTCCCCGACCGTTTTTTACGTCGTGAACGTCCTGCTCCACGTCGGCCTGGGATTGGCGCTCCTGATCGCCTTCCCTTTTTTCCTTAAGACCTACAGCCTACAGCCTACAGCCTACAGCCTCCTTGCCCTCAGCGCCCTGCTGGGCGTCGCCCTCATCTGGACGGGCGCAGCCACTCCCTTCAGGTGGCTGCTGAACCTTCACATCGCCACGGCATGCATAGGGGTCGTCCTGTTGCTGGCCCAGTTGATCCGGGGCGGACGGAGCTGGAAGCCTCTGGCCGGAGTATCCGCCGGGGCGATTCTGATTCCGGTGGCAGCCGTAGCCTGGTACTCCTTCTATCCCAGACCGAACTGGACGATCCAGAATCCTGTTTTAGTCCCCACTACGATGGAGGAGGAGGGACCCGGCCCCGAGAGTCCTTTTTTTCCTTCGGCAGCGAGCACGGACGTGGGACACACGATTCCCTCTAATTTCTTTATGAAGCCGGAGTCGTGCGCAACCGCGGGATGCCACCCTGATATCTACAAACAATGGCAGAGCAGCGCCCATCATTTTTCCTCCTTTAACAACCAGTGGTACCGTAAATCGATCGAATACATGCAGGACGTCATCGGGACCGAACCCTCCAAGTGGTGCGGCGGCTGCCACGACCACGCCGTGTTTTTTAACGGCATGATGGATAAACCAATCAAGGAGCAACTGGACCGTCCAGAGGCCCACGTCGGCCTGACCTGCACTTCCTGCCATTCCGTGGTCTCGGTGGGAAGCACGATGGGTAACGGCCATCTCGTGATCGAGTATCCTCCGCTGCACGACTTGGCCGCCAGTGACAACCCGTGGATCAAGGCCATGCATGACTTTGTGGTCCATCTCGATCCGGGGCCTCACCGCAGGACTTTCATGAAGCCCTTCATCCGCGACCAGGCGCCCGAGTACTGTTCGAGCTGCCACAAAGTGCATCTGGACGTTCCGGTCAACGATTACCGCTGGAGCCGCGGCTTTAACGATTATGACGCCTGGCAGGCCAGCGGCGTTTCGGGCCAGGGAGCGCGCAGCTTTTATTACCCGAAAGAGTCCATGAAATGCATCACCTGCCACATGCCGCTGGTGCCCTCCGATGACGCCGGCAATCATGACGGCCTGGTGCACAGCCATCGCTTTCCGGGGGCCAATACGGCCTTACCCTTCGTCAACGGCGATGACAAGCAATTGCGCGTCGTCACGGAATTTCTTCAGAATGACCAGATTGGAGTCGATATCTTCGCCCTGAGCGAGGCATCGCTGGAGGAGGGGGATGAACAGCACCGGGCCGCCATGGACGCCGGGCCTCAGGCTTCCAGCATGTTCGCCGAAGGGGACAGCCTGGGTTTTGCCGTCGGCCGCCAAATGGGATACACCGAGGCGCGGCAGGTGATCGCCCCGATTGATCGGGTCCAGCCGGCGGTGCGCCGGGGCGATACGGTCCGAGTGGACGTGGTGGTCCGCACGAAGGGAGTCGGACACTTCTTCCCCGGTGGGACTGTTGATGCTTTCGACGTCTGGGTGGAACTGCAAGCCAGAGATGAGAAGGGCCAGGTCCTCTTCTGGAGCGGCTACGTTCCCGAAGATGAGCAGGGAAAGAAAGGGCCGGTAGAGTCCGGCGCTCATTTCTATCGCGCCTTCCTGCTGGACGGCCATGGCAACCACATCAACAAGAGAAACGCCTGGGCCGCCCGCTCGGTGCTTTACGTGCGTCTGATCCCTCCGGGGGCCGCCGACACGGTACACTATCGGATTAAGGTCCCCGAGCATGCGGGAGAAAAGATCTTCCTGACCGCCAAGGTCAATTATCGCAAGTTCTCCTGGTGGAATACTCAGTGGGCCTATGCCGGCATTCGCGATCCGGAAAATCCCAATCCGGCAGTAGAACCCGGTTACGATGACGGCTATTGGATCTTCGAGGGGGACACCTCTAAAGTCTCGGGAAAGTTAAAGGAGATTCCTGACCTGCCCATTGTCCCCATGGCCGAAAGCCAGGCTGAACTGCGTGTCTTGCCCCAAGATGCTCCCCTACCGGAACAGAAGCCGGTCTACCAAAAAGACGACCTGATTCGCTGGAACGATTACGGTATTGGATTGCTGCTGCAGGGGGACCTGAAAGCGGCCGAAGAGATTTTCAAGCTGGTCACCGAAATCGACCCCGCTTATGCCGATGGCTGGGTCAACATCGGCCGGGTGCGGGTCCAGGAAGGACGAACGGATGAGGCTCAGGAAGTGCTTTCAAAGGCTCTCGAGATTGATCCGAAGTTGGCCAAGACGCACTTCTTCCTGGGAGTGACTTATAAAGACGAAGGGGATTATGAGAAGGCCCTGGGGCACCTGCGCGCGGCTGAGCTCCAGTATCCGCGCGACCGCCAGGTTTTGAACGAGATCGGCCGCATTCTGTTCCTGCAGCGCCGCCACCAGGAGGCGGTCACGACCCTGAATCGCGTCCTGCAGATCGATTCGGAGGACCTGCAGGCGCACTATAATCTCATGCTGGCTTATCAGGGCTTAGGAAATCAAGAGATGGCCCAGCGGGAGCAGGAGCTTTACCTACGCTTCAAGGCCGATGAAAGCTCACAAGCGATCACGGGTCCTTTTCGGCGCGAGCATCCCGAGCACAACAACGAACGCCAGGCCATTCATGAACATACATCTGCGCCGGCGGCGCTGAGTCCGCCAGGTCAGCCGTGATCAAGCCTATCCCTGCTGCTGCTGCGGCGCGCTGGAAACCACACGGGCAATTTTCCAGGCGCCAGCCTGGCGAGTAAAAATGACGATGGAATGGCTCGTGCTTTCCATCGTCTCGCCGCCGGCTTTGGGAGTTACGGAGACGGTCACGGTGCCAGCTCCCCAGGCCCAGTCTCCAGCCACTTCCCCAGCCTCAGAAGAAATCGAAATCTGGACATTATTCTGATCGAAGATCCTTTGGACCTCTTCCTGGATGGCCTGCCTGCCCGTCAAGGCCTGTCCGGTTCCCACGGCAACCGCATCTTCGGTGTAAAATTCCGCCACTTCAGCCGCATTCCCAGAATTATAGGCGGCTATATAGTCTTCTCTGAGTTGATCCAGCGCCTGCTGGGACGACTCATCGGTTGCGCTTGGCTCCTCCATTGCAATGCCGGTCTCTTCCGCAGGCGCTTGTTCAAGTGGGGCACAGGCGACTAAAACCGCGATAAAAAGCAACAACGAAATTCCATTACCTCGCATGGTTCTCCTCCTTAAGGTGTTGAAGCCCCAGATCGGGCTTTATCGAGTGTAGGACAAAAAGGGACCGTCTTCCAGAGGGCTTTTAGCGGTAGGACGAACCGAGGGCAAGGACGCGGATCCTATGGCCCAGAGAGCGGAGAAAAGGCACCGACTGGTCGGATGCCGAAAGCTGCTCTTCGCCTTTAAACTGCCGATCGAGCTCGCCCAGCGAGACGTAGCTGGATAAAATTCGGCGAAAGAATATCCTGGCGCTGCCCTCCAGCCCGGTTAGGTTGCCTCGTCTCAGGTCATAGTTCTTCAACACCACTGAATCCATATCCAGAATCAGGCAGTTTAGGCCTTCCGTGACGCGGGCGATGAAAGTGCACGAGCCGTAAAACAGATTGGAGTATTCGAAAGAAAATAACGGCCCATTGGCCGTTATCAGTTCGGTGCTTCCACTCTCATTAAGATTTCGAAAGTGAATCATTGAATGGCATTATCGGACAACGAACAAGATAACTTTAGTGACTGCAATTACCTTCAGAGGCTAAAGGCTGTAGGAAAACCAGGCCGTTAGCCTACAGCCTGTTTTTAAACGATTGCCTTTGCGGCCCCTGTAGTAAACCCGCCGTCGATAAGAATGAGCTGCCCGGTGACGTACTCCGAGGCATCCGAAGCCAGAAAGACCACACTGCCGTCGAGATCATGAGGGGTTCCGGTTCGTCTCAAGGGGATGCGCTCGGTGATATAGTCCACCCACTCGGTATTCCGGTACAGGATTTCATTCTGAGCCGTCTTGAACCACCCCGGAGCGAGAACGTTGACGGTGATGCCGTGCCGTCCCCATTCGGCGGCCAGGCTGCGGGTCATTTGCAGAACGCCGCCCCGGCTGGCGGCATAAGGTACGATCCCTTCCATCCCAAAAACGCAGGTGGCTGAGCCCATATTGATGATCCTGCCATATCTTTGCTCGATCATCACCTGGGCGACGGCCTGAGCGCAGAAAAAACTCCCCTTAAGATTGGTATTTAGAATTGCATCCCAATCCTCCCACGTGACTTCAGCTGTGGGCTTGCGGATGTTCATTCCGGCGTTATTTACCAGGATATCGATTTTTGCATACTCTTCGCGGGCCGCCCGGACCATTGCCTGGATATCGGCTTGGGACACCACGTCCAGCTTAAGCGCCAGCGCCCTTCGCCCCAGACCTTCGATCTCTCTCTTGAACTCGTCCAGCGACGACACATCGCGGCTGGTAATGACGAGATCAGCTCCGGCCCGGGCCAGGGCTCGGCCCAGGTACTGGCCCAGCCCGCGGCTGGCGCCGGTTACAATCGCAATTTTGCCGGTGAGGTCAAAAAGCATCGTTCCAAGTTTCAAGTTCCAAGTTTCAAGTTCCAAGTTCCAGTTCAAGCTGGAAATTGATCTAGAAGCAGGATCGCCACTTGGAACTTGGAACTAGGAACCATCATGGCTCCAGTATCACTTTCAGCAGATTCTCCTCGGCCTTGTGCAATCGATCGAATGCCGCCTGCCCTTCAGACAGGGGAAGGACTTCGCTGATCAGGGTCTCGACATCGATTTTGCCCGAGGAGAGAAGGTCGATGCACTGGCGATACTCGCCGGCATTGGCGTAGGATCCGCTGATGGTCAGCTCCCTGGAGACAATCTCCTGTGGATTCATTTCGACGCGGCTTTCCAGATTGCCCACGAGTGTAATGTGTCCCCCCATTCGGGTGGCAGCTACCGCCTGCTGCAGTGTTTGCCTGATGCCTACCGCTTCAAAGACAATATCCGCGCCCTGGCCATCAGTCTCGTCCTGCACCAGTCCCAGGAGATCCACCGTTCGGGGATTAACGGCCAGACTCGTTCCAAACTGGCGTGCCAGTTCTAAACGCTGTTCGTTGAGGTCGGAAACAATGATAGTGCCGGCCCCTTTCAGTTGAACCGCCTGCAGGATCAAAAGCCCGATCGTCCCGGCGCCCAGAATCAAGACCGTTTTCCCTTCGGGCGAAGGCGCCCGGTTGACGGCGTGCACGGCAATGGACAAGGGCTCCAGAAGAGTCGCCTGTGTGAAGCTCAATCCTTCGGGAAGCTTCGAGACGATCCACGAGGGGACGGTCACCAGATCGGCAAAAGCGCCCTGCCTCTTCATCCCCGCCACGGAGACGCCCAGCACCTGCCGTTTCTGGCAGCGGTTGTACTGGCCGGACCGGCAGGGCTCGCACTGGTTACAGTAAACCGTCGAATCAAAGCAAACCCGCTCTCCTCGGCTCAGGTCTGACACCTCGGCTCCGACTTCCTCGATAACCCCAGCGGCCTCGTGGCCCATGATAATCGGCGGAATGCGGCGCCCCGTCTGCCCCGTGTAACCATGCACGTCCGATCCGCAGATGCCGCATGCTTTGACGCGGATGAGCACATCCTGGCCTCGAAGGGCCGGTTGAGGAAAATCGGTGTATTCGAGGCGAAAAGGTTCTGTGTGTACCAGAGCTTTCATATCTGAGCTATGGTACTCGGAATACTCGGGGCTGCGCAATCAGCTAACCGCTGACCGCTGACCACTGACCGCTGACCACTGACCGCTGACCGCTGACCACTGACCGCTGACCACTGACCGCTGACCACTGACCGCGAGCGCAGCGAGCTTGCCACCCGCCACCCGCCACCTGCCACCGCGAGCGCAGCGAGCTTGCCACCCGCCAC
>JBOGJG010000397.1:0-1648 GCA_050747825.1 Acidobacteriota bacterium | reverse complement strand
GCAATACGGCCTGGAGTATGCCGAGAAGTTCCAGTACATCGGGCCCAGCGAGCCGTTCTTTGAGAATTACATCGAGCAGAACTCGGTACCTCTTTAACCAAATAACTGAATTCAGTCGGCCTCTATTTTTAAATAATTGGATGAAATCCTCCTGAAAAGCCAAGAATTTGAATTTTACGAGTGACATCCCGTTCACGGGCTTGTAGAATCGAATTACCTTAAAAAGCCACCGGCAATCACTGGAGGGGTAAATCGATGAGTTCTTATCAAGTATGTCGCTATGGCGGCGTCTTCGGCTTTTGTCTGCTTCTTGTCTTGAGTTCGCTTTCGGCTCAAGGAATCAGTCAGGGAACGATTACAGGAACAGTCCTGGACCAAACCGGCGCCGTCTTGCCTGGAGTGGAGGTAACAATTACTAACGTTAGTACGGGCCGTGCTCGAATGGTCCTCACCAACGAAAGCGGGGCCTACGTCGCCGTGGCCTTGCCAGTGGGGAGCTATGAGATTTCCGCTGAACTGCCGGGATTCAAACGTAAGGTTTTGCAGGGGATCGATCTTGAAGCAGAACAGAGGCTGGGAGTCGATATCGTTCTCAATTTAGGAGAAGTCTCGGAAACCGTTACTGTTACTGCCACCCCCATATTGGATAAGGAAACCGGTGAGGTTTCCAGTCTGGTGGCCCAAGAGCAAATTGCCGAAATCCCTGTTAATGGTCGAAACTGGGCCCAGTTTGGCTTACTGGGTACAGGCGTAGCCGCTACCAGCACCGATCAAAGAGGAATCGGCCAGGAAGGTAATCCAAATCTATCCGTCCACGGAAACCGAACGGATAAGATCCGCTATGCCATTGACGGCATTCAAAACATGGATACTGGGGGACAGCGCGGAATCAACAACTATCCTCCGCCTGAAGCCATTAAGGAGATTAAATTTCTAAAAAGCAACTTTCGAGCTGAATCAGGTAGCTACGGCGCCGGTGTGGCGAATGTAGTAACCCGCGCGGGCGGGCAGGACTTCCATGGGACCATTTATGAATTCTTCCGAAACGATGCCATGGATGCTGCCAACTTTTTCGCTGATGAGGCAGCCCCGCTAAAACTGAATCACTTCGGCTTCACCATCGGTGGTCCTTTTTTTATCCCAGGAGTGTATAACACTGATAAGACCAAAGATTTCTTCTTTTATTCTCAATCGATTTACTTTCGCCGCGGTCCGGCCATGAACGGAGCCACCATTCTGGCACGAACGCCGACATTGGCCATGCGCCAGGGCGATTTTACGGGACAAAAAACCATCAAGGATACCCTTACCGGTGAACCTTTTCCAGGAAATATTATTCCTGCCGATCGAATCGATCCCAATGCGTCAATTATCCTGGACGCCTTTTATCCTCTTCCCAATCGTTCCGGAGGCCAGAACTTTATTGCCCAGCCGAGCCAGCCCACTAACTGGCACCAGGAGTTAGTTCGCTGGGATCATCATTTCACAGAAAACACTCAATTGATGGTTCGATATATTCAGGACACTTGGGAGCAGGAGCAGGCCAGGGCCCTTTGGTCGGCTATGTCTTTCCCCACGATAGGTTCGCGATATGAAAA
This sequence comes from Acidobacteriota bacterium, assembly GCA_050747825.1. Classification (GTDB taxonomy): domain Bacteria; phylum Acidobacteriota; class UBA6911; order RPQK01; family JBOGJG01; genus JBOGJG01. Next base: position 50 of record JBOGJG010000397.1, on the reverse strand, counting down.
ACCAGGGAAAAACCTGGTGGCGAACCTGACCAACGTCTTAAGTCCTACGT
>JBOGJG010000396.1:0-1865 GCA_050747825.1 Acidobacteriota bacterium | reverse complement strand
AGCCGATTCGCTGCTTCTAGCCTGCTACTGCAAACGGGTTTATTTCATCCAGGCGGTCCATGGTGAAGCGATCGACTTAGGGGGTATAGCTAGGTAAGGGTCGATGGGAGATCGTCGCGCTACGGGCAACCTCGACGCATTTTGGGAGCGAGAAAATAACAAAAAGGGGGATAAATGAGCAAAAGTGACGAAATCGCGGGCTACGAGCAGGCGATCCGGGACGCGGAGGCCTGCCTAAAGCCGATTCTGCGGGCCACCTACCTTCAGGGGTATGTGGACGCCCTGACGGGCTGCCGGCCGGCGCTGACGGATCGGGAGCAGCAATTCCTGAAGGATGAGGCCGGTGCGCCCGATCTCCTCCTCCAGCCGGATCCCGGGGAGATCCCGGAGGCCCCGCATGAGACCAAGCTCCAGGAGGCGGAGGCCTACGACAAAGTGATGGTGATCAACTCGGAGGGGGAGCCGCTGGACTGCCTGGAGTGTCGCCGGCAGCTCTACCAGGAGCGCAGTCTCCAGACCGGGGAGCTCCGCGGGGAGGAGATCCGCTGCTCGGATGAGTGCCCGCTCGACTTCTTTTCCATGAGCGAGCGGGAGCGGGAGGCGGAGGCGGGAAAATGACGATTAAACGTGGCCGCGGGGCCACCTATTTGGGTGACGGAGTTTACGTGGATATAACTCAGTTCGGAGCTATCCGGTTGACGGCTGAAGATGGCATCCGGGTCACAAATACGATTTTCCTGGAGCCGGAGGTGCTAAAGGCTTTTCTGGAGTGGCTGGAGCGCAACGGCCCGTGTGGCCCGGCGGACACGAGATGAAAAAAGGAAACGGTTATCCCGTGGCCGGGAAAGGGGGAAAGATGAATGTGATTGTGACGCGTGAGGCGTTTTTAAGGGACCGGGCCCGGGAGCATCGGGCCATGATGGAAGAGCACGAGAGGGAGGGCAGCCCGACCAACGTGTTTATCATGCCGCTGCCGAAGGGGGACGAGATTATTTGTGACGACTGCTCGGACCTGATTGAGACCGATCACGTCAACCTGGCCCGAGGCGGCACCCGAGCGGTCTGCGCTCTGTGTTTTCGGGGGTACTTATAAAACCAAAATCGTTCAAAGGAGGAAAACAGTTATGGAAGCCGAATTCAGAATTTTGCCGGTAGAACTCAGTGACGATGACGTGGCCTTGCGTGCGGAAAAGATGGCCTGCTATGTGGAGGAGCGAGACGATGAACTGCTGAATATTGAGGAGCTCAAGGAGCAAACCAAAGTGGCGGTGAAAACCATGGAGTCAGCGGTTGCAAAGTTCGACAAGCAAATCAGCGAGCTGGCCGAGATCGTGCGCACCCATCACGAGAAACAGGAAGTGGAGTGCGAGTGGGACCGTAACGAGAATGTGGATCCACCCCTCATGGAGTTGCTGAGACTCGATACCCGCGAGGTCGTGGAGAGCCGGCCGATGACTGCCCAGGAGCGGCAAAGGGGGTTATTTGGGCTCTCACCAACGCCACGAGGCGAGAGCTTTACGGTGAGGATTGGTTTTGCCAGATCTCCGCCAAGCGTTGGCGCACTCCAGCGTCCAGGCGGGCGCAATCGGAGCGAATACGTCGGCTGTGGGCTGATCCGGAGTGGCGGCGAAAGCGAGAGCGAGGGCGCGCAAATGACGATCCCGGAGAAAGCCATCGAAGTGCTGCGTTTGACCGCCGAGGGGCGCAAGCTCCACGCAGCCGATCTGGCCGTAATCGAGCGGGCGATTGCGGGCGGCGCCAGGGCGGCCGACCTAGACGCGCTGGACGCGCTCCTGGAGATAGCCCGCAGGGGGTGTGTTACCGCGACCCACAAGAAAAAGGGGCTCTATGAATCACGATGACCC
>JBOGJG010000395.1:0-1009 GCA_050747825.1 Acidobacteriota bacterium | reverse complement strand
ATCCAGACTGTTGCGCTAGAGCCGTAAAAGGGATGGAAATTGTATTTCATCTGGCGGCGCTGATCGCGATACCGTACTCCTATTTCAATCCCGTCCACTGCTTTGACGTAAACACTCGAGGTACGGTCAATCTGGTAACGGCCTGTTTGCGAGAAGGAGTGCCCCGGCTGGTGCATACCTCTACCAGTGAGGTGTATGGAACACCCAAGAGTGTGCCCATCTATGAACAGCATCCGTTACAACCCCAGTCGCCCTACGCAGCCAGCAAGGTCGCAGCTGACGTGGCGGTGCTCAGCTACGTTCGTTCCTTCAACCTCCCTGCGGCGATAATCCGGCCTTTCAATACTTTTGGACCCCGGCAGTCCGCTCGTGCGATTGTCCCGACGATTATCAGTCAGTTGGCGACGTCCGGGCGCGTAAGGCTGGGCAATCTCAAGCCTACACGTGATTTCGTATATGTCGCCGACACCGTGAATGGTTTTCTTCGAGCGGGACTGGCTGACGGGATCGAAGGGGAGATTATTCAGCTGAGCAGCAATCAGGAGATCAGCATCGGCGAGCTGGCTGAGATGATCGCCTCCTTGATGGCGGTTCCTCTTGTAATTGAAAGGGATGTGGACCGGATACGTCCTGAAAACAGTGAAGTATTTCAGCTGCTGGGATGCGCTGAAAAAGCCAAAGCTCTCCTTGGCTGGCAATTATCTGTTGACCTCGAAGAGGGTTTGAGAAGAGTCATCGACTACGTCTCGAAATCGGTATCCAGGTACAAGCCATCAGAAAATTTGATTTAGATAGGAAAGGGAAAGATGTGTGGCATAGCGGGAATCGTTGATTTTAGAGGTCAATTTACAGCGGAGTCGGTGGGTCAGATGGTCACGACTCTGGACTATCGAGGGCCTGATGCTCGGTGCCTTGAAACGATCTCGGAAAGGCCTTTCGTCGGCCTGGGACACACGCGGCTGAAGGTAGTCGACTTAACTGACCGGGCTAATCAGCCAATGTACTCCGA
>JBOGJG010000394.1:0-2030 GCA_050747825.1 Acidobacteriota bacterium | reverse complement strand
CGTAGCCTGCATGCGAAAGCTATTGGTGATCCTGAATAGCATGCTCCGCCACAACACGCCCTGGGACCTACAGCATGCCGCAGCCATCGCATAATTTCAAGACCGTTGCTAACGACTGCGTTCACTTGCCGGGCCGGCTGCAAGGACGTTGTGTCTCGGAAAACCGTAATGCCGGCCCGGTCAAGTGCAACGCTTTGTTAGCCGGCGCCTCGGCCAATGCGCCGACCTTCCCCTATTTCCTCTTGCGCTTCGCCGGAGAAGCAGCCTTTTGCACGACCTCTTCACTTTCCTTGGCCGCTTTGCTCTCTTTTTCGACCTCAATGAGGATGTCTGCGTCGATACCCAGCACCACAACCGGGATGTCGATATTTCCAACGCCGCGCGTACTCAAGTCCCAGACAAATTGCTCGAAGTAGGCCACTCCGGTTGACATTTCTCTGGTGAAGCCTCGCACCGGAACAATCTCAACACCACAATCGATATGGCCCAGATTGCGGAAGATAGTCATCTTCGCACATACATTGTAAACCATGAACGCGTACTTGCCGAACTGGACCTCGACTCCCAGCTTGTCTTTCACGAAGTCCATTTCACGATAGGGGCGCTGCCCTTTAAAGCGCGTAGGTGTGTAATCCGAAACGTAGTATTCTGACGAGTACGCGCAGTATTCTTTCCTTGGTTCCCACCCGCGCTTGGCGAACTCTCGCTTGAACACGGCGTTCAGAGTCTTGGGGTTGAAGAGCATTCGGAACTGCTTGGTTTTCTCCTTGCTTTGTTTGGTCCTATGCGAGCTGGCATCGACGGCCTGAACGGCTCCCTCGATTTCGGCCAACAAGCTTGGGTAGCGGGCGGTGACTTCAGCTTGGCCGTTGTTGAAGGAATAGCGCGCGACGATTCTCATTGCTCGTCCTCCTGTTCGAGCCATTCCTTGGGGACCTTGCTTACTTTTTCCCGGCCGGATGGTTGATAGACGGGCCTCCCCAAAGGCCGGTAACCCAGGGTGCCGGCAAAGAGGTCTGCCACCCTCTGCTTGGCTATGTCCAGGTATTCGGCTTCCTTCTCACAGCCGATGGCCTTCCGCCCGTTTCGGAGTGCCGCTAGCAGCGCGGAGCCAACTCCTGAGAATGGGTCCAAGACCCAATCGCCTTCGTTTGTGAGAGCCAGGAGACAGCGCTCGACGAGTTCAATCGGGAATTGGCAGGGATGAATTGTCTTTTCGGGATGGTTCGCCTTGACGTTCGGGATATTCCAGAGAGCGGTCTCCCAATCTTGGATCAGGATTTGCCATTTGTCCGAGGGGTTCTTCCCCAGTGGATTCCCCGATGGCTGGCCTCGTTTTTCACCCTTGAAGTGGGTTTTGCCAGGATATTTCGAGGGGACGCGCACCGCGTCCAGGTTGAATGTGTATTCGTCCCCCTTCGTAAACCATAACAGGGTTTCGTAGCGCCCGGAGAACCGTTTCGAGGCATGGAGGCCGTGGTCAAAATGCCAGATGATGCGGTTGCGAAGCATCAGCCCATGCTTCTTGAACAACGGATAGTAAAAGATGTCCAAGGGGAAAATCTCGCCGTCCTCGACGTAGTTGCCGACTTGCCAGCACAGGGAACCCATCGGCGAAAGGAGGCGCACGAGTTCGCGGACGATCGGGTCTAGGGCTTCGAGATACCGGTCAAGATCCGTGGCCGTTTCGTAAACCTTGCCAATGTTATAAGGCGGCGACGTGATGATGAGTTTGGCCGTTCCGTTCGGGACCTCGCGCAGCCGTTCCGCACTGTCCCCGGCCATCATCACGACTTCGGCATCAGGACTGAAAGTCGCGGCGACGTCCGGTGCCGGCCAGAGGCCAATTTGCTTTCCGTCTCGCGTCATCCCATAATCCCCGCTTGCAGTGTTCATCAGAACAGTAGTCTACCGGGAACGAACGCGAAAGCACGACAGGACTCAAGCCGGCTAACGCCTTAATTAAGCCGAGCCGCGAAGCGGCTTCGGCTTGAATGAATTGTTAGGTGCCCTACTCACGACAATAAATA
>JBOGJG010000393.1:0-1197 GCA_050747825.1 Acidobacteriota bacterium | reverse complement strand
AACGCTTCGCCAAGCCGCCCACACCACCCAGGCTGCCCACCGCCGCCTGGATCAACCAGCCGACCCCGGAGGTGCTCATACAGACCAAGCGATAAGGAGTTGTCTCAAACGGCTTGACAGCTTCCGGACCGCGGTGGCGCTCCTCTTGGTCCTGGCAGGGAAGAAGGGAACGATCTTCGCTGGCCCGGATATCTGGGCCGAAGATATGACGAGAAGCAAGGCATCTTGTGCGTCGGCCACCTTCATCGAGAGAGGAGGGGGGCTGAGCTCACCGGGATTCACTTGAAGGTCAACAATCTGCTCGTGGATGCAGTTCGGACATGGCTGAGATGCGGCCGGTCATCCAGGAGCGATATTGCTTACCTGGCCGCTGTCCAGGACGCCTTTGAGGAATGGATTCCGGCTTGGTCGAGGTGGAGCAAAGGATTCAAGCGACTCGTAGAGGGCGAACTCGGAATGGATCACATGCAGATCGCATGGACCAATCTGGCCAAATGCCGATACTCCGTTAACGGCTCGCCACGCAATGCCCTCCTTGCACACTGCCAGGGGCTTTTCCAATTGCGGAAGTGGTCGACGCGGTCCGACCGCGGGCTGTCTTGTGCTCGGTCCTGAGGGCTCATGAGGAAGGTCCATTCGTGGAGACTTGGAGAAGCCAGCCCGCCGACCCCCTGGTCTTCACCTGGCACGGACTCAGGAGCACCGATCCCCAAGGTCGGAGGCTGGCTGACTGGGCTCCCGAAGCTGGCGCTCAGATTCGGCAGGCCTTTGCCATCCATCGGCGAGGCTTCCTTCCCCCCCGTAACCTTTGACAGGAACGCCGGCGACTGAGACCGCCAGTGGCAAGGTATTGACTGTCCACCGAAGAGACGGGGGATCCCTGGAAGGTGGCCGGGATGATTGGAAGTGGCGGCCGGGGCAGAGCGGCGACCTTCTGGCCCGTGAAGGCCTTGACTTAGGTTACTTACCTAAGTAACTTATTTACATGTTGGCCAGTCGTGCCGATCGACAACTGGTCCGGGCCATCAACCGGGCCACCGTGCTCCGACTCATCAAGCAGGAGGGGCCCATCAGCCGGGCCGCCCTCGCTCGATCCACAGGACTCTCGCAGGTGACCGTGGGCGCCATCACTGCGGAGCTCATCGCGCGCCGCCTGGTCTCGGAAGGAGCACAAGCCCCCTCGACAGGTGGCCGGCC
>JBOGJG010000392.1:0-2512 GCA_050747825.1 Acidobacteriota bacterium | reverse complement strand
GCCCGGAAACGGTCACGCAGGAGCCGAACAGACCTCCATGCGAAATGGTGGCGGCCGCCAGGTTGCCTTCGCAGTCAGCGGCGGAAACCTGGATAGTGCCCCCCGGCGGCTCTTCCGGGCAGCGAGGAGTGAGAGGGTCCACGTATTCGGGAAATTGCCGCAGCGTTTCCACTCTTCCTGCGGCGTATTCCGGGCTCAGAAGCTTCTCTACCGGTACTTCTGCATGCTCCGGGTCGCCCAGATAGAGCAGCCGGTCACGCCAGGCCAGCTTGAGGACCTCTCCCAGCCGGTGCCAGTAGACAACGTCATCATCTGCGGCGGCCTCAAAAGAATCCAGCATATTCAGGATCTGAAGAGAGGAGAGAGCTCCATTGGGCAGGTTGGATCCGTAAATCCTGCCATTGCGGAAAGCGGCCGTCAAAGGCTGCAAGGCAGCGGGACGATAACGCGACATGTCGCGTGCCGTGAGGGCGCCTCCGCTCTCGCTGATGTAGTTTCCAATAGCGCGCCCCAGTTCTCCCTGATAAAAGTCATGCCATCCGGCGGACTTGATCCTGGTCAGCGTTTTCTCGAGCTCTGCCGGATGCCACGGCGTCTCCGGCCCCGGGACTTTTCCATCCGGCACCAGGTACTGCCAGGTGGCCTCGAAATTTCGCATGACGCCCTGCCTGGCCTGGACTGCCGCCGCCGCCTGTCCAAAGGTCAGTCCGTTGGAGATCAGGGCTAAAGAGGGCTCCACGATTTCGTGCCATTTCAGCCGCCCCCACTTTTCCCACATCAGTCCGATTCCCGCCATTACACCGGGCACGCTCACGGCAAGAGGACCATAGAGGTTGGCATCGTTTTTGACCCGGCAGGAGTATTCCACCTCGTTGATGGTTCTTCCCTGTTTTCGGGCCGGAGCGAGGGCGAACATATCGGGGCGGGCGGCCGCCGGGGCGACGGAGTTTGCGTCCAGCGACCAGACCTTCCCCGAGGCTCCCTCCAGAATGACCGCGCAGCAGGCGTATCCCCCGATTCCGGCTGCCTCGGGCTCGAGGATGCAGGAAGCCAGGCAGGCGGCGGCAGCCGCGTCCATGGCGTTGCCGCCTCGAGCCAGAACCTGGGCCCCCAGCAAAGCGGCCTCCCGGGTGTCCGTGGCCACCACGCCTGCTGATGAAGTGACCTCCGATGCGCTGATCAACGAGTCTTTTTGCTGCGTCATGGGATGGGATGCTGGAATTGGAACCACAGGAAAAAGCCGTAAATGGAGAGGACGGCCATTACGAATGCCAGCCACCAGATTCTAAAGTCCTTCCAGCCGCTGTAGCGTTTCTGCTCCTGCGGCGGCAGCAGGGAATATTTGAAGCTCCAGATAATCCCTTCCGTCTGCTCCCTCGAGGGAGGCCGGGTGGAGAGCGAAACCACGATCATGACGATCATGCTGAAGGCCCAGGCCAGCAACGCCCGATGGAGATAATTGCTGTAGGGGCGAAGGAAGTCAACACTGGCAAACAGGTGATACTGGAGCAGATAAGTAAAGGCAAATCCTCCAAAGATGGTCGCCAGGGCGGCGGTCCCGGTGGCCCGGCGCCACAGGATGCCGAGAGTAAAGATGACGGCAAAGGGCGGAGCGATGTAGGCGAAAATGTTCTGGATCAGGACAAAGACGAAAGATTCCTCGAGGCTTCCGTAATAGCAGGCCATTAAGATTCCCGTGATCAGGACCAGGACACCACTCCATTCTCCGACCCGGACCAGTTGTTTGTCATCTGCGTCCGGCTTCCAGGCTCTTTTGTAGAGGTCGAAGGTGAGGAGCGTGGAAGTGGAATTGAGCATCGAGGAAAGGGTAGACATCAGGGCCGCTGCCATGGCGGTCAGAATCAACCCTCTCAACCCTGCCGGAAGAATCGACTTCACCAGCATCGGAAAGGCGTGATCGGGCCGCTCCAGGTTGGGAAACAGCTTGTACGCAATGATCCCCGGGACGACAAACAGCACAGGGGTGACAATGTGGATGAAACCGGCGGTGACAACTCCCATCCGGGCGTTCCATTCATCGCGAGCGCCCAGGCAGCGCTGGACGATGTGCTGGCTCGTGCAGTTGTACCAGATCCCGACGCTCAAAAAGCCCGTAAAAACCCCGGTGAAGGGAAACAGAGGGTGGGTCGCCGGTAGAAATACCTGAAACTTGTCGGGAGCGTCGCTCATGAGTTGAGAAATGCCCCCTACTCGGGAGAGGCCGAGCACCAGGACCAGAATGCCTCCCCCTGTGAGGATGAACAACTGCAAGAAGTCCGTCCAGGCTGTGGAAATCAGTCCTCCATAGATGGCATAAGCGCCCGTGACGACCCCCAGGATGAGGATCCCTGCATAGATATTCCAGCCGAACAGGTTTTCGAGGGCGACCGCGCCTGCAAAGAGCGAGCCGGCGATAATGGCCGTGATGTAGCCCACGGCAAGAAAAGCCGAGAAGAGGTAGCGGCAGGTCGAATTGTAGCGGCGCTCCAGGAATTCCGGCATGGTATAGAGT
>JBOGJG010000391.1:0-3082 GCA_050747825.1 Acidobacteriota bacterium | reverse complement strand
GCAGAAGAGATCTGCGGTTGCCCCGCTTCCCGGGCGGTGTCTGCTGCCTGCTTGGACGCCAGCAGTGTCTTGGCCATCGCCTCGGCCCACGGTTCCTGGGAGGGGGTTTCGGCCACCCCGGCAAGGTCCCGGAGCAGGTGCGCCCCGCAGATGGCGTGGGTGCACCGGTCATAGTGCCAGTAGGGCCTCCAGCGGTCGTGGACTGCCACACCTTTGAAGCCTGGGAGTACCCCCATGTCATCGGTTGCCTGCACACCCCGTTTGGCGTGGCAGTCAAGCAAGGTCAGCTGAGCGGTCGAGGCGACGTGCAGCCACTGGCGGGAACCGCCGATCCGGGCCCCGGTTTCGTCCACGTGCAGCACCGGGGCGTCAGCAAGCTTGATCCGGGCATCCAGGAGGAATCTTTCAAGCCCCCCTGCCGCCTCGGAGGGGAGCCCGGCCAGCCAGCCGGTCGAAACCGGGGCGCCCAACATGTCGTCGAGCAGCTCTGCCGTGCGTGCCACCGGCAGGTGCTGGCGTACCAGCAGGTAAGTGGCGGCAGCCCTCACCCTGGGTCCCCATGAGGCGGGGGATGTGGCGGGCGCCGGGAAGGTTGCTGTGGCGGTCACCCCACAGCTGCAGCGTCGACGCTCGCAGACGTGCTCGGTTACCACCAGCCGGGGTTCGGGAAGGTCGAACACCTGCCGACGCTCCACCCCGACCACCTTAGCCCGGTCCATGTCAGCCCCACAGCTGGAGCAGACACCTGGGAAGTAGCGGATGACCTCATCAGGGTCGGCAACCTGGGCCAGGTGTTTACCCTGGGCACCGGGCTGCTTGCCCGGACGCTGCTTGGGCTTGTTCTTCCACTCGGCCCGTCTCGCATTCTGAGCCGCCCGCTGCGCAAGGGTGTCGGAGGAGGGAGGTTTGGAGGAGTTACCGGAATGCCGACTCAACTCGGCTTCCAGCCTCTCCACTTCGGCGCTCAGCTGCTCGATCAATAACTGAAGTTCGGCAACCAAAGCCCTCAGCTGGGCGTTCTGATCGCGGAGCTGGGCGTTCTCCGCCTCAAGTTTGGCAATCCGCTCCTCGGCCACCACAATGACTTATTTCTACGCCATTTCGCGCGATCAGTGGTAGCAATTCGCGCGTTCCGCGCGATATTAGGGAACCTGAATAGTTACCCCGTGCCTTTTCCTGACACGCTTCCGCAAGCTCCTCGGAGTTAGGTTCTTCTTCGTGACCCTGTCCGGCAACGATCTGCAGGAGCAACTCTAGAAGTGCGATGCGGACGTGTCTCGCGGGGAATTCCATCAGTGCTGCCATGATGACTGGAACCGCCAATAGTGCGCCCAGAAACAGCTGACCTTGGACTACCACATGGTTTTCGAGCTTCCAGTAGGCCACCTCCGCTTCATTCGGTCCGGGAGCTTCCAACAACTCGACAAACGCAGCCGGGATTCGATCGCCGAAGCCTCTCACTAACCGAACTTTGCTCCAATCCACGGCCACGTCCAGTCAAGTGGTGTAAGAAGGATCACCGCGTCATCCCGACATCGACCTTCTAACCTGCTTTCAAGAGCTCCTTGGCCACCTCCTTGTCGTTGCAGTCCGACGCTGCCCCTTCGATGACTCTGATCCGAGTCTTGGCCAGCGATTCTGCGCTCATGTAACGGCGGGCCACAGCCCACTCGTCGTTCTGCTCATTGAGCACGGCGCCCACCAGGCGGATGATTGCCGCCCGGTTGGGAAAGATTCCGACCACGTCGGTCCTGCGACGGATCTCCCGATTTAGCCGTTCTTGGGGATTGTTGCTCCAGATTTGCCGCCAGTGCTCCTTGGGGAACGATGTGAAAGCCAGCAGGTCCGGCTCGGCATCAATCAACAGGTTGGCTGCCTGATCGAACCGGCCGACGAGCTGCTCCACGACCCGCCTGTGCTGCTCTTTGGTGGATTTGGCATCCGGTTGGGCGAAGATCGATCTCACCAGGGTGGCCACCATGTCCTGAGCCGATTTCGGTACCCGGGTCTGGAGGTTGCGCGCGAAATGGGTGCGGCATCTTTGCCATGTCGAGCCGGCAAGAACTCCGGCGATCGCCTGCTTTAAGCCCTCATGAGCGTCGGAGGTAACCAACTCCACCCCGGACAGGCCCCGGGCTACCAGGCCCCGCAGGAACTGGGTCCAGGCAGCGCCATCCTCGGCAGTGACCACGTCCACACCCAGAACCTCACGATGGCCCTCCCCGTTCACCGCGGTGGCGAGCACCGCGGCCACGTTGACGATCCGGCCACCCTCCCGGCAGCGGATGATCAGCGCATCGATCCACAGGTAGGTGTAAGGCCCTTTGTCCAGGGGACGGTTGCGAAAGGCTTCGACCAGCTCGTCCAGGGAGCGGGCCATCTCGGAGACCTGGGACTTGGAGATCCCATCGATCCCCAGCGTCTTGACCAGCCGGTCCACCCGGCGAGTGGAGACTCCGGTGACATAGCACTCCGCCACCACTGCGATCAGGGCGTTTTCTGCTCGCCGGCGGCGCTCAAGTAGCCAGTCGGGAAAGTAGCTGCCCTGGCGCAGCTTGGGGATCTTGAGATCGGCAGAGCCCACTCTGGTGTCCCACGGCCGCTCCCGGTAACCGTTGCGGGAATTGACCCTGTCCTCACTGCGCTCCCCAAAGTCGGCTCCGCACAAAGCATCCGCCTCGGCACCCATCAGCGTCTCCACGAACGTGAGCAGCATCTGCCGCAACAAATCCGCGTCGGACTGCTCCAGCTGCTTGCGCAGCCACCTTGAAACCTCCATCGTTGTCATGACCACCGTTGACCTCCTCTTTACTCTTCTTCCAAGGATTTGGAGGATGTCACGGTGGTCCTTCATTTCCGGGGATCTGGCTAATCAGCCCTCCCGTCGTACACCACTTCTGTGGACACTACTCGGGTCCTACCCTCGATCTGCCGCAATGGCCCAGCCAAACCATCCCAAAGAGGTGCCTGAGTTACAGCTCATCTTGCATATCCGGTAAGAGTAGAAGCCGAACTCGACGAGCATCTGTCGCGGTGGTCGTGGCTCGTCAAGTGGTTCCTGGTTTTCCGCACTACATCGTGC
>JBOGJG010000390.1:0-22655 GCA_050747825.1 Acidobacteriota bacterium | reverse complement strand
CTGGTGCCCTTTGGGTTAGGGGCGGCGAGGACCCGTCTGCGGTGTTGCGGCTCCTGGACGATGCAACGGCATCGCCGGCGTCGCCGGGCCTTGCATCCGAGCCCTCGGCGCCCCTAACACGACCCCTCAGGACTTTTACCACAGGCTGCTAACCGACGAAGATCTAAAAAGATACGAGTCAATCGGGGAGGAGTAGGCTCCTCCAGGTCTCGTAGCGCTCTTTCATCCCGGCCAGGCGCTTGGGGTGGGCGGTGGCCAGGTCTTTTTGCTCATAGGGATCGGCTGCCAGATGGAAGAGGTGCTCTTTGGGCTGATTGTCACGCAGATACTTCCAACCTCCCTCAACGAGGGCATACTGAGCGGGCCGGCGGGGGGCCTGATAGTGGAAGTAAACGGCATCGCGCTGGAGTCTTCCCTTCCCGCGAAGGACATCCACCAGGCTGACCGCGTCCAAGTCGAGTTGGGCCGGGTCCACGCCGGCAATCTCCAGTGCGGTGGGACATAAATCCATGCCGATCGCGATATCCTGTACCACCCGGCCGGCCGGAAACTGACCTTTCCAGCGTCCGATCAAGGCGGTGCGGATACCGCCTTCCCAAAGGCTGCCTTTGGCATTTCGGAAGGGAGCGTTTCGGGCCACGTCCCGGACTCCTCCGTTGTCGCTCATAAAGAAGACCGCGGTTTGCTGATCCAGGCCCAGTCTTTCCAGATGGTTGAGAACCCGGCCGATGTGATGATCGAGTGCTTCCACCATTTCTCGATAAACGGCGCGGGTGCGGTTCACCTGACGAGTAATATGCTGATCTCCCGCCGTTTCCATGTCATCGGGGCTCTGAAATGGATCGTGGGGAGCATTAAACGGCAAATAGAGGAAAAAGGGATTATCACGGTTGCGGTCCAGAAACTGAATGGCCTCATCAGCGATGAGCTGTGTGAAGTATTCCCCCTCGCGATGAACCTCTGTTTCGTTGCGCCAGAGGTCGTGATTTTCGAGGCGGTCGGTGTGGGAAAAATAATCAATGTTGCCGGATACGAAGCCGAAAAATTCATCGAAACCTTGCCGGGTCGGAAAGTATTTCTTGGGATAACCCAGGTGCCATTTTCCAATGATGGCCGTCCGGTATCCTTGCTTCTTCAAGACCTCAGGCAAGAGGACAGCATCCAGTGTCATCCCACGGTCTCGCTCATGAGCGTAAAGCACCCGATCAATTCCAGCGCGCTGCTGGTATCTGCCCGTGAGCAGGGCTGCGCGCGTCGGGCTGCAAACCGGCGCGTTGGCGTAAGCATGGGCGAAGCGAACGCCTTCCCGGGCCAGCCGGTCGATGTTGGGGGTACGGATGTCGGGTGCCCCGGTCACCCCGAGATCGCCATAACCCAGATCATCCGCCAGAATGATCACGATGTTAGGCCTGGAGGCCTGGGCCTCTTCAGGCCGGGGACCGGGTTTCTGCAGGGGTGTCCTTTCGGGTCTGCGAAATTCGGGGACCTGAGCGTTGATTTGATCGAAAAGCTCTCTTAACTGCTTTACCGTCTCCGGATGCTGATCGGCCACATTGTTCTGTTCGGCCGGATCCGACTCCAGGTCGAAGAGCATCATGCTCCGCGGCTCATCGCCGCTGATGACGCCGGGATACTCAGCGGGGCGGGCTTGCTCGTAGGGGGCGATAATGGTAACGCCGTCGGGAGCGCGGGGGTCCACCCAGTCAGAGCCGCGGTCCGGAATCCCTCCTGGGGAAAGGACGTGCAGCTTCCATTTCCCGCTGCGAATGGCCGAGAGATTTGGACCATGCATAACCAGCAGCGCCTCATGAGGAGTCTTGGCGTCCTCAGTGCTGATCAGCGGCCAGATATTTTTGCCATCCACAGCCAGGTCTTCGGGCAGTTCGATGCCCGAGATGCCCAGGACGGTGGGGAACAGATCGATCATTCCGGCAATTTCATTACAAGTCCGTCCCGCCGGAACCCGGCCGGGCCAGCGGGCGATCATGGGGACGCGGATGCCGCCCTCCCAGGGACTGCCTTTCATCCCCCGCAGCCCGCCCGTGCTGCCGCCGTACCAGGGACCATTGTCGCTGGTAAAGATCACCAGCGTGTTACGCTCCAGGCCCAACTCCCGCACTTTGGACAACACCTGGCCGACCGACCAGTCCAGCTCGGCGATCACATCTCCGTAGAGTCCGGCGGGCGAGGTCATGTAGAAATCTTCGGAGGCAGCCAGCGGCTTGTGCGGCATGGCATGGGCCAGATAGAGAAAGAAAGGCTGGCTGCGGTGCTGCTCGATAAACTGGAGGGCCCGTTGCGTGTAACGTTTGGTCAAAGTGGCCTGAATGACCGGGTACTCGATCACCTTTTCGTTTTCGATAAGCTGGACCGGCCGCATGTCGTTGGAGTAAAGAATCCCCAGATACTCATCGAAACCGTGTCGGGTGGGATAAAAGTGAGGTTGATGGCCCAGATGCCATTTACCAACACAAAGGGTGGCGTAGCCCGCCTCCTGAAAGGCCTCGCCCAGTGTGAACTCTTCAGCGGGTAGGCCGACGTCCTTGACGCCTGAGTCGGGCGCGGGATTAAAAACCATCCCGCTGCGGAACGGATAACGGCCCGTCAGCAGAGCCGCCCGGGTGGGCGCGCAAAACGGCATCGGCGTCAAGAAGTTGGCGAAGCGCACTCCCTCCTGAGCCATGCGGTCCAGGTTCGGCGTCTTAAAAAGAGTGCTTCCATAACTGCCCAGATCTCCATAGCCGAGATCGTCGGCCAGGATGATGATGACGTTGGGGCGATCACTCTGAGCCGCCGTGGCAAACCGAGTTCCAAGAAGGGCCAAGCTGATTGTCAGGACCACCCATTTCCAGGGTCGCATCTGTTTCCAATCCATATTTCTACCTCGATGCATGAACTTTCTTTGGAGCAGTTGAATCTAATACAAGAACTTGAGGATAATATCAACCAGGGTGATCGACAACACTTGTTTCCCAGTGAAAAGCGGGTATAGAATCTGAAACAAAGCTTGGCGGCGTTCAGTGGAGGCGGATAGAGATGACGAAAGGTCTCGCTGTTCTTGTTGTTTTCATATCGACACTACTTTCACTGGATGCCCAGCCTCGACTTCCCGTACGCGAGTTGCCTACCCCACCGCGCATGGAGGTCCCTCCTGCCCCGGAATTCCTCTGGGACCGGAAAACCGCCTCCCACCTGATTCGGCGCGCCGGCTTCGGCGCTTCCCTGGACGAAGTGGACCGAATAGTGGCTCAGGGATTCGAGGCCGCGCTGAATGAGCTGCTTTATTTCGAGCAGATGGATAACTCCGCCATGGAAGCGACATTGGCCGCCCAGAACTACCCGCTGGTGCGCCTGGACAACAACAACCGGGAACTGACCAATGTGCTTGGAATCCGCCAATGGTGGCTTTACCGGATGATTCACAGCCGCCATCAGCTTGTCGAAAAGATGGCCTTTTTCTGGCACGACCACTTTGCCACCGCGGTCGTGGGAGGCACGCGATTCGTGAATGCAAATAAGCGGCCCCTGATGCTGGTTCAGAATGATCGCTTCCGCAGCGATGCGCTGGGCAATTTCAAGCAGATGGTCCATGAGATAGCCCGCGACCCGGCCATGCTCTTCTGGCTCGACAACCGCAGCAACCGCAAGGGAAACCCCAATGAAAACTGGGCGCGAGAGCTGCTGGAACTCTTCACGATGGGTGAAGGTAACTATAGTGAAGAAGACGTCCGGGAAGCGGCGCGGGCGTTCACCGGCTGGACCCTGACCGGAGGCCCCGCCAAATCCGATAATCCCTATAGCTTTATTTTCAGGCCCAATCAGCACGACTATGACATGAAGTCCTTCCTGGGTGTATCCGGGAATCTGGATGGAGATGACATCATCGATATTATTTTCCAACAGGAGGTCACGGCCGAATTTATCGCCCGCAAGCTCTTTGAATATTTTGCATATCCAGATCCCTCTGAAGAGATCGTTAGTGAATTGGCTGGGATTTTTCGGGACAGTGGATACGAAACGCGCGCGCTGATGGAGGCGATTTTCCGGCATCCTGAGTTTTTCTCGACAGACGCTTACAGGGCACACATCAAGAACCCGGTGGAATTCGTGGTGGGAGTCTCCCGCGCACTGGGACTAACTGACCCTGGGCCGCTGCCCCGCCAGATGACCTTACTGGGACAGGATTTGTTCTCGCCTCCCGACGTCGGCGGCTGGACCAGCGGAGTGGGGTGGATCAACACTTCCACCATTCTGGCCCGCTACAATTTTCTCAATGCCGTGATTACGCCGGCACGGGAGCAGGACAGGCAAAGATTGGACCTGGAAACCACCATCAGCACCCATGGACTTAGCACAGGTTATGCTGCTCTCACGTATTTCCTGGATTCCCTGGTCCAATCGGACATCTCGTTCGATACCCGTTATTCGCTGGAACAGTACCTGTACACGGATGATGGAATTCCGGTCGAGTTCGACATTACGGACCCTGCTGCCGTGGACGAGAAGCTGAGAGGCTTGATTTATCTCATCTCCACGCTGCCGGTGTACCAGCTAAACTGAGAGGCACCCCATGCACTGCCCTATGAACCGAAGAGCGTTTCTAAAGAACTTTACCCTGATCTCCACCATGACCTGGGCTCCATCGTTCCTGGTCCGGGGCATCAAAGCCGCCCAGGCTGCGGGGATGGCCCAGGCTCTGGAGGGCAACCCCAATCGAATCCTGCTGGTGATCGAGCTGGCCGGGGGATGCGACGGGCTGAATACGGTGGTGCCTTTTACTAACGACAAATACTATGCCGCTCGGCCGACTCTGAGGATTGACCCGGCCGATATCTTGCGCCTGAACGATCAACTGGGGTTCCATCCTGCCCTGACCGGCCTGAAAGATCTCTACGACCAAGGCCGGGTTGCCCTGGTGCAGGGCGTCGGTTATCCCAACCCCAACCGCTCTCATTTTCGCTCGCGCGACATCTGGCACACCGCCGAGCCGGATGAGATCGGCCGGGACGGCTGGCTGGCTAAATTTCTGGATGGACAGGAGACCACTGGATTGCAGGCAGTCAATATCGGAGGACGGGTTCCCAAGGCCATGATTTCCGAATCAGGCTCCTCCCCCTCCATTCAGAACATCGACACTTATCAGCTCCAGACCGATGCCAGGTATCCTGAGGACGCCGCCAATAAGAACGCCGCCTTTCAGAGTATCTTTTCCGAGCCGCAGAATACGTTCTCTCACCAGGAATACGTGACTCAAACGGTGCTGGATGCCACGATCAGCTCGGTTCAGCTCCTGGAGGGGAAAGAAAACTATCAGAGCCTCGTGACCTATCCGGATACGGCTTTCGCCACCAACTTGAAAACTATCGCTCAGATCATCTCGGCGCACATCGGCATCAAGGTCTTCTACGCCACTCTGGGCGGATTCGACACCCATGCCGACCAGATTGTCTCAGGCGACAGCCTGGTGGGCCGCCATACCGTTCTTCTGGAAACCTTTTCATCGGCAGTCAAAGCCTTTTACGAAGACATGCGCTCGATGGGGAAGGAAAACGAGCTGCTGATCATGACCTTCAGCGAGTTTGGGCGCCGGCTGTCCGAAAACGGCAGCCTGGGGACCGATCACGGCACGGCCAACCAGATGTTTCTGCTGGGAGGCTTGGTTAACTCCGGTATCTTCGGCGATCACCCCAGCCTGGAAGCCTCCGCTCTCGATCCTGGGGGCGATATGCTGCATAACATCGATTTCCGCAGCGTCTATGCCAGCGTCCTGGCCAGCTGGCTGGGCGCCGATCCCCTCGCCGTCATCGGCGAGGACTGGCCGCTTTTGCCTATTCTGCTCTGATCCAGAACTCATTTGGGAGGGTTTATGATGCGCAAACGGGTATTTCTTGCTTTTCTCCTTCATTCCAGCTTCGTCCTGGCCCAGCAGGACATGGCGACTATCACGGGCATTGTTCGCGACCCCAGCGGGGCGGTTCTCCCCGGCGTGGTGGTGATGGCAACCAATCAAGAGACGGGAATTGCAACCACAGCTTTCAGCAACGACACGGGCCTGTACGTGATCACTCCGCTGAAGATAGGGGCCTATACAGTGGAAGCTGAACTGTTGGGCTTCAAAACCATGCGCACCCCAAACGTTCAATTACATGCAGGCGATCGTGCGCGGGTCGATTTCACGCTGGAGCTGGGAGAGGTGAATCAGGAGGTCACCGTAGAAGCCACGGCGCCCTTACTGGAATCGGAGACTAGCGCTATTGGACAGGTCGTGGAAAACCGGGCAGTTGAAGAGCTTCCACTGAAGGGACGAAATTTCCAGACGCTGGCCATGCTCTCCGCGGGCGTGGTTCCGGCACTCGGGCATCGCGATCAGATGGGTGGCTTTAACGCCAACGGGCAGCGGGCTCTTCAGAATAACTTCATGATCGACGGCATCGACAACAACTCAAACATCCTGGGACTGCAGGACCGCAAAGCTCAGGTCCTGATTCCCTCCGTAGATGCGGTCCAGGAATTCAAAGTCACCACCTCCAACTATTCCGCCGAATTCGGGCGCAATGCGGGAGCGGTGATGAACGTGAGCATCAAGTCGGGCACCAATGAATTCCACGGCACAGCTTATGACTATGTCCGCAACGACATCTTTGACGCTCGCGACACCTTCAACTATGACGACCGCGATGGTGACGGCAAAGCGGATGCGGAGCAGTTGCGCCGCAATCAATTCGGGGCAACTTTTGGGGGTCCCGTCATTAAAGACAAAACTTTCTTTTTTGGAAGCTGGGAGGCCGTGCGGCTGCGTTTAGCCCAAAGCTACCTGGTGATCATACCGACTGAGGACGAGCGTAGCGGCATTTTCGATCAGGCGCTGGTGGGGCGTAAGATCAAAGACCCTTTGACTGGAAAGGCATTTCCAGACAACGTTATTCCTCAAGATCGAATTGACCCAGTGGCGGCCAAGCTGGCAGCTCTTTATCCTTCGCCCAACTTCTCAGGCGCGGGGAGAAATAACTTTGTCAGCAGTCCTCCCTGGGCAAATGACCGTGACCAATTTGACTTCCGCGTGGATCATAGCTTTTCAGATAACGACAAAGCTTTCGTGCGCTACAGCTTCATGCTGGAAGATGAAGTCCGGCACGGCGCCCTTCCGCCCCCCTTAATCGGGTCCGGAGCCAACACGAGGGCTATCGACGACAATGTCGCGCACAGTCTGGCCATCTCCGAGACCCACATCTTCACTCCATCGACCGTGAACGAAGCCCGTTTCGGGCTCAGCCAGTTGCGGACGGATAAAGTCCCGCTCTCTCCCGAGCACGTCAATGATGAATTCGGCATCAAGGGTATTCCACACTTCGAAGAAATCCCGGGATTGCCCCTGGTCCAGCTTGCCGGGGCAGTCGGCTACCTCAACATCGGCGACGCTAACTTTTCCCCAAATCTGAAGGTATCGCGCACGCTGCATTTTATGGACAACCTCTCTCTGATTCGCGGCAACCACAACCTGAAGGTGGGCGCCGATATTCGCAACTTTAAGACAGACATCTTTGGGAGCGCGCAGGCCCGGGGACGAATCAACTTCAACGGACGCTATACCGGCGTCAGCCTGGCCGATTTCCTGCTGGGCTGGGCTAACATTGCCGACCTCAGCAACATCCAGCAGGGCGATTTGAGGGCCTGGGCCTGGATGGGATATTTCCAGGATGACTGGAAGATCGCGCCACGACTGACCCTCAACCTGGGATTGCGCTACGAGCTGGCGACACCCTTCTGGGATGTCGATGATCGGCAGAACAACTTTATTACCGATCTGGGCCATCCTAATTTCGGACAGCTCATCAGAGCCGGCCAGTTCGGGGACTCGATCGAGGACCGCGCGCTCATGGGACTCGACACCAATAACTGGGCGCCGAGAATCGGTCTGGCTTACCGAATCACTCCCAAGACCGTCATTCGCCTGGGAGCCGGCGTCTTCTATGGAGGTCCTGAGAACATCGGCGCCTCCTCACGGCTGGTGGCCAACCCTCCGTTCTTTTCACGAGTCATGAAAAGAGGAACGGCTAAGGCTCCGGCGATCATTTTCTCTGAGGGATTCCCCGCCAATATGCTGGGCGACCTTGAAACTATTCCACCTGACGCGGACATCAATAGCTGGGCCTTTGAATTTCCGATTACGCAAACCAACCAGTGGACTGTAAACGTGCAGCACGAGTTGCCGGCGAGGATTCTCGCTTCAGTAGCTTACGTGGGAAATACCGGGAACTACCTGAATCACAACCGGGAAGTCAACATTGCCGGGATTGGCGACGTCGATACCGAGCCCCAGCGACGTCCCTGGCCCCAGTTTTCATCGGTAGGCCTCTTTTCACCTTATGCTCATTCCAGTTACAACTCGCTGCAAATGAAGCTGGACAAACGTTTTTCGCACAGCATCTCTTTTTTGGCCTCCTACACCTGGAGCCATTCCCTGGATAACGCCGGCGAGCCCTTCGGCCAGGAGGCCGGGATAACGACACCCTGGGACTATGACAACGACTACGGAGACTCGCCCTTCGATGTGCGTCATCGGTTTGTTTCCAGCTTTCTTTGGGAAATGCCCTTCGGAAGAGGCCAGCCATGGCTCGATAGGGCCGGTGTGGTCGATGCGATCGTCGGCGGCTGGCAATTGAACGGTATCCTGGCGGCACAGACCGGCACACCCTTTACTCCGGGAGTGAGCAACTCTTACGATCACCTGGGCACACTGGGCGTGGGCATCTGGCGACCCGACCGTCTGGCCGACGGCAACCTGCCTTCCGACCAGCGAACCGCCGACCGCTGGTTTGATGCCTCTGCGTTTGCAAAACCCTGCGATGCGGACGGCGCCAACTGCCGCATCGGCACTGCTGGAAGGACCATTTTGCGGTCGCCAGGGATGTTCAACCTGGACCTGGGTTTGATGAAGAATTTCTGGTTGACGGAAGACAAGCGCATCCAGTTCCGCTGGGAGACTTTCAACGTGACTAATACTCCTTTTTGGGCCGATCCCAACGCCACGATCGATAATCCCCAGGTCGGGATTATCCGCAGTACGCGCGGGGATCCTCGCCAGATGCAGTTTGCCCTGAAGTTCATTTTCTGAGGACAAGGGCCGCTTTCAGAGCCGCGACTGTGAAGGAGCGGCCATCAATTTGTCAGCGGAATTCATGTTGCGCTCCTGCATCATCTGGGGAGGAGAAAAGCCATGCAATGGGACTTTGAACCGGGACACACAGCAGCGGAGTTTCGCTGCCGGCACATGATGGTCGCTTGGGTGCGCGGGCATTTCAAAAATGTCCGCGGCCGCCTGGATTTTGATCCGGACAACCCGCTGAACAGCTCGGTGCAAGCCCGCATCGACGCCCACGCCATATGGACCGGCGAAGCGGACCGCGATGAGCATCTGCGCAATGCCGATTTCCTGGACGCCCAGAATCATCCCCAGATCACCTTCGAGAGTTCCCGAGTCGAGGTCCTCGGTCCCACCGAATTTCGAGCACACGGAAATCTCACTATCCGCGGGATCACGCGTCCTGTGGCACTGGAGGTGCGCTACTCCGGACAGTGGAAGACTCCCTACTGGGAGGACGGGCTCGATAAGGGCCCGATGATCCGCGCCGGATTTACTGCCGGCACGGTCATCAACCGCCACGATTTCGGCGTGAGTTGGAATTCCGTTCTGGATAAAGGCGGTGTGGTAGTTGGCGATGAGGTCTTCATCGAAATCGATGTGGAAGCCCTGCGCAAGAAATAGCGGTGCTCACTGATTCAGCTCGTGGCAGAGATTGCAGGCAATAGAGGCCTGGCGCGCGCGGTGGCACTCTACGCAGGCGTCCATCGATATTTCTTTCTCCTTCCAGAGAACCTCGCGCTCCCCTACGGGCCCGTGGCAGGCTTCACAATCAGCTCCCGCCTGCAGATGTTTCTGATGGCTGAAGAAGACAAAGTAAGGCAGCCGGTAGATGCGTATCCAGGGAATCTCCTTTTCATCCGCGGCATAAGCCTGAAGCTTTTGTATTTCCAGGTTATCTCGAGCAATCGGCTGGACAACGGCCTCAGACTCAGGCGGCGCCATTTCCTGGCCCGGCGCTGATAAGAGCAGTGGAAAGCAGCCGAGGGGAGACACCCAGAGGCGGAAAACAGCTCACGTTAATACTTCAGGGTAAAGCATAGGCGATCAGGGCATCGCTGTAGTTTTCGTTGTATTTATTTCCGCCACCGGCCGCAATTACGACAAACTGCTTACCGGTGCTCGGCCCCAGAAAGGTCATGGGCGTCGAATGGCCGCTGGCGGGCAGGCGCGTGACCCACAACTCCTCTCCGGTGTTCTTGTCGAAAGCCCGAAAGCGGCTGTCGTTGGTGGCGGCTATGAAAACCAGTCCTCCCGCCGTGACGATCGATCCACCGAGATTGGAGGTCCCGGTTGGAGGAATACCCTTCTCGATGAACTCGTCCACAACTCCCAGTGTCACCTGCCAGCGAAAGTCTCCTGTGTTCAGGTCGATGGCAGTCAAAGTCCCCCAGGGCGGCTTCTGGCAGGGGTACTGCTTGGAATCCCAAAAGCGTCCATTGGGAATTCCGCGAGCCGCGTAGGGCACCCGACTTCCCTCCCGGGCCTCCATCAGCTTGACCACCTGCCCGGCGTCCATGGAATTGACGAACATTAGTTTGGAAGCGGGATCAAAAGACGTTCCGCCCCAGTTCGGCCCGCCATTTGTGCCCGGAAACAGGACCGTGTACTCCAGACCTGGAGGCTCAAAAAATGCACCGATCTTTGCAGCTTCGAGAATTTTCAGGCATTCGGCGCGCGACTCGGGAGTCACATCCGTTAATTCCTCCATGCTGAAAGTCTGTCGCGCCACCGGAGCCGGTTTCAGGGGAAACGGTTGAGTCGGCCAGGCTTCCTCGCCCGGGACGGGACTGGAGGGCACGGGACGCTCCTCGATATCGAAAAGAGGCTCTCCCGTGACCCGGTTGAAAACGAAGAGAAATCCCATTTTGCTGATCTGGGCCACGGCAGGAATCGACTTCCCGTCGCGTTCCACGGTCACCAGAGTAGGCTGCGCAGGCAGGTCCCAATCCCAGAGGTCATGATGGACCATCTGAAAATGCCACAGGAGCCTGCCGTTACCGGCCTCCAGCGCCAGTAACGAATTGCCGAACAGGTTCTTACCCTTGCGCTCGCCCCCGTAGCGATCGGGCGAGGGAGATCCCGTGGGAACGTAGACAATCCCCCGCTCCTCGTCACAACTCAGGGCCGGCCAGGCATTGGTGCCGCCTCGATCCTGCCAGGAACCTTCCTCCCAGGTCTCGTTTCCCTTCTCTCCAGGCTGAGGGACGGTGTGGAAGCGCCACACTAGTTCTCCGCTGTGGACGTCGAAAGCGCGGATGTCGCCGCTCGGGCCCTGCGGCCGCGAGTCGGACACGAGGGCGCCCGTGATCACCAGGTCTTTGTAAATCAGAGGGGGTGAGGTCATGCCGTAGCCCTGCCCCGGGAATTTGTCGGCGACGCCTTTTCTCAGATCGATAAATCCACCGGCCCCGAAATCCTTTACGGGTTTGCCATTTTTTGCGTCCAGGCAAAAAAGGCGTCCGTCCAGGGTGCCCAGGAAAATTCGCTGGTCGCTGCCCTTGTGCCAGAGCGCTACCCCGCGATTGATATAAAGGTTATATCTGGTTCTCTCCAGTTTCGGGTCAAATGCCCAAAGCTGCTTTCCCGTTTCGGCTTCCAGCGAGATCACCCGACTGAACGGAGTAGTCACGTACATCACGCCATCCACCACAATCGGAGTGGCTTCGAATGCCGATCGCACCGGATCCGCCTTGCCGTCGCTCACGTCCCCGGTGTGATATACCCAGGCTATCTCCAAATCTTTGACATTCGTTTTGTTGATCTGCTTCAACGGAGAAAACTTCATCCCTCCCAAATCATTCCCGTAATGCGGCCACTCCTGGGCTAGCGCTAGCAGCGGACAACAGATCCCGAGCAAAATTAGTACGGCGACTTGCATGAGGGATTGCCAGGAGGCGAAGGGGCGTTTGATGTCCGAGAGGACATCGGGGTGCTGAGCGGAAAGATCTTCCTTCTCTCCGATATCCTGAACCAGGTTGAACAGTCCGCTGCCGGCGCTCGAGTCCACCCACTTCCACTCTCCGACGCGGGCAGCCTTCTGGTCACGGAATTCCCAGAACATCTCCCGCCGGGAACACGGACCCCACCTTCAAGCACCAGGGCTTTCCGGCCTCTTAACGGACCGTTATCCGCCGGACCCGCTCCGCCATTGTCGGAGAGAAAGATCACAATCGTGTTTTCGGCTGCTCCAGAATCCTCGAGCTGCGCCAAGACGCCTCCAATAGCCTCATCCAGGGCCGTCAGCGCGGCCATATGAATCTTCTGCCTGGGCTCGGCCCCAGGACGCGCTCCGCCGAGGCTGCATAATCGCTTTCCGAATAGAGATGGTCAAGATCGACCGCCTTGTTGCGGAACAGCTCATAGGTCCCGTTGCGCTGTGGATATCTCCCGGTCAGAAGGCTGGCGCGCGAAGGGGTGCAGGCAGGACAGGTCACATAGAAATTGGTGAGGCGTACGCCTTCCGCCGCCAGGCGGTTGAGATGAGGCGTGCGGATCTTGTGATTGCCAAAACATCCCAGGTCAGCGTAACCCTGATCGTCCGAGACAATCAGCAAAATGTTGGGAGCTTGCGAGTCCTGAGGCGCCGCAAATCCCAGGCTAGGCAGCAAAACCAACAAGACCGAAGCCAGGCTAATATGAATCCTCATCGGGCTGGCCAAAGTATAGTTGCTTTTGCT
The DNA here is from genome assembly GCA_050747825.1 of Acidobacteriota bacterium. GTDB lineage: Bacteria > Acidobacteriota > UBA6911 > RPQK01 > JBOGJG01 > JBOGJG01. The sequence continues at coordinate 9,833 of JBOGJG010000390.1, read as the reverse complement.
GACCAGGCATAATAGGATTCAAAAAAATCCATGAAGACAGTCAGTCAGCTCTTGGAAAACAAGGGACGCGAGGTGTACTCCGTCACGCCGGGCACGTCGGTCTATGAAGCTCTGAGCCTCATGGCCGACAAGAATATCGGCGCGCTGGTCGTCCTCGAAGGAGATGACCTGGCAGGCATTTTCTCCGAGCGGGATTACGCCCGTAAGGTGATCCTGAAAGGCAAATCTTCCAAGGAGACTCCGGTCAGTGAGATCATGACGCGAAAGGTGATCTGCGTGTCTCCCGACTCCTCGGTGGAACAGTGCATGGCGCTGATGACCGGCCAACGCATCCGCCATCTGCCGGTTGTCGCGGACAAACGCCTGACCGGGGTGATCTCGATTGGAGACGTCGTCAAAGCCATCATCTCCGACCAGCAATTCATGATGGAGCAGCTTCAGAACTACATCATCGGTCTGCGCTAGCGCCGACTCTCACCCAGATCGGACTGGACCAGGCCATGGCAATTCGGTTGCGCACCAGTCCCTTTTGTCTCAACCGCACGTAGTAAATGGAATCTTCGCGCAAGCCGCGGTCCATATCGCCCCATACAAAATCCAGCGCCTGAGGCTGAATGGAAGCGATGACCTTGAAAGCTCCGTCGGTTTTCGAGTAACGAAGCACTTCCAGCAACTCGATCAAGTCCGTTCCATGGGCTTCGATCTGAAGCTGGGCGTCTCCGCTGACCGTCACCTGGCGGCCCATGGGCTGCCCGTTGATGCTGAAGTCCAGCAGGATGCGGGCCCCTGTAGTTCCATAGGTCCGCCGCGCGTGCAAGGCATCGAAGATTTCCGAACGGGTCAGGCCCGTGGCCTGCACGGCGGCCAATCCCCAGTGAGGCTGTCCAGGCTGAGCCCGATGGTCGTCGGAGGCCGCTATAGTGCTCAAGACCAGCCCGCGGATCCAGGCGTCCTGAGCAAACTGCGCACCCTTCACCGAACGCGCCGGAGAAGTAAAATCACTTTGCTCAAAAGCCAGCGGGTGTTCCGGGTCATAGGCCTCGCTCAAACCGTGAGCCGAATAGATCTCGAAATTACGGCGAATTTCCGGATCGTGCGAGTCCCAGTTCAATGCCCCCGGCATCTTGCCCGTATGGTGAGGGATGGTCAAAGCCTCACCGGCCGTCAGAGCTTCCCATAATTGAGGAAGCGTCACCTCTCCGGGCGCCAGGAGCACGCCCGGAGCGCCCCGAAAGAAAACGTTGTGGTGGCCATAAGGATTTCCAAAGGAAGCCTCGTAAGCATGCAAGGTGACGAAGCGGCCGGGGTCGTTGAATTTCTCCGTCAGAGCAGTGTATTCCTCCCACACGTGAGGACCCAGACCCTGGGTCATCCCGTCCTGCGTGGTCCTGCTGTGGTCGGTCATGGCGTAAAAGTCCAGTCCGGCGACGTAGCGGGCGTAATCGAAGGAAGCGTCGCCCACACCGTCCCAACTGTATCGAGTGTGCGAATGTAAATCGCCCCAGTAGATCTTGCTCTCCGGCTCCCTGCTCTCAACCTTCATGGGGTTGGATACAGCGTTCAGAATTCCTCCCAGGGCGGATGCTTCCAGGCGCAGGATTCCGGCGCCGGCAGGTGTAAACGGTACTGCGGCTCCGCCTGCTTCCAAATCGATCCGCACCTGTTCCGAAACGTCGGCCTCTCCCTGGATCACCCGCAGTTCGACTTGTCCCTGAAAGCTACCCACCGGATTGGCGTTCGCGTCCACCAGGGCCAGGCGAAGCTGTGCCGGTTGGCCCACTACCAGGGAAGAAGGTCCGTAGAGCAGCAACTCGGCCGGCGGACCGCTTCGAGCGTGTATGACAGGGCGGCCGGATTGGAGTTGGTATTGGCCCGAGCCGGTCGCATCCACCGCCAGCAAGACCGGCTCAGGATCGGTGGCAATAACGGACGCCCGCATGCCGCGACTTCCCTGTGAGGTATCTCCGTAGATAACCGAAAGCGTATCGCCCGCCTTGAGGTTTCCTTCCAGCACCTCGACGTGCACCACATAGACATAGCGCTCCAGGCGACCGTCCAGCCCGGGCCGGCCGCTTTTGACCAGGAGGTCATCCGACTGGGATTCGACGATCGTTCTCAACTTCACTTCGCTTCGGGAAGCGCGGGCGGAGATATAGTGATCGCCCGCCGGTGCGGTGGCCTGAAGACGGTTGGCCGAGTTGCGATCTCCGGCATGCCAGGTATCGGGCAACTGCACTCGAATACCACCCCCTTCGGAGATTCCTTGAGAACCGGCCCGGTAGCTGACTGTCCAGGTGCCGAATTCGCCGGCAATACCCCAGTCGGGATCAATGCTGACTTCCCCCGGCTCCGGCTGAAAGGCAAAGACCACCAGAACCAGTATCAGAAACACAAAGAAAATAATGGATGAACGGGTCATTGTATGCGCAGAGATTTTACTCGGAAATAGGGGGACGTTCTACTCGTTTCCCGATTTTCTCACTCAAAAAATCGGGAAACGAGTAGAGCGTCCCTGTATTTCGCTATCATAGGCGACATGCAAGCCGCCGTCTGGACTGGAGCGGGTCAACTGGACATACAGGAGCGGCCAGTTCCAGAACCCCAGTCTCACGAATTACTGATTGAAAACAAAGCAGTCGGCGTCTGCGGATCGGATTTTCACGTTTACCAGGGTCAATTTTGGCCGGCCGTTCCTCCGTTGATTCTGGGGCATGAGGCGGCCGGAGTGATTTGCGGGTTGGGAAAGGATGTCCGCGGCTTTCATGCGGGGGACCGGGTAGTCATCAACCCTTCCTTGTACTGTGGCCATTGTCATTTTTGCCGTCAGGGCTATCCCAATCAGTGTCTCCAGCGAGAGACGATCGGGATGACGCGCCGAGACGGAGCTTTTGCCGATTACTTCACCGTCCCGGCTCAGAATGCCCACTTGCTTCCCCCTTCTGTGGAGTGGGAAACAGCAGCGCTGGTTGATTCTCTGGCCTGCGCCATCCACGCCCTCGATCAAGCGCCTTTTCATAAGAGCGAAGCGGTGGTGATCTTTGGAGCCGGACCAGCGGGCCTCTGCTTTACCGCGCTGTCCTCCCTGAGAGAGGCTTCACCGCTGATCGTGGCCGATGTAGCGGTCCAGCGGCTCGGTGTGGCTTATCGTTTGGGGGCCCACTACACTGTGGATGCAGGCACTACTGATGCCGTTGAGTTCGTTCTCAATCTAACTGATGAGCTGGGCGCTCACCTTTCCATCGAAGCATCAGGTGCTCCTCAGGCCATCCTCCAGTGTCTCAAAGCCACTCGAAGCAGGGGAAAGGTCCTCGTCTACGGTATCTATTGCGCCCCGGTCAATGGCGTCGATTTTCAGGATCAACATAGAAGAGAAATCACCATTTACGGATCCTCCGGCGCACTCGGTTCATACCCGGAGGCCATCGAACTGATTGCTTCGAGACGACTGGGCCTTCAACCCATCATCTCCCATCGCCTCTGCCTGCAAGATCTACCCGACTTTTTCGAAAAGGTAGTCCAACATCGGCCGGAGAATTATTTAAAGGCAGTGGTTATCTAGTGCTTCGTAACATAAATAAGTGCGCTATCGTCGCGAGCCGGGTACCCTATGGGTGCGGTCTGATGGCGAGGCGCGACGAGAGAGCATATCGGGAATATGGGACCGAGGAGCAACAAAGCCAGCAGGCCAGTGCCGCCGCGACCCGAAGGGCTGGGGCGATAGCGCACTTATTTATGTTACGAAGCACTAGTGCGTTTCCTGCTCGTGATAACCCAGTTGCCCGGAGATTTTGCGCGAGGTATCTTGCACCAGAAGGGCCAATTCACTGACTCGCTTATGACCAAAACGGGCGGCGGGAATGGTGATTGAGAAAGCGGCGATCACATCCCCTTTGTAGTCAAAAATAGGCGCCCCCATGCAACGTATGCCCTCGCGATATTCCTCGTCATCCATGGCATAGGCTTGCCGTTGGACAGCGGATAATTCCCTCTTAAGCGCCCCACGGCTGGTGATTGTGTTGGACGTGAACTTTTTTAACTCGATCCGGCCCAGCAGCTCTTCTCGGGCCTGCTCGGGAAGAAAGGCCAGGATTGCCTTACCCACAGCAGTGCAGTGGAGCGGCGCCCGCCCTCCGATGCGCGAATGGACGGCAACAGGTTCGGAGCTCTCGCATTTCTCGATGTAAACCACTTCCGTCCCTTCCAGCACCGTCATGTGCACTGTTTCCCGTGTCCTTTCGCTCAAGGCCTTCAGGAAAGGGAAGGTCTCTTTTCGGAAATCCAACTGGCGAAGCGCCGCGTCCGAGAGCTTGAGTACCTTCAAGCTCAGGGCAAATGTGCCGTTGGGGCGACTCTGAACCACGTAGCCTGCCTGCTGCAAGTTGCTTAAAATGCGATAGACCGTACTCACATGCATCTCGACCTTCTTGCTGATCTCAGTCGGTCCCATGGCCTGTTGGACCAAGCACTCCAATATCCTAAAGGTCTTGCCGATCACCTTAACCTGGTAAGTTGGTTTTTTTGCCTTTTCCGTCACTTCACTCTCCGGCTTCCCGGGATTTCGCAATATGAAATAGGCTGTCATTATGTCTGGAGAGGCGCTTCGGTGTCAAACCTTGGGCAAACTCCTTGCAGCGCGGCCCACAGGAAGGACGCATTCCCGAGGCCTTCGATAGCTTCAGAACTGAGCTCATACTTCAGACCCCGCTGTACCGCAAATCGTTCTTCCAGCTTTATGTCACTCTCCTGGTTCGGACCGGGTTCAGTGTTGATCGTGCTGAGCTGGAGGCTGTGCCGGCTGCCCGATTCTACCCTCCTTGACCATGGCCATAATCTGGTCGTACTTCTCCTCAGGCAGAACGCGGACTACCGTCATCATACCCATCATGGCGCCGGTCCAGCCGGGAGCCATGCCGTAAGTTTCCGGTTTGGCTACTGCCTCATCCATGGTCATCCACATATCCTGAGGAAAACCGGGGACTCGCTTGTTATCTCCGCTGGAACCCATCATGTGATCTTGATGCTCGCTCTTTTGGGATCCGACCGCATGGGAGACCGCTTTTTCGAAGGTCGCCAGTCCGGTGGCGCGTCCCAGACTGGGTCCCAGTCCCTCATCCGTCGCATGACCTTCCTGGATCATCCCCATACCTTCTTCCATGCCCATCCCGGTGTGCACCCCGGGGCCGGCGTGGCTCATCGGACCCACCATCGAGACCATCTGATTCATCATGTGGTGGGGCAGATGGCAGTGCAACATCCAATCGCCCAGGTAGCTGGCTTCGAACTCCACGACTCGGGCCTGCGCTACGCCGACGAGCACCGTATTTCCCGGGAATTGAGCCGATTCAGGTATTCGTCCTCCTTCGGTCCCTGTGACGTAAAACTGATGGCCGTGCAGGTGAATAGGGTGGTGGGTCATCCCCAGATTGACGAAACGCAGGCGCACCCGCTCGCCCTGCTTGACGATCAGTGGCGGGATGTCAGGTCCGGCCTTCCCGTTCATGGTGAGCCAGTTGAACTCCATGGCGAGAGTATTGGGGATGCTGTTGTTGGGCAGTATGGCCCACTCCTGCAGAATGAGCCCGAAGTCCTTGTCCACGCGCGGCTGATAGGGTTTGCGCGGATGAATGATAAAGAACCCGATCATCCCCATCATTTCCTGCATCGGCATGTGAGAGTGGTAAAAGAATGTCCCGTGCTGGTGCAGCGTGAATTCGTAAGTGAACATCTCCCCCGGCTGGACCAGGGGCTGGCTGATGGCTGGAACCCCGTCCATTTCGATGGGCACTTCCAGACCATGCCAATGCATGCTGGTAAATTCCGGCAGGTTGTTATGAAAAACAATGCGAACGGTGTCTCCCTCCATTACTTCGATAGTAGGTCCGGGCATGCTGCCGTTGTAGCCCCATACGTCCACGACCTTTCCGGGAACGAACTCTCGCTTGATGGGCTCGGCCACCAGGTGAAAGACCTTGACTCCGTTCTCCAGCGTATAAGGCAACTTCGGGACTTCCGGGGTATGGACCGGCAAAAAGCCCGCCTCGGAAACGGAACTGTCTGCCGGCTGGCCAGCCACTGTCGTTTTGACGCCTGTATGATGGTGCTCATGCTGAGCCTTTGCCGTCCGGCCGGCTGCCAGGCCGGCTCCCAGAAAGGCTGCCCCCCTTAGAAAATCTCTTCTTCCTTTTTTCATTTTCAATGGATCTCCTCTTGTAAGAATTTTTGGGTATTGCCCGCTTCCAGCCCCACTTCGGGAGTAGGATCTCCGGGCGCGTCCAGGCCTCCCGTTAACAACAGCCCCTGGATCTGAACGGCTTGCTGTCTCAGATCGACCAGAGCGTCCACATACTCGCCTTGCACCTGAAAGAAGGTGCGCTGGGCAATCAGTACCTGTGGGTAGGCCGCCGCCATCTCCTGGAATCGTGTCCGATAGAGCTCATACGCCTGCTGCGCTCGGGGCAGGACGTCAACCTGATAGCGCTCTACGATTCGCAAGGAGTTCAAGTAGCTGGTGTAGGCTGCGGCGAGGCGTGCCCGCAGAGCCAGTCTCCGCCGCTGGAGCTCCCTCTGCGCACGAATCACCTCGGCTCGAGCTGCGGCCACATTTCCCTGGTTGCGATCAAACAGAGGGATCTGAATTCCGACTTCGATAAATCCCTCCGGTCCCACTGAACCGCCCAGGGCGTCCAGTTCTTCGAAGTTATAGCCAAAGCCTCCGCGAAGGAGGATGTCCGGAACGGGTTCTGCTTTGGCCCGGTCTAAAACGGCTTGTGCTCTTTCCACACCGGCCTGGGCCTGCTTGACCTCGGGGCTCTCGAGCAGTAATTGAGACAGGATCGTTTCCCGATCGAATCTGGGAATATTCTCTTCAAGGCTCCCTTCCAGCCGGGCCGGTGGAAGGGACGGCACTCCTACAACCGCAGCCAGGACCAGCCAGACTTGCTCCAGACTATTTTGGGCCCGTATTAGATCCAGTTCGGCCCTTTGCGCCTCAATTTCAACCTCGAGGATATCGGGCCGGTCGGCGGCGCCTACATTAAAAAGCTGCTCGGAAATGTCTACCGCTTCACCGGCAATTCCAGCCAGCTCAGCACGGACCTCCACCAGGCGTTGCGCGCCCAGAGCTGCGTAGTACACCACACGCACCGCATTAAGCACCCGCAACTTCTGGGCTTCAGCCTCTGCTTCGGCCTGCGCCTGCACTTGAGCAAAAATGCTGCGGCTTTTGGAGAGCTTTCCCGCGGTGACGATCCTCTGCTCCACGAACATCAGATGTTCACTGGTTTCGGAAGGAGCCCGCGCGCTCAGCTCTTCGCCCATATAACCCAGAATGGGATTGGGGTAGAGTCCAGCCTGGAGCTTCAATCCCTCAGCCGCGCGCACTGCAGCTTCTGCCTGGGCAATGGTGGGATTGTTCCGCAGGGCCATTCGCTCCAGGTCTTCCAATGTTAGGACGGGCTCGGCCGGTGTGATCTCTTGAGCAGGCATGCCTGCCAAATGCGGGGTGAAAAGCGCCGCCACTGCAAGCATCTGAGTGAAACGTATGTAGCGGTAAAAATTCATCTGTATCCTCCCTTATCCAAGAAATAGTGTGATTCGCCCGGCGCTCCCAGGCGCAAGACGAGAAAGCGAACTGGAAGGAAAGATTAAATTCTTAGAACAGACGATTGAGCAGGGGGCCAGGAAAACGTCGTCAGTGGCGGATACACTGAGACATTCGCCGAAGTGAGCAGGTCAATAAGGGAAATATTGAGATCTTGTGCGACAGAGTGAACCTGTATTGCGATGCTGTATTTAGCGGGGACGATGCTGGCGCTCTCGTGCCAACCTTCTTTGCAACGGCTCTCATCCGGCAGATCGGGCCCCGGGCTCTCTTGCGTCTCGTGACAAGGATTCACTTGAGCGGCCTCAGCGTCCATGGATCTTCCGTTACGAGCGCATTCCCATGGACACACCACGGCCCCAACAGTGGAAATTAATAGAAGCAGAACCAACGAGATAACGGCGCCCTGAGCCACCTTTTTTTCGCCCACGGCCTCCATTATACATATTGATCTTAACGGATCAATATTGTTTTGGTCTTCCCTGGGTCCGCTCAAAAGCACCCACCGTCGGATGTAATCGCAACTGCCCCCGCCTCAGGTGGTGGTCAAGATGGTCAGAATCCAAACACTTCCCTGGCATTATGGTAAAAGACGTTCTCGATCTGGTCAGGGGGCCAGCCCAGTTGCTGCAGGATACCGGTCTGCTTCTGAAGAGTGATTTCAATTTGCGAGTAATGGACATCGCTGCCGAAGACGATCTTGCGATGAGCCTCCGGCCAGTAGAGCATTTCCCTGAACCAGTCGATGCTCTTGCTGGAAATCCATCCATCCACTCGACCGGACAGGTCGGCATAGATATTGGGATAGATCCGGCACAGGGCGGCAGCCTCCTCACCCCAGCAAACACCCAGGTGAGCAATGATCATCTTCAGGGACGGAAATTCATTGGCGATGGGATCCAGCATCACCGGCCGGCAGCGGGCCGAACTGAGGCGCCGGCCCGGGAGCGGCTCAGGTAAGAAAAAGATCCCGGTGTGAAAGAGACAGGGCAATCGGTTGAGGGCAGCTCTCTCATAGGCGGGGAAGCAGCGCTCGTCATCATAGTCCCAGGCCGGGATGTGAAACTTGACACCTGAAAACCCCTGATCGGCAAACCAATCGACCCGATCCGGGTTGTCCTGCCCAAGCCGATAAAAACCATATCCAAAAAAGCGGTCGCCGCGCTGGACGAGAACTTTCGCGAGATCTTCATTGTCGCAGCAGCCGGCCGGCTGCGGCCGAGTTAAAAAGAGCCGCTGAAAAGCAGGCCCCATGGCCATCAAGCCCACGCTCTCGATCTGAAGGCGATCCATCTCGGCCAACAGGCTGTCCAGATAATCGGGCTCATTGACCCAATGGTGGTGAACGTCAATGATTCTCATAAGGATCGATTCTACAACGCGTGCGGCGGCGGATCTGCCGTTTTGCGGTCCGTGACGATCTGCCAATCTCCATGCTCTCGAATCCAGGTGACTGGATAATCATCCCCTGGATGCCCCAGGACAGCCAGCCGCAGGACCGTGTTGGCCCAGTCCAAGCCATCGATATCGTTGCGGCAATAGAGCTGGATACGACGGGCGGAAAGGCACTGTTTCATTCCCAAAGTCCAGGCCCAGCGCGGGAAATTTTCCAGATCACCTCCCACTCGAGAGCGGATAGCATTCATGATCACCGTCTTCTCGCTGAAACGTACCAGGCGCGGCCGGGCGCAGGTCGGGATCCAGAGAGTCCCAAAACCATTGAAGGCTTCCGCGAAAACTGAGTGGATGGGAGGCGTCAAGAACGCGACCCGAATCATCGCAGTATTCATCCATGAAGAAAAAGCTGGCGTCTGCCAGGCTGATCCCTTCTTCGTTGATCATGTCCCGCAAGAGCGGATATTGACCGGTGGGGCCGTAAGGGAGAATCAGAACCGTCCGGCAGCCTGCTCGATTGTTACGGCAGACCACGTCAGCAATAGACCGGGCAAAGTGCCGGTGGATCTCTTCTAGATTTTCCAGAACCAGTAATCGGCCGCCTGCCGCAGAGGGCAATTTATCGGCACTTAAAGCATTAAGAGAACGGATTTCTTCTGCCCGGTTCATTCCTCCGCGCATCAGTGTACTCTATGAAATTCGGTCTTACAATATGATATTTAGCGGGCGAAGTGTTTGACTCCCCGAGACTGGTGTTATATAAACCGTTATTTAAGTTCGTAATACAATAGTATTTCTCACGTTCTGGCACATTTGACGGACCTTCACTCTGTAACTG
>JBOGJG010000389.1:0-2437 GCA_050747825.1 Acidobacteriota bacterium | reverse complement strand
CTACTCGTTTACCCCATTTTCAAGGCCATTGAAGATCCGGAAAAGGGGTAAACGAGTAACGTCCCTGGGTTTTAAAGAATCCGAACCACGGCACTTCTGTGGTACGCTGGGCGTTGTTGTGAGCTTTCGGTTGTTTTTCACGGCATACGTGTCGGTGTTCGGTATGGCGGCGCAGGCGCCCGAAAGTGCGCGCGCCATCGTGATCAGTGGAGCCACGCTGATCGATGTGGTGGCTGGAAAGCCGGTGCCGGATGCCGTGGTTGTGGTGGAGGGGGAGAAGATCGTGGGGGCTGGGCCGCGGGGTTCGGTCGAGATTCCCACAGGAGCCGAAGTCATCCATGCCCCGGGCCAGACTCTTCTGCCCGGACTCATCGACGCTCACTTCCACCTGGACGGCAACCAGCGGCTGCCCGGACTCTTCCTCACTCACGGTGTCACATCCGTTCGTGACCCCGGCGCCTGGATTGAAGCTTATGATCCGGTTCGCGAGTCGGCCAGTCCAATTCCCCGGCTGTTCCTGGCAGGCCCGCATCTGGACACACCGCCGCCGGCGTATCCGCACGATGCTTACATCGTCCGTGATCCTGAAGAAACACGCGGGGCGGTCAATCGCTTCATTGACCAGGGCGCCTCAGTCATCAAGGTCTATTTTCGCCTGCCGCTGGAACTGATCGCGGTGGCAGCCGAGACTGCTCATGACCGGGACGTTCCGGTTACGGCCCACCTGGAGATCGTCAGCGCCGCCGACGCCATCCGCGCGGGAGTGGATGGGATCGAGCACATCACGTCCTTCGGTACGGCTCTCCTACCCCTGCGCGAAGCGGAGGAATACAGGCAGTCCGTGCTGGCCGATAACCACGCTCGAAGCCTGGGACGCTATCAGGTATTCAGCCGGCTTGACCTCAACTCGTCGCGCGCGCAGGCGCTCATCGACTTGATGCTGGAGCGTGGGACATTCGTGTCGGCTACACTCGCCATCTTCGAGCGGCGTCCTGAGGATGAAGGCGCCAGCGAGGCGCACTTGAACGGCTTCAAGCAGATGCAGGCCTTTGTGGGCCAGCTGCACAAGGCGGGAGTCCGCATCGTCGTGGGCTCTCATTCCTCTGTCCCACATGCGCAGGAAGGATGGGCCTATCAGCGCGAACTGGAGCTGCTGGTCGAATCGGGGCTGTCGCCCATGGACGCCATTATTGCCGGAACTCTCCAAAATGCCCGATTCTTTCGCATCGAGGATCGCCTGGGAAGCATCGAGGCAGGCAAGCTGGCCGATTTGGTGCTGGTCGAGGGCAATCCACTGCAGGATATCTCGGCCATGCGCCGGGTCAAGGGCGTTATGCTTAACGGCCGATGGATTTCCTCCAACTCAGACGTAAGCTTGATGCTGAGGGCGCAGCAGGCGATTGATTCCGGCCAGCTCGATGAAGCCGCTTCCATCCTGCAAGCCGTGTTGAAAAGCGAAGAAGGGCACAAAATCGCTCGTCAGACCTTAATTGATGTCCTGATGCGCCTGGGACGCTGGGATGAGGCGGAGGCTCAGGTCCATTTACTCAGGCTCAAATTCCCAAAGGACGCGGAGTCCGCTCTTCTGGCGTCCAGCGTTGCTTTTCGCGTGGCCAAGTTCGAACTGGCCGGCGAGTTGGCTCGCGAGTCGATGGAACTACATGCTGACCCGGCTGCAGCGCTCAAGCTTTTGGCCTTAAGCCGCTACATGCTTCAGGATTTCGAGGGATTTGAGGCCAACATCAAAGAGCTGATCCTGTTGGCGCCCGGCGATTCTGAAGCCCACTATCACCTGGGGCGCTATTACTACGAACAGGAGACGTATGTGGAGGCGGCTGCCAGCCTCCAAAAGGCAGTCGAGCTCGACCCTGAACATTACAAGGCCCATTACTACCTGGGCTGGTGCCGGCAGGCGGAGGGGAATTACGACGCCAGCCGGGAAAGCTACCAGAGAGCCATTGCCATCATCGAGAAATCCGGGACCCGCTATGGCTGGGCCTATGCTGATCTGGGCGATCTGCTCATCTTGCAGGGCAATTATGAGGAAGGGTTGGGCTGGCTATACCGGGGCATTCGAAACGATCCCGAACTTCCGTATACTCATTTTAAATATGCCGCCGCTTTGCTGACCAAGGAAACGACTACGGAAGTGGAAAACCATCTGCAGAAGTCGATCAGTCTCGATCCGGCCTATGCTGAGGCCTATTATCAACTTGGCCGCTACTACCGGAAAGTCGGAGATCAGGAAAACGCCCTCAAAAGCTTTGCCAAATTCAAGGAGCTTCGTGAAAATCCGACTCCATCGGTCTTCGGATTGCGACGATAGGAGAAAGAGGACAATGATGCAGGAGGGAAAACGCGCGGCAGGGCAAATTGGTTTTTGCCGCGAAAAACGCGAACATCGCCGCGAAAGACTCCGAATGAGAAGACTCAGCCG
>JBOGJG010000388.1:0-12055 GCA_050747825.1 Acidobacteriota bacterium | reverse complement strand
GACCTGACCCCACCCCACAAACTGAATCAGCGGCACGCCGATATTGCCGGCGACTATGTGGGGCCGGCCGCTGTCCTCGAACAGCCGGCCGATCAGGGCAGTGGTGGTGGTCTTGCCGTTTGAGCCGGTTATCCCGATGATCCGGCCCTGCAGGAAACGGTAGGCCAGTTCCAACTCGGCATAAACGGGAACGCCCCTTTTCCTGGCCTGCTGGATTTGAGGCAGACGGGCAGGGACGCCCGGACTCAGAACGATGAAGTCAGCACTCGTGAAATCGTCCATCTCATGCCCGCCCAGCGCCAGCCGCACGGATTGCGGCAGCGCGCAGATTTCCTTCTGCAATTGGGCAGGCGGCTTGGAGTCGGTCACCGTCACGCGGGCGCCGCGCTCGGATAGAAAACGAGCCGCAGCCACTCCGCTTCGAGCTAATCCGACCACCAGGATGTCCTTGCCGTTAATTTCCAATTCCCTTTTCATCTGAGTTTCAGGGTGGTCAGGCTGAAGAGGGCAAAGATAAGGCCGGCAATCCAGAAGCGGATCACGACCTTGGGCTCCTTCCACCCCAGCAACTCGAAGTGATGATGAATTGGGGCCATGCGAAACAGTCGCTTGCCAAAAACTTTGTAAGAGCCCACCTGCAGGATGACCGAAAGGGCCTCGACCACGAAAATGCCCCCGATCGAAAAAAGCAGCAGCTCCTGCTTGATCAGCAGCGCCACCACTCCGATGGCCCCGCCCAGAGACATGGAACCCACATCTCCCATGAAGATCTCGGCCGGATAACTGTTGTACCAGAGAAAGCCCAGAGTGGCCCCCACCATGGCGCCACAAAAAATGGTCAGTTCTGCGGCATAGGTGTTTTTGATTAGATCCAGATAGGTGGCGAAGGTGGCGTGGCCGGTCACGTAGGTCAACACGGTCAGAGCCGAAGAGGCCACGATCACCAATCCCGCCGCCAGCCCGTCCAGGCCATCGGTCAGGTTGACGGCGTTGCTGCTGCCGATCAGCACCAGAACAACGATCAGAAGAAGGGGGATAAAGGTCGATAATCCGAAGACCACCAGATCGAGGTTCGGCGTGAAGCGCTTGAAAAACGGGACGCTCAGCTCCAGGCTGTACAGTCCCCGGTAGCTCAGAAAGATCAGAGTGCCCGCGATCCCCAGGGCAATGGCGATCTGAAAGGCGATCTTGTCACGCGCCCGCAGCCCCAGGCTGCGCTTGTTAATGATCTTTAAATAGTCGTCCAGGAGGCCCACGGCCCCGAACAGCAGGAGCGCGGCCATGGCGATCCACAGGTAGAGATTGGTCAGATCGCCCCATAAAACCGTCGGCAGGAGGATGCTGATCACGATGAGCACTCCCCCCATGGTGGGAGTACCGGCTTTAATGTGGTGAGCGGTGGGGCCTTCTCCCCGAATCTGCTGGCCGATCTGAAACTGGCGAAGCCGGGCGATTAACCAGGGCCCCAGAAAAAGGCTGATCAGGAGCGCCGTCAGCGAGGAGTAAGCCGTCCGGAAGGTGATGTAGCGGACGACGTTCAAGACCGTGAATTCGTCCTGGAAGTAGGAGAGTATGTGGTAAATCATTGCTGCATGTGTTGGCCGGATAACCTGGCAACAACTCTGTCCATTCGAGTGCCTCTTGAGCCTTTCACCAGGATGAAATCTCCCGCGCCGATTCGGCTCGACAGAAAATCGGCGGCCTGCTCGGAATCGTCAAAATGTTTGATGTTGTAAGAAGGAAACCCTTGTTCCTGCGCGCCCTGAGCGATATGCAGGGCATTTCGGCCTACCGTTACCAGCAGGCAGGCTCCAGTGCGGCTTATCTGGCGGCCCGCCTGGCGGTGCAGTTCGGCGGCCGCGGGACCGAGCTCGATCATTTCTCCCAGGGCCAGGATTTTTCGCCTGAAGCCGTTCAGACGGCCCACCGTGTCCAGGACGGTCCTGAGCGCCTGGGGATTGGAGTTATAGGAGTCATCCCACACGGTGGCCTCATTGCTCAACTGCAGGAAACGGCCCCGCATGGCCAGGGGTTTCAATTGAGCGAGGCCTTGCAGCACTTCCTCCCGAGATACGCCAAAAGCGACGGCCACGGCCACGGCGGCCGCCACGTTATAAAGAAAATGCTTGCCGGCGAAGGGCACCCGGGCATGGAAGCCCCATTGCGGAGACACCACCGCAGCCTCAAACTGCATTTCGCCGGGAGTGGTGAAGTCATAGGAGCGAATGCGGACGCCGGCCTCATTTTCCAGCCCGAACGAGACCTTCTTCCCTGAATGCCTGGCGGCCAGCCTGGTTACCCGCGGGTCATCGGCGTTGTAAAAAAGGGTCCCCTGTGGCGGCAGATTTTCGATGATTTCTCCCTTGGCCTCGGCGATTGCGCCCAGATCCGGAAAAAATTCGAGATGGACTTCCGCTACGTTGGTCAAGATAGCGGCATCGGGGCCGCAGATTCGCGACAAAGCACGGATCTCTCCGGCATGGTTCATCCCCAGTTCGAGCACGGCAATCTCGTGGCCGAGCTCCAACTGCAGGAGCGAAAACGGCAATCCAAAGTGATTATTGAAATTCCCCGGGGACTGAAAGACGTGATACTTCTGCCCGAGCAGGGCGGCGGTAAACTCGCGGGTGGTGGTCTTGCCCATGCTGCCCGTGATGGCGATCAGCGGTTTTCCCCACTTGCGGCGCGCGTAATTTCCTAGGGCCTGAAGGGCCCGGGTGGTGTCCTCGACAAGCAAGAGCGGCCTGTCCGTCCAGAGGGCCGCGTCGGTGGGCAGTTGCGAGCAGACAATCGCCGCAGCGCCCTGGCGCAGCACGTCTTCCAGGAAATCATGGCCGTCAAAGCGCTCACCCTTCAGAGCCACAAAGCATTGCCCCGCCTGCAGGGTGCGGCTGTCGATGGAAATCGGAGGAAGCTTTTCCAGACGAGAGCTTCCCTTAGCGCGCGCTCCCGTCGCCTTGATTGCTTCTTCAATACTGATCTCGATCAAAACAACTCCTTAAATAAGGCCCGAGGCCTGAGGCCTGAGGAAATCCCAACCTCAGGCCTCAGGCCTCAGGCCTCAGGCCTCGGGCCTCTCTAACCACTTTCCGTTCGTCGAAGCGATGCTTTTGGCCGGCAACTTCCTGATACGTTTCATGCCCCTTGCCGGCCAGCAGCACGATGTCGTCCTTGCGGGCTGCTTGCAGCGCCCGCGCAATGGCGGCGCGGCGATTCACAACGAGTTCATAGTTCTGCTGATGCGCCGGGATTCCCGCGCAAATCTCCTCGATAATCTTCTCCGGGGCCTCGGAGCGGGGATTATCGGAAGTAATAATGGCCAGGTCGGCGTCGCGGGTGGCAATGGCGCCCATGACAGGCCGCTTGGCGCGGTCGCGGTCTCCACCGCAGCCAAAGAGGCAGATGACGCGCCGCCGGGCCAGGCTCCGGCACAGCCTTAAAACGTTCTCGAGAGCATCAGGCGTGTGGGCGTAGTCCAGGACCACGGTGAAGTCTGCCGGAATATCCACCTTCTCAAAGCGTCCCGGGACGTTCTTTAGTTCCTCAATGCCTCGTTGCAGTTGCGAATCAGGCCATTCCAGCAGGCTGCAGGCCGCCACCGCCGCCATGATGTTGTAGGTATTGTGCTTGCCCGCCAGCGAGCTTCGCAGCTTCAGCCTGCGGCCAAATAAGTGCAGGTCCAACTTAGTACCCTGAATGGAAGTCTCGTAACCGACCGGATGGACGTCGCAGTTCGGTTCGAAGCCGTAGCGGACCAGCCTCACCTCAGGCGTGAGTTGAATACGTTTGGAAAAGGGGTCGTCGTCATTGAGAAGAGCAAACTTCAAACCGGGATTGTACTCTCTCCGGAAGAGCAGTGATTTCGCTTCGAAGTAAGCCTCGAAACTTTGGTGAAAATCGAGATGATCCTGAGTCAGATTGGTGAAGACGGCCACTGGAAAGTGGCACTGGTAGACGCGCTGCAGAAAAAGAGCGTGAGAGGAAACTTCCATGACGCCGGCGCGGCAGCCGCTCTTGAGCGCTTCCGACAGGGTGCGCTGGATGTCGATAGCCTCGGGAGTCGTCCGCTCCGATTCCATCTCGCGCTCGCCGATAATGGTTTTAATGGTGCCCATGAGCAGAGCAGGAGCCTGTTGGCGCAGGATGGAATGGATTAGAAAGGCGGTGGTGGTCTTTCCATTGGTGCCGGTGATGCCGACGAGCGGCAGGCGAGTGGATGGTTCCTCATAAAAGCGATGCGCAGCCGTCGCCATGAAGGGACGGATGGCCGGAACCCGGATCCAGGCCGCAGGGAAGGACGCAGGAGCCTGCTGCTCGGAAGCCACGGCCACGGCGCCTCTCTCAATGGCGGCATCCAGGTAGGAATGTCCGTCGTCTTTCTCGCCTTTGACGGCGAAAAAGAGACAGTTCTCCGCTACCCGCCGCGAATCGTGGGCGAGAGATTCGATCTCGATCCTTTCACTCTCAGGACTTGCGCCGGTGTTATTCACCGGAAGTCCTGTGAGCAGTTTTGTCAGACGCATTACCGTTCTGCCCCTTAGTAGAAAAGAAGACCTCGCAGACCGTCTTCGTGAAAACCCGGCTTCCGGCGGCGGGCCTCTGTCCGACAGCCACTCCGCTTCCGGAGACCTTGAGGCGCAAACCTAAACGGGCGCATTCGCGAGCCACATTTCTCATGCTCAATCCTGCAAAGTCCGGCAGCTCGAACCAGCCGCTAGCGAGGGCTACGATTTCGCTTGATTTCTTCAGCGCCGGGCTGTCCTCGATGAGCGTCAAGACGGTCTGTTCGAGCTCTTCAGGAGGACTGTCTTCAGGACTGTCTTCTTTGACTGAGATGTCCCTGGGGGCGGGAAGTTCCGGGGGGCCTGGGCTGCCTTGGGCAAACTCGAGCCCGACAGGCTGGTCCTGGGGCACTTTGAGGTGGATCAAAGATTGCTCCATGATCTGTTGAAAGGCGGGAGCGGCTACCAGCCCTCCATAGTAATGGTCTGCCAGCGGCTCATTGATCACCACGACGGCGGCAAGAGCCGGTTCGTGGACCGGAGCAAAGCCGAGATAGGAGGCTACATATCTCGTGCGTGAATAGGCTCCATCGATAAACTTCTGGGCCGTTCCCGTTTTCCCGGCCGAACTGTAGCCGGTCAAAGCAGCCCGGCTGCCGGTGCCTCCGTCCACCACCAGGGAAAGAGCCGATTTCATCTCTTGTGCCGTAGCCGCCGAGAGGATTCTTTCAATCTGCTGTTCCGGCCTGAATAGCAGGTCGCCCTCAGGAGTCAGGATCTGGCGGACCAGCCTGGGTCTCAAAAGATAGCCGCCGTTGGCGATGGCCGAAATCGAGCGGACCATTTGAAGAGACGTCACGCCCAACTCCTGGCCGATGGAGAGAGCGCCTATCGAAATCCTGGACCATTGCGAAGGTGGGCGCAGCAGGCCCGCCTGCTCGCCCGGAAGCTCAATCCCGGTTTGTTCGCCAAATCCGAAGCGGCGGATGTATTCGTAGAGCTTTTCTTCTCCCAGGCGCAGAGCGAATTTAATCGTGCCTACGTTGCTGGACTTGGCCAGGACCTGTCTGAAGCTGAGCAGCCCATAACTGTGTTTAGCTTCCCTATAGACCTTGCCCGCCAGCCGGAGTGTCCCGACCTCGCAGTCGATGATCTCCATGGGGTCGGCAAGGCCCTCGTTCAAAACCGCTGCCAGAGTGATCGCCTTGAACGTCGATCCAGGCTCGTAAATCTCCAGGATGGCCCGGTTGCGGCGCGTCTCCACATCGTAATCGGTGTAACGGTTTGGATTGAAGGGCGGGTGAGAAGCCAGGGCCAGAATTTCGCCATTTTGAGGGTTCATGATGATGGCGCTGCCGTTAAGTGCTTTGTTCTTCTCCACTGTCTCCCGCAGTGCCTGCTCGACAATAAACTGAATGGAGCGGTCAATATTCAGGACGACGGTGTTTCCACTGGTCTGCTGAGGGGAAGATTCGCGATCGTAGCTCTGACGCCTGGCGTCAACCCGCAGATGAATCCTCCTTTTCTCCCCTTTGATCCTGTCGTCGTAAAGATATTCGAGTCCGGCCAGTCCCTCATTGTCCATGCCTACAAAGCCGAGGATGTGGGCGGCCAGCTCGCGGCCGGGATACACCCTCTTGCTCTCTTCGTGCAGATAGACTCCGCTCAGCTTGAGGGCCGCGATTTGCTCGGTCTGGCGGGGTGGAATTTTTCTGGCCAGATAGACGAAAGAGCGGTCGGAGATCAGCTTTTTGTAGATCTCGTGCCTGTGCTGTCCCAGGATAGGAGCCAGCAGCTCAGAGGCTGCCGCGGGATCGGACACCTCGCGCGGGTGGGCGAAAACAGATTCCATCTGGACGCTGATCGCCAGCTCTCCCAGATGGCGGTCGAGAATGTCTCCCCGCCTGGGACTCAGCTCGATGTAACCGATCTGCTGCTGCTGGGCCTGAAGCCGGTAGTCCGCGCTCCGCACCACCTGAAGCTGCACCAGCCGGGTCAGGACGAGGACTCCCCAGAGGAGGACAGATCCATAGATGATGACGAGGCGGGCGAGGGGGATGGAGTTCATTCAAGCAGGTTGACCTTTTTCAACGCCTCAGCGACCACGTTCTGAGGCGGCACGGCACCGGGCGCGTGAGCCTGCAGGATCATGACTTCCTCGCGATTGGAGTGGATCAGCCCCAATCGCCGGGCTTCCTCATCAATCTTCTGTGGGTTGAGCAGTGACGAATATTCCGCGCGCAGGGCCGAATTCAGCTCGCGCAACTGGGCGTTCTCCCGCTTGATTTGCTCCATCTGATAGCTGATGTCCAGCATCTCCATGTGCAGCCAGGCGTAAACCAGAATGAGTCCGATGAACAGACCTCCGAAGAAGATCCAGCGGGCCATTTCCGAGTAGGTGGTCTGGTCGCCGGCGCTGACCGGCCGGTTTTTTAACTGCTGACGATTGAAATCAACCATGTTAGTTCCTTAGTTCCTCTCCACTGCCCGCAACTTGGCGCTGCGGGCGCGGGGATTGCGTTTCAATTCGGCTTCCGAAGGCGTCACCGGCTTTCGGGTCAAGATCTGAACTCTCACTTCTCGAGGACATTGGCAGAGTTCCCGGGGCTTGAAGCAGATGCAGCGTCCCGCCTGTTTTTGAAAAGTGCGCTTTACGATGCGATCTTCAAGGCTGTGAAAGGAAATCACTGCCAGCCTGCCTTCCGGACCCAGGTAATCGAGAACCACCAACAGAAACTCATCCAGGCCGGTCAATTCCTGGTTCACTTCGATGCGCAGGGCCTGAAAGATCTGGGTGGCCGGATGAATCCGCGTGCCGCGCGGGCGGCCTTTCACGCTTTCCACCAGTTCCGCCAGTTCAGTCGTAGTCCGCAGGCGTGAGGAGTGGCGGCGCTCCACGATGGCATCGGCAATCTTCCAAGCCGACCTTTCCTCGCCATAGCGCTTGAAGATCTGCGCGAGATCGTCTCGCGACAGTTCGTTCACCAGATGCGCCGCCGTGATTTTCTGCTGGGGGTCCATGCGCATGTCCAGCGGCCCCTCCCGGCGCAAGCTGAAACCTCGCTCTGGTGAGGTGATCTGATGGGAGGACACCCCCAGGTCTATCAGGCACCCGTCGATCCGGCGGATGCTCAGATTATTCAACACCAGCGGAAGGTTCTTAAAATTCTCATGGTGAAGCTGGAAATTTTTGTAGCTTGGCTGGAGCCGGCGCCGCGCGGCTTCCAGAGCCGTGCTGTCGCGGTCCATTCCAATGAGAAGCCCTTTGCCCTTTAAAGCCCGCAAAATCTGGTCGGCATGGCCTCCAAACCCCACCGTGCAATCGACGTAAGTCCCCCCAGGCTTAACGCGCAGTAGCTCAAGCGACTCGTTTAACAGAACTGGAATATGGTCGATGGCCGTATCAATCATTTCGTCACTCGCCACTCCCTCTCTCACCCTCTAGCCTCAAATCCCCAGATCCGCCAGGGCAGAGGCATCGCTCTCGGTGTAGGGAGTGGAATCCAGCAGCCTCTTGAAACGATCCTGATTCCAGACCTCCAGATAATTCAGGTAACCCATGACAGCGATGTCGCCGTTGATGTGAGCGGCCTCGCGCAGATGGGGCTGGATCACCACCCGTCCCTGCCTGTCCATTGAGGAAACCTGCCCGTAGTAATTGGTGTTGCGCAAAAACTTCACTTTCTCCGGCCTCATCTTGGGAGGCTCAAGCAGCTTCGACTCAATCTGCTCCCACTCGCTCATGGGATAAATCAGGACGTTTTCTCCTGTAAGACTGGTGACATAAAGCTCAGGACCGTACTTCTCCTCGAGGATCTTGCGGTGAGCCGTGGGGATCTTAATACGCCCCTGGGCGTCCATTTTAGCTGGAAAGTTGCCCCGAAACATCGATAGTAACCCCTCTGTAGACCTTTCTAGTCTATTTTGATCCAAAAAAAACCTATGTCAAGGATAAATTTTCGGGTCCACGGATTACACGGATTACACGGCCAGATAGGCTTGCCCGACGGAGGAAGAGAGCTTCAAATCTTCGACTGTCTTGATGAGCAGGTCGCTGAACGAAGCATGCTTCTGCGCGCGCGAAGTCAACAGGTGAGCGGCGGTCGTGCCGGTGACAGCCAGGAAATGGCGGCGGGTCCAGAACTTCATCCTGCCAACTCGGATTTCAGATGCCCGGCCCGGCGGCTTGCCTGGGCGACAATGGTCAGGGTCGGGTTGGCAAAGCCGAAGGTCGGGAAAACGGAACTGCCTGCCACTCTCGGCTGCGGAGTCATGGAATGTTCTCCTCACCCGTCCCAGATTGGCGGCGCCGACCTTTTTCGCGAGCAGATCGCTGATGCGATCCAGTCGCTCGAAGTCCTCGGCGTTAATCCTCCAGTCTAATTGTACTCGACGCATCCCGTAATGATCTCTGGACTCCGTCAGTGTCAGACGGCTTTGGGGATTAGGGGATGGCTCGAGGCGCAGGATCATGTCCAAAGTTGGGAAGCTTCTGATCTACGAGGATATCGTCCCGGAAGGACAGGTGAGGCAGCACTTCGGCACCGCCCTCATAGAGGTAAGGGGACCTGGAGGCGGCCAGGATTTGCCCGATGGCTTTACCGACGTGATCGGCAAAGCAGCGTCCGACGAAATCGCTGTGATTGCCGATTGTACTTTGAGCGGAGCCGTCCGAGTGCAGCATCAGGCGAGCGTTTTCGATCGCTCCCATGGCGAGTACAAAAGTGCCGGCCCTGACAAAGAATGTCCTCTCTTGGCTTCGAACACGGAAGCGGCTTACGGCCGGGCCGTGCTGTTCAATCTCAACGACTGTGGAGTCGAGCAGGCAGAGAATCTCCTGGGAACGTTCCAGATGGGGCCGGTAACGCTCGCCAAAGCGAGTGGGCGGGCTCATTTGAAAGTGTTTGGTGACCAGTTCCGGGTCGTAGGATTCGAACAGCTCGTTCTGACTGCCCGAAACTGCCGGATCGGGATTGGGCGGAAGCTCGCAGATCTGGGCGGCCCTTTCATAGTACGGCTCCAGATCGCGGCGCCGGATGGGCCAGCCGCTCAGTGGTCCGGGTAATCTGGTTGTAAAATCGACTTCGTCCAGCGTCCTGCACCACCCGCCCCAGTGATTGGTCGTGCCCCCGAAATAGCGCAGCCGGGTACCCATAAGAGAGTACTGGCGTCCCACGCTCTCGCCGTTGTAAGGGTGATCTTCACGAAATGGAGGCGCCTCCAGCCCCCCCGCTTCCAGCAGGCAGACCTTGATCCCGCTCCCCTCCAGCTCCAGGGCCAGGGTAATTCCAGCCGCCCCCGCGCGTCGGCAACACAAACATCAAACTCGAGCGTCTGTCCGTTCTCGACATGGCGGGGTGAATCCAGCATTTTTAAACGAGCCGTCTATAGAGCAGCCAGACGCTGCATTGCTTCTTCCATGGCGGAGGCGGTGGGGATTTCGTGGGAGGCCTTGTCTTTGCGGGAGAAGAATTCGACTTTGCCTTCGCTGAGTTTCCTGCCGACGGTGATGCGCAGGGGAATGCCGATCAACTCGGCATCCTTGAATTTGACGCCGGGACGTTCTTCACGGTCGTCCAGGAGACAGTCGATGCCCTGGGCCGTCAAGCTGCTGTAAATCTCCTCGGCCGTCTGGCGCTGCTGATCATCGTCGATACGAACCGGCGTGATGACGACCTGAAAGGGGGCGATGCTGGTGGGCCAGATGATGCCCTGCTCGTCATGATACAGCTCCACGGCCGCCGCCATGATGCGCTCCAGGCCAATCCCGTAGCTCCCCATGATCGGGTGAATCTCTTTGCCCTGCTGGTCCAGAACCGTGGCCCTCATGGACTCACTGTACTTATAGCCGAGCTTGAAGATATGGCCGACTTCCAGACTTCTGGAAACTTCCAGTGAGCCTCCGCAGCGCAGGCAAGAGTCGCCTGCCTGGACTTCCAGCAAGTCGAAATAGCGTGCGCTGAAGCTCTGGTCGGGCGTCACATTCTTGAGATGGTAATCGTCCCGATTGGCGCCGCATACCAGGTTCTTGCGGCCCTTTAGGGCCGTGTCGGCCAGAATGGGAAGGTCCTTGACTCCGACCGGACCGAGGCTGCCCGGATCAGCGCCAAAGGCCTCACGAATTTCCTCAGGCAGGGCGGGGCGGAAGATGTCAGTCCCCAGAGCCCGGCCCAGCTTGGACTCGCTGAGCGGATGGTCGCCCCGCAGCAGGATCAGGTGAGGCCGACTATCTGCCATGTAGACCAGCGACTTGATCTGGCGCGATTTGGGAATCTGAAGGAACTCCGAAACCTCCTGGATGGTCTTCCTGCCGGGAGTGTGAATCTCTTCCGGCTCCGCATTGCCTGGCGGGTCTTGCACCGGACTCACGGCCGAGGCCGCACGGTCCAGGTTGGCTGCGTAATCGCAGCCCGCGCAGGTGACGATCATATCCTCGCCGGCATTGGTCTTGACCATGAATTCATTGGATTCGCTGCCTCCCATGGCTCCGGACTCCGCCTCCACCACGATGTACTCCAGCCCGCAGCGCTCGAAAATAGCCCGGTAGGCCTGGTCGTGCAGTTGGTAGCTACGATCCAGTCCTTGCGGGTCGAGGTCGAAGCTGTAAGAGTCCTTCATGGTAAATTGGCGGACGCGCAGCAGTCCCGACTTGGGCCGGGGTTCGTCGCGAAATTTCACCTGGATCTGATACCAGATCTGAGGCAGATCCCGGTAAGAGCGGATCTCGTTGCGGGCGATCGACGTAAAGACCTCTTCATGAGTCATGCCCAGGCACATCTCGCGGCCCGTTCGGTCTTCCAGCCGGAACATGTTGTCGCCCATGACCTCCCAGCGGCCCGATTCCATCCACAGCTCGGCGGGATGCAGCGCGGGCAGGTAAAACTCCTGGCCTCCGATGCGGTTCATCTCCTCGCGAACGATCTGCTCGATCTTGAGCAGAGTGCGGCGGGCCAGCGGCAAGTATGAATAAATTCCGGCGCTCAACTGGCGGATAAAGCCGGCACGAAGAAGGAGTTGGTGGGAAGCGACTTCCGCCTCGGCAGGAGCATCCCTGAGAGTCGGTGCAAAGAGGTTTGACCAGCGCATTCGGAGAGCGACTTTTATCTGTTTGACTCCGGCAAGTCAAGTTTGGCTGAGTGGCATATAATCCCGCCATGGAATCCCAGCGTCTGTGATGGTGGTGGTGTGCCGTGGGCTTTGCCCGTACCACGAGCTGACCGCTGACCAGCTGACCGCTGGATAAGCACGCTGAGAGATGAATCAAGACAAGCTAATAGATTGTTTACGGCAAAGCCGAATCCGTCCTCAAACCCGGTCAGCGCTCAGCCGGTCAGCGCTCAGCCGGTCAGCGGTCAGCCGGTCAGCGGTCAGCCGGTCAGCGGTCAGCTGGTCAGCGGTCAGCCGGTCAGCGGTCAGCGGTCAGCGGTCAGCCGGTCAGCGGTCAGCGGTCAGCTGGTCAGCGGTCAGCTCGTGGTACGGGCAAAGCCCACGGCACACCACCACCATCACAGACGCTGGGATTCCATGGCGGGATTATATGCCACTCAGCCAAA
>JBOGJG010000387.1:0-1003 GCA_050747825.1 Acidobacteriota bacterium | reverse complement strand
GAACGAGGAATCGTAAAACCGACTGAAGAACGGGTGTCACTAGATAATTAACTCACAAAATTTAGCATCGGCCATTATCAAGCTAGTGTGGCGGCGGTGGAGCTGGATCTATACTCCAGGACACCTTCAGTATTTCTCTATCCACCCACTCCGCACGTGGCTTGAGGAGGTCGGTTTATTCATAGTCAGGCAGGAGACCTGGGCCGACGCTCCAAACTTGCTTTTCTTAGTGGAAGAGGCCGTTCTCCTGACCTGCAGTGACCTCATGGAGAAACCTGGCGTTCGCAAGTTACGTCAACTGGCCAGACGAATCCGCCGGTTCATTTATGGACGCACACACCAGCAAGTGATCCAGAAGAAGTTGAAAGCCGCGTACATGCTCATTCCTTGGCTAGACTCCTTCGTTAAACGGCGAAATCTGGGCCATGAGTTCCTCATCTTAGCCCGGAAAAGATGAATGCTGACCGCCGTGCGGAAACATCTTAAGTAGTCGCTGGTGTCCGTATTTTGCAGACCCATTGCAAAATCCCGATGGATTGGAAAGATCCGCTCATACTCGCACGAACTGCCTAGAAAATGCGCTCCTTCTAACCCTCTTTAAAAGGGGTAGGCCCCTCTGACTTTTTTGAACAACAAAGAGGGGCCGTCCCTTAGACCGTGCTTGAGAGTTTTTAAAAATTTGCCGGGAGCACGGTAACCTCGACACCGTCAGAGCTTTCCGGGCGGGTGGGGAGCCACTGGGTCTCATCATTGGCTTTGAATTGAGTAAAGAGATAGCTGCCCGTTTGAGTCCCAGAACCCACCGGTTGAAAGGCGACACCGAGGTGATTCAGCTGCCAGAGATTCAGAAAATCTTGAGTGTTTCCGTTGGGTAGTACGAATCTTACGTCAACACCCCTATTGGACAGGCCATCAACTTTAATGGCGTATGCGTCATTGAGATATACAGAATCGTATGGGTGGGCGGGGGGCTACGTGCATCCGGATCGGAGATGAGTCGGAG
>JBOGJG010000386.1:0-4762 GCA_050747825.1 Acidobacteriota bacterium | reverse complement strand
CTGCTCGGCATCGCCTCGCCGACTCACCCTGTGTCGGCGAACATGTATCACACCGGCTGGGCGGGCCAGTCGGACCTGGCGGTGCAATATCGCCGCGCGTGGAGCAGAACAACGCATGGGGACCGCTACGTTAACAGGAACACGTACTACGGGATCAAGCTGGATGTCGGTGTAGGCAATGGGGGCGAGCTCTTCTTCACCCACTACTCGTTCCTGGGATTCGATCCCCGCAACAGGAAAGATCGCTACACGAATTACTTCAGGAACAACCGCAATATCGCGTTGATCCACCACGCCTATAGCATCGAAAACCCTCAAAAGCATGCGGGTTATGGCGACGACACCTGGGGCCGTTCCGCGGGCATCAATGCGGGCGGGGGCCGCCCCACCCCGGCGGGCGACAACGGGACGATCACGGTCACCGCGGCACTGGCATCATTTCCCTACACCCCTGAGAAATCAATGAAGGCTCTCCAGCATTTTTATCGTGACCTCGGGGGGAAGCTGTGGGGCATCTACGGCTTCCGCGATGGTTTCAACCTCACCGAGAATTGGTTTGAAGACGTCAACATGGGCCTCAACCAGGCCCCCGTTGTCGTCATGATCGAGAACTACCGATCGGGGCTCATCTGGAAACTATTCATGTCGAATCCCGAAATCGAGCCGGCGCTTGAGGCCATTGGTTTCGAAAGTGAGTAGGGGCTCGCCCCTACAAGGGGCCGCTCCCTTACGGTCGCGGCTCTGATTCAAAAGGAGACAAGATGGTGACGTGCTTCCGGGCTGGCAACCTGCTTCTGCTGGTTTTCGTTCTTGCAAGTGCTTCCGTCGGGACGTTGGCCCAAGAGGCCGGCGCACTGAACGATCCCGCAATTGAAGCGCGCATCTCCTCGTTGTTGCACCAGATGACGTTGGAGGAGAAGCTTGGCCAGCTGAACCAGTTTTCAGGTGGCTGGCCCACCGCTCCCGGCACTGGCCGCAGTGATTACAGGCAGATGATCGCCACCGGCCAGATCGGGTCGCTGCTCAACGTCACGGGCGCGAAGGAAACAAACAAGTTGCAGCGCATCGCGATGAATCAGTCCAGGTTAAAGATTCCGCTCCTGTTTGGTCTCGACGTCATCCACGGCTATCGAACTGTTTTCCCTGTGCCGTTGGGTTTGGCTTCGACTTGGAACCCGGACCTGGTGGAGAAAACGGCGGCAGCAGCCGCGCGCGAGGCATCGGCCGAAGGGGTGCGCTGGACTTTCTCGCCCATGGTGGACATCGTGCGTGACGCGCGCTGGGGCAGGATCGTGGAGAGCGCCGGCGAGGACCCGTTCCTGGGCTCGCTCATGGCGAAGGCTTACGTCCGTGGTTACCAGGGCGCACGACTGGACGATCCCTTCTCGATTGCAGCCTGCGCCAAGCACTACGTAGGCTACGGCGGGGCGGAAGGAGGTCGCGACTACAACAGTACTGAGATACCCGAGCGGTTGCTGCGACAGGTATACCTGCCTCCGTTTCGAGCGGCCGTGGAGGCCGGCGCGGCCACGCTCATGAGCGCCTTCAACTCACTGAACGGAGTCCCGGCATCCGCGAACGCGTTCACCCTGGGCCAGGTTCTCCGCCGCGAGTGGGGATTTCACGGATTTGTAGTCAGCGACTGGACATCGGTCAAGGAACTGATCGCCCACGGCATCGCCAATGATGGCGCCGCGGCCGCGCGCAAAGCGTTTTTGGCGGGCGTCGACATGGACATGGAAAGCGGTCTGTTCCTGAACGAGCTCGCGGAACAGGTGAAAAGCGGCCAGGTTCCCGTGCAAATGGTCGATGAGGCGGTTCGTCGCATCCTGTGGGTGAAGTTCGCTCTCGGGCTGTTCGAGCGCCCCTACGTAGAGGAATCCGTCCCGCGAAGCGCACTTGATCCGGCGCACGTGGAACTCGCTCGAACCGCTGCCGAAGAATCGTTAGTGCTGTTAAAGAACGACGCGCCTGCCGGCCAGCCCGCTCCACTGCCGCTGGCAAAGGGCGTGCGGACGATCGCCCTGATTGGGCCGCTGGCGGACAGCGCCGGCGACATGCTGGGCCCCTGGGCGGGCAAGGGCGACGCGAAAGACGTGGTCACCTTGCGCGCCGCGCTGGCCGAGGACGCGGCGAAGCGGCAGGTCCAGCTGCTCTATGAAAAAGGGACCGAGATTGTCGCCGGCTCGGACGCCGGGATCGCGTCTGCAGTTGAGGCCGCGCGCCGCGCCGACGTGGTCCTGCTGGCGCTGGGTGAACAGGCGGGCGAAATGAATGGCGAAGCGGCTTCGCGGGCCTTCATCACCTTGCCGGGTCTGCAGAGGAAGCTGCTGGAGGCCGTCGCTGCCGCCGGCAGGCCCGTCGTTCTGATCGTGTTCAGCGGCCGCCCGCTGGCGCTCACCTCCGTGGTTGACAAGGTCGGGGCAGTCGTCCAGGCGTGGCACCCTGGTGTCCAGGCGGGACCTGCGCTGGTTCGCGTGCTCACAGGCGAAGCCAACTTCAGCGGCCGGCTGACCGTCACCATGCCCCGCAGCGTCGGGCAGGAGCCGCTCTATTACAATCATCTGAATACGGGTCGCCCCGCCAGCCGAGTTGACCTCACCCAGCCACCCTCTGACGGAGCAGAGAAATATGTGTCGCGCTACATCGACGAGCGGAATGCGCCGCTGTTCCCCTTCGGATATGGCCTGTCGTATACCCGCTTTGAATATTCGCCGATCGCGCTGAGCGCGCAATCACTCAACGCGGGCGCGCTGAACTCCGGATCCCAAGCCTTGCGGGTGACCCTTGAGGTGAAGAACGTGGGCGATCGAGACGGTGTTGAAGTGGCGCAACTGTACATCGGCCAACGGGGGACATCGGTGGCTCGGCCGGTGCGCGAACTGAAAGGGTTTCAGCGCATCGCGCTGCGCCCGGGGCAATCCAGGCGTGTGGCGTTCACCCTGGGCAAAAAGGAACTGGCGTTCTGGAACATCGACATGAACGAGGTGGTCGAGCCGGCAGCGGTCACGGTCTGGGTCGGTCCCGACTCCCAGAGCGGGAACGCCACCGAGTTCACCATCGCCCAGTAGACCGATGGAAAGGGCGAAGCAAGAGGTGGCGCCCTGAGCCTTCTGGACCGCGCCGTCATTTTCCTTTATTTCCTCAGTATCTGGTCTCGATCAACTTCCTGCATTATGCCCTCTTGATTTTCTTGGTGTCCTCACTCGTTCTGATCCTGGTGAGCCTGGCAACCCAGCCCGAGCCCGCCGGCAAATTGGCTGGACTGACTTTTGCGACTGTGGCGGCAACGCCGAACCGAGAAGTTCCGGATCTGAGGCGCGAAACCCGGTTTGAACGCCGCCTTAATGTTTCTTTGTCGCTGATACTTCTTGCCCTCGTCACAGGCCTGTGGATTTATTTTCGATGAGATTGGGTAGAAGGTCAGTATGTGATCGTCCCGATCGTCAGCGACAGCGTTCAACAATTTGACTCGATCTTGTCGGAGGGAATGCCCATACCCGTGTCTTCTGCACTGCATTCCCAACGAGGTTCGAAAGGATCTCCCTCAAGTGGTGGTCCTTGTTTTTTAGTATGACGCTCGCAAACCCAATCACGGAGTTAAGCGGCGTGCGCAGTTCGTGGCTCAGGCCGGCGAGAAACGATTTGGGTGTTTTTCCTACACCACCCGCACCGGCTTACCGCTTTCTACTACCGGGAGGCCATTCGGAAATTGACCGTCTCCTATCAGGGAACGCCTGACTTTTTTTCAATTTGGCACAAGCTGTGGAAAAGCCCTCGATGATCTGCCAGGCCTCGTTCTTCGTCCCTAAACCCTGCACTTGCTTCAGATCCCTGCAAAGCGGCCGGATAAGCCGTTTCAACACATGTTCGGGGGAGGGCTCGTATTGACGAGTAGCATGATCCAGCAGAACTTTGAAATGCCCTATCGTCTCTTTTACCGTTTGCTTCACCTCAGGACCTCCAACTGACCATCGCGAACCCAGGCCGCGAATGCTTTGCTTTTAACTGCTACGGTAAATCCGCAGAGCTTTAGGAAGTTCTCAGCAATCGCCATCTTTACTCTGGGACTTGCTAAGGTCTCCAGATACATGCATCCCCCGCCGTTGGAATAGAGCATGCCTGCGTCAGCAAATTTAAAAACCACCGCTTCTTCTTTTAGTTTGTCCGCTGCCTGGACTAGAAATTCTTTAAGCTTCTCCAGGCTAATTGAGCGCCTGCCTCGGCCCTGGAGGTAAACACCGACGGAGCGTGCCTTGAGGTGGCGCGAGACCTGGTAAATGACTTCGATGACGACATCCTCTGGAGCCTCAAAGCTCACTGCATCAGGGTGTATTTCAACGTAAATCTCCGGCTCCTGCGTATGAGGAGTAGAGAGCTCCAGGCCATGTTTATAAAGCTCTTGAGCCGAGACTCCCTTTAAAATCGCCACAGGTTTCCCCCGTTTGGTGACCAAGACCTCTTCCCGGCCAGCGGCCCTGACCAGCTCCGAAGTTTTATTCTTAAGCTCTCTTATCGTGGCCTGTTTCATGTAGCTACCTCTGTAGCTACTACATTATACGACCCCCTCAAGCGGGGGAGCAAACCGATCGCTTCTCTCGCTCCAGGGAGCGCCAAGCCGAAGGCTCCGCTGCCTCATGCCTTCACGGGCGCGCGATTTGAGGTGAAGAACCTGGGCGATCGAGACGGTGGACGATCCCTTGGCCTTCCGTCACCGACAGGTAACGGTTGATGGGTACCACCGGAAAACGGTCCACGCGCG
>JBOGJG010000385.1:0-1290 GCA_050747825.1 Acidobacteriota bacterium | reverse complement strand
AGAGACTGCCCATCGTTCGGGTCGCGCATCTCCAGCACCTGTGCGACGCCGACCGGCACTATTCTGTACTGCCCGGATTCTGTGCTCCAGACGGGACAATAAATCGATTAGTTTTTTGTTCATTTTTCCAGGCTACTGGCGGTCAGATGATCACGGAATACTGAGCACACGATTTCGAACCACTGCTTTTCGATATGCTTCAATGGGGCCGTGATCACCTGACCATTCAATCCTTTTATTCCAAAAGCCCAAACGCGAACCGTTACATGGTAACACAAAATGGGCACCGGGCCACGTAATAGTGCAAATAAAAAAGAAATACAGCCCAATGGAATCGCCTTAATTTCCTTCGGCATTGCGTCCCCAATTATCAGCGACACAAATTGATCAGGCCTCGTCGGAGAAAGCGGACCAGGTGCTCGACCCATCGAGGCCGACTGGGTCAGGGAGATCCGCAAGCACCTCCGGCCGTCGAGGACCCGGCCATTCCTCTTCTTCTGGAACGCCGCCCCATTGCTTGAAGAAGAAGAAGGGCACACCTTGCGGATCTCCCTGACCCAGTCGGCCTCGATGGCACCAGTCTGTCTGCTACCGCGCCACTGGCTATTTGCGCCGGGTGATTGTACGAGTTTGGGCATACGGCGAATCGCGGAATCACCTGGCAATCGTCCCAACAATCAAGTGATTCTCGGGACACCCGGCCGGGGGAGAGGGAGGCCAGGATTTATGCGGGTTTCAGAGGATCGGTTTTGGTGGGGTTTTTGGGACAGGGGCTTCTATTCTGCGTGTATCGAGCGTGCCATCCGATTCGTTGGACGAGTCAATGTCTCTGGCGATACAAAAACCGCCGTATTGTCTCGGCCCGAGTGTGGATCTCTTTCTGCGAGTCTTTTGGGGAGAGGTCCTTTAGATTAGGGCCTAACTCTTCTTTCGCGAGCCGAAAACACGTCTCGCGGATCTTACCAGGAGGGATATCTTCGACTTTAATTGACACCCGGCGTCTCCGTTTATCGGCAGTCTGGAGGCCGGCGGCTTTCGCGCTGTTGACGGCCTTAGCTCCACGCCAGGCGTTTCGGATTAGCAAATCCATATGGACGATTGAGAAATGATGGTCTAGGCCCCAGGCCCAGGTATTCGGTCTCCCGGCGAGGATCTCACACGTACCGGAGATTCCTTTGAACTCTCGCCTTTTTGTGCCACGAGTCCTGAGCATCATCTCGCTTCCTCCACGGGCTTCAAGCCGGGTTTCGAATCCCATTAGATTCAGGAAATCCACGAGGTCCTGCCAAG
>JBOGJG010000384.1:0-1099 GCA_050747825.1 Acidobacteriota bacterium | reverse complement strand
GAATCGGTAAGCTGGCGACAATTTCTCAAGGCGCAGGCCTCGGGAATCACCGCCTCCGACTTCTTCACCGTGGAGACGGTGCGGCTCAAGACCGTGTGGGTCTTGGAACCCGGCGAGTCCGCCTCGCCAGCGTTGCTGACCAAACGGCAATTAGACAGCTTCAGCGGGAGCTGAGTGGGCAAGAGTAATTGGTCCCCAACCAGCGACCTCGAAAATTATGCGCTCCGTGTCAGGTCCAAGTTGAGACAGTGAAATTCGAACCGAGTTGGATTTAGGGTCTACTCCCCAGCTCACAAGCGAAGGCAATCGTCTGGTCAATTCCTGGCCCAACTCATCGAGTCGGTTCTTGTAGGATTCCAATTCCCTCAGGGAATACTCAACTTCTCGAACCGGAAAGCCCTGAAATCGCAGCACTGGTCGGGTTCCGTCCGCTTTGACGTTGATAACCAGGCCGTCCGCGGATTCGGAGATGCCCGCATATTGATCGCCAAATTCACGTTTGGCCGCAAACTGAAGCTCCGTCAGGGGGGCTGGCGTAGCCTTAGCTAATTGCCGAGACGGGTTTCCCCCCAAACGGCCTTCGTCGCGATACTGCCTATCCCGAGGCCTACACAGGCCACAAGAATGACGAGCACTACCACTGCCAACGTATGTACGGAAACCCTTGGTCCAGTCACGAAAGACCTCCTAGAAACCGACGGGTGATCCTCCAAAAGCTGACATTATTCGAGAAATTGGCGTGTAGTAGCAAGATGCGGTTCCCTCGCGTGCAGATATTATGTCCGCAGCTACGACGGCCGCTTGTGGGTTGACGGTGAATACAGGACCTCCGCTATCACCCATATCCGCAGTGCAGTCGGCCTTGTTCAGATGGTGGACTGTTATGGAGTTGGTAGGTGGCGGTGCGCCGAGCTGAACAGAGAGATCAACTTCACGGACCCTACCCGGATCGACAAAAGCTTCGCCCGTTGCTGATCCGCTGGTTCGAATTCCAGTCAGTAAGAATTGATCGCCTGTGTAGTAAAAGCTGGAGTGTACAAGTCCGCTACCATTAGCGGGACCCACATAGAAGTAACCCGCCGAGGCCCCTCCATCTGGA
>JBOGJG010000383.1:0-1884 GCA_050747825.1 Acidobacteriota bacterium | reverse complement strand
GGCCAGGTGGACACCGATGAGGTCGATTAGCGGATCCGTCCGCTACGGAGATCACGTTAGGGAAGCTCTGCAAAAGTTGCTGCGCAGCCCATCTGCTTTGTCGCCTGCTCGCTCGTCGCTCGCCTATACGTAAAGCTGACCGGCGGCCATGCGCAGCATGGACGTCCGTGTGCAACGCCTTGTTAGCCCTCATTTTGCAACTCAGAGCCGCCAGACCATGCATCAACATACAACCCAAAGCGCTTCTCAACTGGCAAGGCGTCTGTGAACCACCCTAAGGGTATGCACAGCCTCAAAGCACCGAGTGGCGTTGCCAAGGGTTATTTCCCGCTCCATCTTTGACGGCGGTTTACGAAAGAGTTGTGAGTTGTACTCGGCTTCTTGCATAACCTTCTCTTCAAGTATCCGCTTCGGCTTGGCATGGGCGATCGCGTTTCGGAACCTCATGAGATAGCGAAGCGTAGCCCAAGGCTCCTTGGTGGAGCGATACGTAATGCTCAGACGTTCGGCTAGCAGCCGAACCTTGGCTAGCGGGCTTGCACTTTCAAAATCGCTCCATTCGTCAATCGCACGACTGCCAACTGCGTTAGCAAGAGCCTCAATTGCCAATGCAGAAAACGTCATAGCAACAAGGCAATGATTGAAACGGCCAAGCTCAGTAACTTTTGCGATTTCGAGTTCAAGATAGGCGACGTGAAGGAGCATGTGATGCGCAAAGAACTCCCTCTCCTGTCGTTGCTTGATACGTCGGGTGGTGGCCATAGGCGTAGTCACCAGTCGACCTCGCCCTTTTCATTCCGCGGGTAACCTGGCTGGATGTCCTCAAGCAAGATCGCTCCGCGCTCCACTTTAGTTGCGTGATACCACTGATCATCCACGCTTCTAAACCTAAGTAGCTGCGAAAATCCGCCGTTTCGTGCAGTCCAGAAAATGTTGAAGCCGCGGATCGCGCCGTCCCCAAGATTCCAGATCTCTCCGCTTTTGCAATACCCCGGGATTAGGAGACCATAACTCCTATGAATTTCAGTATTCCGGAGATTCTCAAACGTGAGATTGCTCTTTACTCTCTCAAACGCCTGCAGATCCACAATGCGGGCGGTCACATCATAGAGCGGGTGTTTACCTTGATGAATGACAGTTACCTGCCCAGCGTTTGTACCTCGGCCGAGGGAACCCAACATCAGATAGCAGAAGCTTTCGCCTCCGCTCAGATGGCCAAGCAGGTCATTCGTCTTGGCTTCTAACTCTCCCAGTAGCGTCGCAACCTTTGTTTCGATGGATTCCAAATCCCTCTCGACCTTCGCTTGTCTGCTGACGCGGAAATATTGGGCTGTCAGCCAACTGATGAGGAAGAATGTTGGCCCAAAGACGTTGACGAACTTGATTGTGGACCACTTGTGGTTGTTGTCGTGCAGCAAATTGAAGAGTGACCATAGGACGGCAATGATCGCAGGCAGCCAGAACTCTTTCAGTAGCTGCTTCAGGATGCGCATTTTCCAATGCCTAACGTTTAGTTGACCGGCACGCGCTGGTGCAAAAAAATATAGGCCGGTGGTCCGGTATTTCCGGGCGTAGTATTAGCACCGGGACGCGTGTCCGGTCCAACGGCTGGTTGCACATAGCACCGCTCGGCACCTTTTAATAAGGAAATTTTACTCCAACGCCAGTGCGTGCGCTGCAAGGCGGCGCCACAGTGCGGACAGCGAGGCTCCCTGGGTCTGGGATCGGCAACGATCGCTTTGGTCTCCCTCTTCGCCCCGAGCTGCGCTCTGGCGGCTTGCCGTTGTGGCACAGCGAGTGTAGCGTGCGCCATGCGCACGATTAGAGCGCTTCACCATACCGCCCCGCATCGTCTTCCGCATGGCTGGCCCAGGTTAAAGGGTA
>JBOGJG010000382.1:0-46831 GCA_050747825.1 Acidobacteriota bacterium | reverse complement strand
GAGCATATCGGGAATATGGGACCGAGGAGCAACAAAGCCAGCAGGCCAGTGCCGCCGCGACCCGAAGGGCTGGGGCGATAGCGCACTTATTTATGTTACGAAGCACTAGCCTTAACTAACGTGAGATTCAGTGGGGCTGGAAGAGTTCAGGTTTTGGGGCCAACGAATCCACCTCATCCTTCCCCTCGCCGGAAGCGCTCGATCAGGTGGTCACAGGCTCTGGAAGTAAGGGCCATCATGGTAAGAGTGGGGTTCTGACAGCCGCTACTCACAAAGCAGGCGCCGTCCATCACGAACAAGTTGGTGATGTCATGGGTCTGATTGAATGCATTTAAGACTGATTTCGTGGCATCATTTCCCATACGCGCCGTCCCGACCTCATGGATGGCCATTCCCGGCATCGCCAGGTGCGAGTTCACAGTGATGTTCCGGGTGCCAATCGACTCAAGCATTTCCGCCGCCGTCACGGCCGCATCCTCCATCATGGCCTTCTCATTCGGCCCGTGGGTCATGCTGATCCGGAGCGCCGGAATCCCCCAGGCGTCTTTCAGTTGCGAATCGATCTCGCAGTAATTGTCCAGGCGAGGCAGTGATTCACCAAATCCTGTCAAACGGATTCCGTAAATTCCGTTGCGCACGGAGCGCTTAAAGGACTCACCGTATCCTTCCGCCTCGAAATTAAAGTTGGCAGAGCTCCGGCCCTGAAAGCCGTAGCCCCGGATAAACCGGTGATGCTGAGGGCCATTCTTCAGGTTGCGAAAACGGATGATGTAGACTCCGTTGGGCCGGCTGGGGTCGCTGGCCGAAGCTTTCGTGTCGAAGTGAGGCAGTTCGCCGGAGGCCCCGGCGCCGACGGCGTGGTCCATGAGGTACTTTCCCAATAGCCCGCTGGAGTTGGCAAGGCCAGTGCGATGCTCGCGAGTAGCCGAATTGAGAAGAATCCGCGTGGACTCCAGGGCCTGGGCGCACAGAATTACCGTGCGGGCAGAAATTTCATGGGACTGATGGCTGCTGCGGTCAATAAAAGTGACCCCGCGAGCCTTGTTCGTCTGGCTGTCCATGTTGACATGGCTGACGATTGCGTCCGTGATGAGCGTGCAATTACCTGTCTTGAGCGCGTCAGCCACCGTAGTGAAAGGACTGCTGAAGTAGGAGAGGGTTATGCAGCCGCGCTCACAGGGTCCGCAGTAATGGCAGGCGCCTCGGCCATTGTGATCGCGGGTCAGGATCGCTGTTCGGCCGATAGTCACCGTCCGGCCGAACTTATCCCTGACCCTTTCTCTCAGCATTTGCTCCCCGCAGCTCATGGCCATTGGTGGCATGAACTGACTGTCAGGAAGGGCGGGATTATTCTCAGCCTGCCCGCTAATGCCAATGTAGTTCTCTACCTGATCATAATAAGGAGCGATCTCATCATAGGAAAAAGGCCAGTCCTCACCGTAGCCGTCGTGGCCGGCCGCTTTAAAGTCGAGATCACTGAGGCGATAACTTTGGCGTCCCCATACCAGTGTCCGGCCACCCAGAATGCGAAGTCGCTGCCAGGTAAACGGCTTATCCTCAGGGGTGCTGTATGGATTTTCGAGGTCATTGACGAACCAGTCATAGTTGTACTCCATACAGGCGTAGCACATCCTTTGAATGGGGCGAGTTTTGACGATCTCCGGCGACAGGGCCCGATACTCCAGTTTGTAACGGGGCATGTGCTCGGTGAACTCGTCGGTCGTGACCTGCCGGCCGGCTTCCAGCAGCGCCACCTTAAGTCCGGCTTCTGAGAGCTTCTTGGCGGCCCATCCTCCGGTGGCGCCGGAGCCTACGACAATGGCATCGTACTGTTCTGTGCGCGGGTCCTGAAGCATCATCACTCGCCGTCCGGCTTGTGAGTGCCTTCAGGATGCCGGCAGCCCGTATACGGACCGTGGAAGGGGGATTCGTCCCATCCCAACTCTTTCATGCCGATCTCAGAGCTGTAGTAAGCCTGGCTGATCCAGTTCTTAATCCTGCTGAAGTGCTCATGTCCTGCGAATTCGGATTGGTTGTCTCCCCAGGTGACCAGCCGGTGAGGGTAGGCGATAAAGGTGAGGAACTCGTCCTGCCGTTCGCGAGGCAGGTGCACGAAAGCGCTTCCATAGCGCTGCCGGCATTCGCCATCAATGTAGGCCAGACTGCCCAGAAACTCCTTCTGGACCTGAGGTGTTTCAGCCGCCAGCAAATGATCGATGAAGCGGTTGGCCAGAGCCGCTTTTGCGCCTGAAGTGTCGGTCTCCGGAATGATCAAATCACCAAGGACAATCAGGGTCTCGTTTTGATGCTCGGACAAAAATTCCGGCTTCCAGTCACTCCGAGCCAGGTTTTCAGCGTAGTTAAAATCGGCGGGGAACTCACGGGGCGGGTGGGGGTGCGCGCCCCCTGCCGGGGAGATAGATCCGGTCGCCGCTCCCAGAGTTCCTAAAAGAGAGCGTCTAAAGAGTTCACGGCGGTTCATTACTTACTCCTGTTGATTGGACAGGTGTAAGTAATATCCCGATTAAGGTGTTAAGTGCAAGAGGAAATCCGCGGAAATCTGCCTCAGATTTTCAATTCCACCCTGTTGGGTACCGCGGGATTGGAAAGCAATTCTTAAGCCATGGGAATGGACAGTGCACAAGGGCCGCTTCCCCGGTATCCTCTGGGTGGTCGCGACTCTGAGACGCTCAAAGGAGTGCTTAGAGTTTCCGGGGAAAAATTCCCATTGCCTTTGGGAAGGTGCCTTCCAAAGACCCGGTTCTGTTATGATTAGGAGATCAGGCTTGAGGCATTCTATGAAACACGAGAAGACACTCGAAAATCTCGAGCAGTGGGAGGAGTTTCTTCTGATGCGCTACCCGGAAGAAATCGCTTCAGGAAAGAAGGCTGAGGACTTTCGGGATTATCGGGCGGAAGCCCGGAATTGCGTGAAGGAGTTTTACCGTCTCAACCACATGTATCAGACGCGGGAGTTCGTCCAGAGCAAAAAGCGCGAATTCCTTTCTCTGGACCGAGGCAAGAAAGGGATCTGGGAAGCTTTGGAATATCTCAACACTCTGGTCGATGACAGCGATCCCGATCTTGATCTGTCCCAGCTCGAACACCTGCTCCAAACTGCGGAGGCAATCCGCCGGGACGGACATCAGCGTTGGCTCATCCTGGTGGGTCTCATTCATGATTTGGGAAAAGTCCTCTGCCTTTATGGCGAGCCCCAATGGGCCGTCGTGGGGGACACCTTTCCAGTCGGCTGCGCCTACTCTCCAAAGATTGTTTTCTCTGAATTTTTCGAGCTGAATCCCGATTCCACGGTCCCGGAATATCAGACGCCATTAGGCCTGTATGGAGAACACTGCGGGCTTGATAACGTGGATATGTCCTGGGGACATGACGAATACCTTTACCACGTCGTCAAAGACTACCTGCCTGAGGAAGCTCTCTATCCCATTCGGTATCATTCTTTCTATGCGGCTCATCGTGAAGGCGAATACGACCACCTAATGAATCAAAAGGACCGCAAGCTCTTCAAATGGGTGCAGGTCTTTAATCGCTACGATCTTTACTCCAAGAGCGAGATCGCGCCGGATGTCGATGAGATCAAGCCTTTTTATGAGGATCTTATCTCGGAGTTCTTACCGGATCAGTTGAGCTGGTAAGCTCTCTGTAAACTTTGAGGGTTTGGGCCGCGGTTTTGTCCCACGAAAAATTTCTCGCCTGAATGAGGCCCCGGGCGGCATAACCTTCATGGTCCGTCAGGACTCGCTGAATGCCCTCCACCAGTGCGTCTACTTCAGGGTCCACCAGAACAGCCGCATCCCCGCAGACTTCCGGGAGGCAGGAGCGGTTCGAGCAGACCACAGGCAGCCCACAAGCCATCGCCTCCAGAACGGGCAGGCCAAAACCTTCGTAAACCGAAGCGTAGGCAAAGACCGTCGCCGCCGAGTAAACTCCTTTCAATTCGCGCTCATTGAGTCCCTGATAGAGATGCGGCCGGCGCGCAAGAGCGGCGGCACCTTGGAGAAGACGACCTACCAAAACCAGCGGGAGCCGCACCTTTTCGGCGGCCGCCGCTAACTTTTCAACGTTGCGTCTTGGGTGGATGTCCCCAACGTGAAGGATAAAATGCTCAGGAAGTCCAAGCTGGCGGCGCACCTGGGCTGCCAGGCCCTCATCCTTCTCGAAAAATTCTGAGGCAGCCAGGTAGATGCGTCTGACGCGCGGCTCGAGGTCTGGAAAGAGGCGGAGGACTTCGTCCCGGGAGAACTCAGAAGTCACTATGATCCGATCGGCCCGCTTGAGGGAGGAAGCGTAGTATCGCCGGCGGAAAGGGTCCATGCGATGGGGGTACCATTCTTCATGGGCCAGGTAAGAAATGTCCGCGGTGGTAACGATCAAAGGGCAAAAGTTGAGAAGCGGAGCGGTATAGGCCGGGGCGTGATATAAGTCCCATCTGTGGCTGAACTGCGCCATCGGCGCCCGGCTGTGATTCCAGAGGAAGTTATTGGAAGGAAACGAGTGGTTGAGACAATCGAGCGATGGGATGCGCTCGAGAAGGTTCTGGACGTAGGTCCTGATCCCCAGCGGGCCTGAGGTCAAAGATCGGCAGTCGATTCCTATTTTCATATGTCCGGCCAACGAATGGCACCAATCACACGAATGCGTTCGTGTGATTCGCTGGCGTCAAAAACGAGACTCATACAATCCATGAATCTCCTGGGCCGCTGTCCGCCACTCGAACTTGCGTGCCTGCTCAAAACCTCTGGTCTTCAATTTCTCAAGTTTAGCCCGATTCCCATGAACCCCTGCGAATGCGTCCACCAATCCTCTCCTGTCAGCCGGGTCGAAATAAACGGCCGCTTCTCCCCCTACCTCAGGAATTGAAGAAGAACGACTGGCCAGAACGGGGGCGCCGCACTTCATCGCTTCCAGAACGGGAAGCCCGAAGCCCTCATAGAGCGATGGAAATACGAAGACGTCGCAGGCCGAGTAGAAGAGGCCTAACTCTGTATCGGGGATATAGCCGGGGAAGATTACGCAGGTATCCAGCCCTTGCTTGGCAATCTCCTCCCGGATCTCCCTTATTTCTGCGATATCCCACAAAAAGGTTTCGCCTCCCATCACAAGATCTCCCAAATAACCGGAACGCCGGATTTCAGCGAAAGCTGAAACCAGGACCTTCAGATTCTTTCGAAAATCCGAGCCTCCAACGTAAAACAGAAAGCGTCCCTGAATTCCGTAGCGCCGCTGTAACTCCGCTCTGGCCTGATGGCGGTTCACCGGCTCTACCTCTGGATTGCTGCCGGGGTAAATGACCTTTACTTTCTCTGCGCTCACGCCGATGTGTTCACAAATGTCATTCCTGGAATGTAGGGAGTCAGTGATGATCAGATCAGCCCTCTCGATTCGGCGCCATGCGCTCTTCAGGGCATACAAATAATCGCGGGGCACTCGCCTTGCAGTCTCCTCTTTAAAGATATACGGGATCAGGTCGTGGACGTGAGCCCAGACACGGGTAAAGGAAGCCAGCGGGATAGAAGTCAACTCGGTAGCGTGAAAGATCTCGATTGCATCCGAGCGCAGCCGGCGGGGCAGCAAAAATCGATCCAGCATCCAATTGATGCGGCTTGGCCTGTTCACATAAGTCAGATTGACCCGCTGCCCGCCGTCATTGCTGAGATGGGGCGCCTCCCCCGCTAAGCCATAGAAGACGAAATGATGTCCGGAATCAAGCTCGAGAAGGGCGCGCGCGAGCTGCTCAGTGTATTTGCCCATCCCACGCCGGCGTGAATTCTTCTTCATCGCCGGGCGAAGGTCAAAGCCGATGCGCATCAGAGTCCATTCGTTTCCAAGTAATTCAGTGCCTGGCGGGCTTTGAAGGAATCGGGATTGTAACGAAGAGCCAGCTCGATCGAGGCCCTGGCCTTATCAAACCGGCGGTCGGCCAGATAAGCGGCGCCCAGGTTGGTGAAGACTTCGGGGCTGGGAAGATAAACAGATGCTTTCCTGAGGTCCTTCACCGCCTCAGCGGGTCTTCCCATCAGTACCTTGGCTGAGCCTGCCAGGTTGTGGACGTCATAGAAATAGGGATAAAGATCCTCGGCATGCTCGAGTCTTCGGAGCGCTTCGCCGGCTATGATGCGCCGCTGCCTCGCATCGTATTGGCCTGATACCGTGCTCTCCAGCAGGAAGGCGCCCACACCCAATTCATGATTGGCGCGCCATTTCTGAACCTGAAAAAAACCCAAGGCCAGAAGGGCACAGGAAAGAGCCGCTATTTTGAGGATCTGGTAATCGGAAGACGGGTGGCGGGTGGCGGGTGACGGGTGGCGGGTGGCGGGTGGCGGGTGGCGGGTTTCAAAGTGCCGGAGGCCACCGATTAACAATACGATATAAGCTGCAGTCAGAGAAACATGGAAAGGGAAAAAGCCCAAGCTGTTCA
The DNA here is from genome assembly GCA_050747825.1 of Acidobacteriota bacterium. Classification (GTDB taxonomy): domain Bacteria; phylum Acidobacteriota; class UBA6911; order RPQK01; family JBOGJG01; genus JBOGJG01. Next base: position 40,392 of record JBOGJG010000382.1, on the reverse strand, counting down.
GGGCCGTGTAGAGCACTCCCAGACAAAGAACGCCCAGCCAGTAAATTTCCTGAGGATCCTTTAAGCGCAGCATCAAGGGCAGGGCCAGCAGAACCGGGCCAACGAGAAGGACCAGGAAAAACAAAAGGCCGCTCAAGCCCAATTCCTCCCAGATCTGCAGGTATTCATTGTGGACCTCCCGGTAAGCTCCCGGGAGGTTCAGCAGCTCCTGCTCCTGTCCGAAAGCCGTTTGGGACCGATAGAAAAAGAAGTCCTGCCCAAAAGTATTCAGTCCATAGCCGAGCCAGGGCTGCTCTTTGATCATCTCCCATGTAATCAGGTACACGGGCTGGCGGCCTGAAGTGGCGGCGGACCAGTCCCCGCGCCGCATCTGCTCCCAGACGAGTTCTACGCGGTCCATAACGCCTGCCTTGACTCCCAGTACCCCAGCTCCCACAAAACCGAGGGCCAGGACGATCCACAGGATGACCACTGCCCGCGTAAGCCGCCGTTCGGTCCGGAAAACCCACCAATGGTGAAAGACCAGCCATACTGCCAGACATGCCAGCAGGCTGAAAATAGCAGTCAGAGTTCGCGTGAAGGCCATTCCAGTCAGGTTCACCAGGAACAGCGCAAGGGATATAAACTGGATCTTTCTATCCGATTGTCCCAGAATTCCATAGAGCAGGATCAGGCAGACCAAACCGAACAGAAATCCTCCGCTGTTGACGTCTCCGATCAGCCCGGCAGGAGTGACCCGTCCTTCCAGGACTTCGCCACTGGGCCTGAGAATGAATGGCACTTTGCCAAAGTACTCCAAAACCGTGATAAGGGCGCTGATCCCTGTAGCCGCTGAAATCCATATCCAGAGTTTCCTTTGAAAGCCTGCCCAGGCGATTTCCCTCAGTATCAACAAAAGCACGGAAAAGTAGGTGATTTGAAAGAACGCCCGGATACTCACCTCGGGCCGGGGACTCAAGAAGCTGGTGATTCCCACGTACACTATCCCGGCCACCAGGAGCAGTTCCCAACTCCTGAAGCTCAGGCGCAGGCTCCAGCGGCGAGAAGCCAGAAAGACAGCTCCCATCACGAGAACAAACAGGTTCAGGTAAATATCCTTGGGCACCCTGAACTTGTCGTATCCCGTGAAGCTGACGATAAAAGGGAGCGAGACGAAGAGAATGCCGGATAGTACCTGGAGGAGGTAAGAGAAATCCCGATTTGACTTGGCTTTGCTCTTTACGACTTTAGGGCGCATGACAAATAGACCATGTTTTTTAGCCGCGGATTCCACGGATTGCACGGATTAGGTATGATTGTGCACCACGAGATGTCCCTACTTGCACTGGCACAGAATCGATACCTCATATCGGAGTTGATCGTTCGTGACATTCGCAGCCGTTACGTCGGATCCATCATCGGTATTTTCTGGTCGATTTTGAATCCGCTCCTGCAACTGCTGCTATACACTCTGATCTTTTCGGTTGTATTGAACATCCGCTTCGGAGAAACAGCGTCCACCGGCCAGTTTGCGGCCTATCTGTTTGCCGCTCTTTTACCCTGGATGGCCGTCCAGGAATCGGTGACCCGTTCCTCACGCGCCTTTATCGAAAATGCCAACCTGATCAAGAAGCTGCGTTTTCCGCTTGAGGTGCTTCCATTCAGCGTCGCCGCCTCGGCCATTTTTCATCAACTGCTGGGCTCGCTTGTTTTCGCGCTTATTTTACTTGCTAACGGCTCTTTGAGAGTAGACCTTTTACCCCTGTTTTTTATCCTCCTGCCCTTTCAGATTTTACTGGTCTACGGTTTATCTTTGTCGGTCGCCTGTCTCAACGTTTTTTTTCGGGATATCGCTCAAATTCTAGGCGTCCTTTTTATGCTGCTTTTCTGGATTACGCCTATCGTGTATCCAAAGAGCCAGGCAGAACGGGCGCCCGCAATCTTTGGCTGGATTCTGAACATCAATCCTTTCACCCACTTGGTTGAAATCTATCGTTTTGTCTTCCTGGGCAGTCCGGATCCTTCAACTACCGGAACCGTCTACTGGATCCTTTTCGGAGTCGCCGCTTACTATCTCGGCCATTTTATACTGACCCGGACCCGGGGAGAGCTACTGGACCTGGTATGACTCCCGCCATTGCGGTTTCCCAACTCTCAAAAGTCTACAAGCTTTACCGGGGCCCCCGATCCCTGTTTAAGGAGATCGTGTTGGGAATTGCTTCTCATCATAGAATTCAGGCTCTTGAGCGAATCTCTTTCGAAGTGAAATCGGGTGAAACCTTTGGCTTGATTGGGGACAATGGCGCCGGGAAAAGTACGCTCCTCAAGATCATCACGGGCACAACTCTTCCTTCAACCGGCACTGTCTCAGTAAACGGAAGAGCCAGCGCTCTTTTGGAGCTGGGCGCCGGCTTTCACCAGGAATTCACGGGGCGTCAGAACATTTATTTCAACGGGGCTCTTATGGGTTTTAGCCGGGAAGAGATTCGTGAGAGGGAAGAATCAATTATAGCCTTCAGCGAGCTGGAACAATTCATCGACGAACCCGTCAAAACCTACTCTTCGGGAATGTACGTCCGTTTGGGATTTTCCGTGGCAACTGGATTCGATCCATCCATTCTCGTCATCGATGAAGCGCTGGCCGTGGGTGACCAGAGGTTCCAGAAAAAATGCACGGATCTGATCCTGGATTTCAGGCGAAAGGGCATAACGATTCTGTTTTGCTCACACAATCTGTACCAGGTGCGTACTCTTTGCGACCGGGCCCTGTGGCTGAATCAGGGACAAGTCGAAGGGTTGGGCCCGGCCGATGAGATGGTCGATCTCTACACTGATCTGCTGCGAGACGAAGGAAGCCGCGCTACAGCCTACAGCCTACAGCCTACAGCCTACAGCCTGAAACGTATCTGCTGGATCGAGGAAATTCGGATCCTGGACCATCAGGGCAACGGCTGTCAGGAATTCCAAACCGGAGAGACGCTGCGCGTTGAGGTTAGAGCGCACTTCGCATCCGAATTTAGGGGCACTCCGGGAATCGGCATCGCACTGATCCGAAATGACGGCGTGATCGTTTACAGCGTCTCCAACATCGTTGGGGGGTCTGAATTGAAGCGGCTGGGACCGGAGGAATATCTCTGCACCCTGGAGTTCCCGGACCTGCCGCTGCTCTCCGGCGTCTATTCTTTCAATGTCGTCACCACCGATCAGGAGAATCTCCAGGCCTACGACGCTGTCGAAAAAACCGGCGAATTTACCGTCCGCGACAGCGGACCCGACGGCGGGCTGCTGCGGCTGCCGCATGTCTGGAGGTGAGGGCCCCACCTTTTTTCTCACTTCAGAAAGGCCCGGATTTCTTCCATCAGCCTGGGGCGCTGCATGTCGAGCAATTCTTTTGGAGTAAATCGTTCGCTCAGCTTCTCAATCAGAGCGTAGCCGACGACCCGTCCCGCGTATGGAGGGTCGGCAAAGTACTTGCGCATCAGGGAAGCTGATCTGGAATGGACGTTGTTTCTGATCTGGCTGCGATACTGAGCCAGATTCGAATCCACCTCTTTCATCTGCTCTTCCGTCATCAGGAAAGCGTCGGAACGGTTTTGCGAGTAGCCAAGCTGGCTGGATACGTAGATGCGAAAGCCCTCTTTAAAGATTTCGAGGCCCAGGGTGCCCTCGGCCGGATGGCGGAGCCGAAGCGGAGTGATCAATACCTGGTGCGCGATAAAATAGGGTAATTGCTCTCGAGGCAGTGTCTTTGTCGAATGGACATCAACGAAGGTAAAGATGGCGCCGCCGAAGTTTTTAGTTTCAGACTTCGCGCCCGAAAAGGGAGGCAAAGTGATCAATGCATTCTTGTTAAGAACGTCCGGGAATTTCTGTGAAAGGTCGCGGCGAACCTTGGTATACAGGCTGGAAAACTCAGAAGCGTGCGTCTTGAAGCTCGCTCTGGCAAGTTGTTCGTAGACTGTCTTTAATTGGCTGCCTTTCAAACCTTTTCGCAGAACCTGTCTGCCGTAAAGATAATCATGGACCAGAGGATAATACTCAGGCTCAAAAGACTTATTCCAATAAGCCGTGAACGCTTCCAGGGAGTCGAGCGGGGCCTCTTTCAGGAGTCTGCCAGTCAAATCCACGAGTCCTTCGGCAGTCTGCAGACGTCTGGTCCCCTCAAAAGGTTCCCGGTTTGCCTGGGAGAAAACTTTTCTGGCCAGCGCGGCCCCCTTCATGGGAAACTGAGGATGAGACAGCATCCATTCCCCTGTCGCGCCCGTCTGGGCGGGGTGAAGGGTCATCGAAAACGGCTTACCTCCCACTTCCCAATAAAAGGTAACCTGGCCCGGCTCCTTGGAGATCGACCGGACTTTTACCTCCAACCATTCAGAACTAAAAAGCTTCAGTTTTAATGCTGAGGCATCTCCAGAGATCTGCAGATGGTAGACAACGGCATTCTGCGCATCCGACTGCTGCTCAATACGCCATAGCCCCAACCAGTTCGATAAATCCTGATCGGCGGGTAATGAAGGAGTGTGGAGAAAAACAGAAACAAAAAACGAGCCTATTATCCGTTTCATCGGCCAAATTCTATCAGAGGGGTCAGATCTTGAGTTTTTCAAGATCTGACCCCAGCACTGCCCTATTCTTCCGGCGTCTGCCCTTCGATAGCCGACAAGAACTTCGACTGGAAGTCACCGAAGAGAGCAAAAGTAACCACCGGCTGATCGCTCGTTACCCGGATGTGGCCTCCAACCTGACTGAACGCCGGATCATCCAGCAACTCATTCAAAAGTCCGACGAGCCTGTTCTTGGCGCCGACCAGAAACGTGTTCTCAGCCGTCAGCTCCCCGTCGGTATTGAAGACCTCAATCTTTACGTTGGCGGGTACCGCCTCCATGTTCAGGAGAGCGAAGCCGGTAAAGACATCCACCTCTTCCGACTGTGCCACGTGGAGGAAAAGCGATTCCAACCGCCCTTCCTCAATCATGGGCAGCATCGATTTGAAGTTGCCGCTGTTGCCCGAGAAGGAGACGGCGCCGATCAACATGGCCGGCTCAGTAAAGGCGCCGGCCGTTCCTCCGGAAATCTCCAGTCGCACGTGGCCCTGAATCACTTCGGACTCGCCGACCTGCAGGCCCAGCCGTTCTTTGAGGCTACCTACAAACAACTTGCCCGGCTCGACCTCGAACTCGTCCGTGCCTACGGAATCAGCGTTATCGTTGAAGGCCTGAAGTTTAACCGAGGCCGCATTCTCGCCCGTATTGAGCAAGCGGATTTCGGTGTCTCCACCTCTGCCGTCTATAAAGAAGTGCGGTACGAGCAGTTTTCTCACCAGCATGCCGACCTGGGCGGTGAGCGAAGTGTAATCGGATGCTGTCCCAAGGAACTGGAATCCTTTCAAGGGCACGTCGCCCGTTATCTTCACATAGCCGTCAGAACTTGGCGTTTCACTTTGGAAGGTTTGGGGTCCAGCCTGGGCGCCCTCCAGGGATCCGAAAATCTGATCCAGCGAGCCCTTGATCATTCCTCCGGCTTCGAGTTGGTCCGTGACTTCTTTCAGGAGTGTGCCGTCGGCGGCCAACCACTGCAACTTCACGTCCTCCGCTGGAACATCACCGGGATTGAAGATGAAGAACAATGTGGTCTCGTCTTCACCCTGGCGGGCCAGTGGGAAGTAGAATTCTTCTGATTCGACGAGCTTTCCACCTATACCGTCCATCCTGTTGAGGTTATTGTCAAAGACCATGAAGAAGCCCTGAATCGGCCCGGCATCGCCCTGCACAAGCAGTGCGGCGATCTCCGGGTCCTCGACGAACTGGCTGGTAACCCAGGCGCTCTGGCCTTTGCCTGAGAGCTCGATGGGTCCATTTCCACCGGGTGAGGATTCGCCGTTGGGCTTCAGGTTCGAGATGGAGATGTTATTGGCGCTGGAATTGGAGTTCAAGACAGCTACACCCACCGAAGTATTTTCGAAGAACGGATTTCCGGTGTCGACCGAAGCGGGGAATACCAGGGCATTTAAGGTGCCCGGTCTCACGTTCACCGTCACGGTATCCTCAACTTCAGAGGTCCCGTCACTTACGGTGACTTTGAAGACTATTTGCTCCTCCTCTTCCACGGTTGGCGCCGTGAAGGAAGCGGCCGCTTTATCGGCATTCTCGAGTGTAACGTCCGGCCCCGAGACTTGAGTCCAGGAGAACGTCAGCTCGTCCCCTTCCGCATCCGTGGCAGAAGCGGCCAGTTCCACGGAGGCGCCTGAGGTCACAGCCTTGTCTTCCAGCGCCGTCAGTTCAGGGGCGCTGTTGGCCGAGATCATGATGGTGACATTATCCGTGGCGCTTTTTCCTGAACCGTTAGTGACCGTGAGCTGGAAAACCAACTCAATATCCTCGGTGATGCTGCTGGGAGCATTGAAGCTGGCGCTGGCGCGGTTGGCAAATGCAAGGCCCACAAGTTTTCCGGAGATCTGGCTCCAAAGATAACTCAGAGTGCCTCCCTCGGAATCGGAACCGCTTCCCGAGAGCGTCACCTTCTGGCCCTTGCCTGCCGTTTGGTCGCTGCCTGCGTCAGCAGTCAGGGTGACTGCGCTCTTGATAGTGATGGACACGTGATCTCGAGTGCCGCAACCCTTGGTGTCTTTGACTGTGAGCGCCAGCACGATGGTCGTATCTTCATCCACTTCCGGGGCGGTAAAAGAAACGCTTGATGTTGTCGCGTTCTGAAGTGAAATCGGAAGACCGGCGCCGTTGATAACTTCCCATTGGAAGCTGAGGCCCTCGATAGTGACTATGACACCTGCGATGATCGTGGTCTGAGGCGGCGTGTTGTCGGGGTCGCTGCCTCCGCCGTTAACGACCACCGGGTCTCCAGGCTGAACTTCACGATCGGGCCCGGCGTTGGCTACAGCCGGATCATTGTTGATACTGCTCTCATCGGAACATACGGTCTCCAGTTGGCCCGGATCACCCGATCCACCGCCATTGCCGCCTCCACCACTACCGCCGCCACTGCCACCGACGAAAACCTGCGTGTTATCGCAGGTGGTTGCCTTGCCGTCGCTGGCACAGAGTTTGAAAGTGAGCGTATGACTTGTAGACGGGGCTTCGAAGCTGGCATTTTTCTGACTGGGATTCAGGATGTTAACTTCCGGTTCCGCACCCGTGCCGCTGCTTTGCGTAAACACCTGAGTCCAGGTATATGTCAGGTTATCTCCATTGGCGTCTGTGGCTGTCCCTGCAAGGACCACTGACTGTTGTCCAAAATTGGCAGTCTGATCGGCACCGGCATTGACGACCGGAGCGCTGTTGGCCGTCCCTCCGCCGCCACCACCGTTCCCGCCACCACCGCCGCTGCTGGAAGTGGTTCGCTTGAACCAGACCGCCACCTTAACGACACTATTCGGGTCAGGTGGCGGAAACGGGCCGATAGAAACTTCCACAACCAGTTTTTTGGGAACGTTCAACGCCCATGTCGCATAGCTCCGAACGGTGAGTGAAGGCTTGGCACTGGCGCCTCCTACCAGGAAAACGCTCACTTCGTTCTCGCTTGCAGGGACCGTCTGTATGCTGATCCCATTCAACTGCGAGTCGCCTGGAGGCCACTGCGGGTTCACCCGGTCACCGATCTTGAGTGAGATCGCTATATGATCCGGTACCGGAATGGGATTATCCAGAGTTCCGAGCTTGCCGGAAGCCATCATCCAGTAGCCGGAACTCAAACTGGTGTCTTGAGTCCCCTCCGGAGTTAAAACCTGAACAATAGGTCGGGGCAAACTCTGTCCCAGGGCTGACCCGTTCACGAGGGCGATCACCGCCAGAGAAACGATAAAACCTGAACAGACTGAGCATACCAATTTTCTAAACACTTAAGATACTCCTTGGTTTAGTCATTGCCGCTTAACTTTGACCGCGCGGCCATAAGCCCGGAATCCCAGGCTCACTGAATTTGGATACGGCTTAAGATTAAGTCTCCCAACCAGGATTTGGGCTGGTGCTGGAACATCTTAGCACGCACCTGGTTGTAAATTACCGCGTTTTCCCCTTCACTGACCCGTTGGGCCTTGGGCCAAACACTATCCACCATTCGGACCGGCTCGCTGATCCGAAAGCTCTCCTGGAAACCGCCGACCTCATTCCAAAAGGCTCCGTGTATGGCCCGGCGATAACCCATGATGTTCTCCGAATAAACTACCAGATACCCCCCCGATCCCGAGGGCGCAGCATCAAAGCCGTTGTAGTAGGATTCATCCTTGGCTTTGAGCGTCACGAGATCCGGCCCAGCTTCCGCGGTCTCCGTGAGCCAGCCGCCTTTCCTGCTGTAAAGATCGGCCCAGAGGCGCTCTCCCAGATCCCTCTTTCCGCCGTAGCGCATCTTGTTCCGGTAATCGCTCCAAATTACGAGCAGTTTATCAGGCCCCCCCCACATTTCCGTTGTGATGGACGTCACCCCACTTTTATAGAGGACCTGATTGCCTTTCCAAGTCCTTCCGTTATCGGAGGACTGATTCCAGTAAATTGTGCTCTCAAGGCCTGCTTTTTCCGTCCAGGAGACCAAGAGATTGTCTCCGATTCTCTGAATGAGGGGTTGATGCAGTATCTGAGTGTGATCCTGATTCAGTGGAACAGGCTCACTCCAGGTTTTCCCGCCATCTTCCGTGCGCGAAAAAACGACTCCCAGCCCTCCAAAAGCCGTGTCCAACCAAACCAGAAAGGCCCTACTCTTGTCACCAACCAGGAGTTGAGGCTCACGAGCGATTTCATTCTCGGCTGCTTGGGCATTGCTTATGCTCGCCGCCTGCCAATTTTCACCGGCATCTCCACTGCAAAAGAGCAGCAGTCGTTCTTTTGCGCCTTTTGGGGCGTTGGTAATATAGAGGTACAGGTTATTATTCTCATCTCCAGCCAGTTGGGGATAGCGTGCCACGGTCGCTCCGACCTCGAAGCTCATCGGCTCGGACCAGTCCTTGCCGCCGTTTTTAGACTTGCGGTAGCGTACTTCCACTTTCCCCGTCTTTTCATCATGTGCCAGCCATGCATAGTGGACGACACCTTGGCGGCTGACCCACAGGGCGGCTCCACGGTCCAGAACATCTTCCTGACTGACCGGAGTCAACTCCTCCCATGTATTTGTAGCGGTCTCAAAGCGGCGAAAGAAAACATCGGTATCCTTCTTTCCCTGGCGCATTCCGGCAAAGCCCACATAGATATTTCCTTTCCCATCGACTTTGAGCTGATTCCTGGACAGGTGGCTTTCCAGGAAAGCAGAAACATTTTCCGGATTCACCTTGAGATGCGAGACCGCAGGGAGATCACGGAGACCTTCGGAGAATAGAAGAACCATTGAAACAGGCAAGAGTATTCCGAGGAGAAAACCGAATTGCATTAGTCAGATTCCCGATAAAAGCGCCAATCCTATCACATCTTCTGTCACAACCAACTGCCTATACAAAAAAAGGGGAGGCAGTAAAACTGCCCCCCCCTTTTTTTTCAGACCTCCAGATCCCAGTTATGGACTGGGATTGCCAGCAGGATCAGCTTCCGAAACGTCCGGATCGAAAGCTGAAGAGGCCAGCCACCAGGAAGCACCGAAGCCCTCAAACCTCACGACCACCTGACCGATGGTCGCGAAGCTGGGCACGTTGGTGTTATCCATGATGGTCGGGTCGATCGGCGCGATGGTACCTGCAGTGATGGTCACAGTATCAAAATCCGCATCAAACGGATCGTCTACTGTTGCGCTCCGCTGATGGTTATTATCGCGCACGAAGCGGATCCAACCCTGAGAGGCGTCTTCCAGCGGATCAATGGTCGCATTGAGACCGGCAAAATCACCGGAGCCATCCAGGGCCAGTGAGGTGATTTCACCCACATTCTCAATACTAAATCCATCTCTTCGCGTATCCGGGTCTCGTACGCCGTTGATCCACACCTGCAAGCAATCCACGATAATCCGCAGATTGGCAGTCGGCGCAACATCCGGCGCAGGAGAAATTCCGATGGGAGTCTCCGGCGAGACTGTGAGCTGATTCTCATTATTGTCGAACACCTGCACGATGTATTGAGTCTCAGCCCCGGTCAGGTTATAGGATCGATCACGGATCTGTATACCACCGATGGTGACCGCTATACCAGGGTTCTTACTTCCATCATAGTCATCCACGATGGAGAGGAATTCTACCCTCTGATTTGCGTTCTCCGCGGCAGAAGAGATGCCATGGATGGAGGTCCAAGCCAGAGCACCCCAATTTGAGCCACCACCTACGCCCGCCACTGGATCGACGTTCGTTCCAGGTCCAACGCCCAAAGTATCGGTGTCGAAGTTGAAGAAGGCCCGGAACGTGTTTCCGCCATGAACATCATTACGTAAGTAAAACTCATTAATCACTGTGATGTTCGTACTCGTATCCGACTGCTTCACGTTGGCTTCAGAGCCCATCAGAATCCGATAGTCGGGAACGAACCACCCGTCACCCGAGAGACCGGTGCTGCCATCAGTCTGCGGGTTGTCGTCAATAGTCGGCTCCACATTCGTGTTGTCGTTTATCCTGATAGCGGGCCGCGTCCAGGCGTTTACGCCATAAGCCAGGAACTGATCCTGATCGGACTGCGCGCCTTCGATAAAGCCCTTCGGCACAGCGGTGGTCTGATGGCCAACCAGATAGTTAAAACTGACCGCCGTGGCATTGAAGACATGCAGGTTGTTTTGACTAAAGCCCGCAGTGCTGCCTACGTTCCGGGTACTGCTGTCACTCGAAGCGGTAGAAGAAGTATTACCGGCCGGGCCTGGAGCGAAATTAGTGCTGCCACCCTGGGCATCGATATTACACTCACCGCCCAATCCATTGCCCAACTCTCTCGAGAACAGGATATCGGCCTGGTCGTCATCGCCAAAAGTTGTTCCCGCAGCAGTTGCGAAAATCAGAAACCGCCCGGAAGCGAAACGATCCCCTCGGATGGCCGGGAAAGCAGAAGACAAATCGGGTCCAAAAATGCGCCTCCCGGTGTTGATCGGGCTGCCGATCAGGCTGGTCCCCGGAATTTCAAAGTCGAAGGGATTGAGGATCAGCGTGTCGTTGCAAGTCAACAGAACCAGGAAGTCCAAAAGATCTTCGCATTCATCATTGAAATAACGGAAGTGAATGGTCACAGCCTGGGTCGGGTGGGTATTGGTGATCGCCAGAAAATTGACCTGAACGTCACCCACTCCACTCGCGCCCGTAACTCCCAGCAGCGTATTCACGTTCTCGGCCGCCAGTTGCTCTTCAGTAAAGTCTGAAGTGCGGAGATTGATCCCCGTGTCCACAATATACAAGAGCTGCGATCCCGGATCCACGACGGTACCTGCTGGAATATTGCGGCTCTGTACTGCCTCATCCCAACCACCATAATGAATATCCGGGTCGAGACTTGGATCTGTAGCCTGAGCCTGCAATGCAGGGCTAGCGAGGATGGAAATCGCGAAAAGAAGAGTTAACAGTTTCCACGATCTTTTCATCAAAGAGTCCTCCTTAAACATTTAAAACCCCAAGAACAAGAAAAACCAAACAATTCAAGACAAATGAATTACGCACAATACCTATTTTAGAATGCCTGTTTTAAACCGGAATGTCAATATCACCTCCCCGCTAAGAATCGCAAAACTGCATTACCCGTAAAAAACGACGCAATGAAAAGATGCTGCTCGTTCAAAAAAGTCGCATCTTTTGTCAGTGTAGAAAACCTGTTTTTACCAGCTATGCGAAGGCTCCTCCTTTAAGGCCCACCATTCATATTACCCAAATCCGCTGAAAAAACAAATAAAAAATGCGCAAAAAGGTAATCAGTCGCTCGCGCGGGAAGTTTGGAGGCTTTTTAAGCCAACGAATTTAGCCAACGAATTACACGAATCAAAGCCGGCGTTCTGCTAGAATCGCCACGCGAAGTAATGGCGACATCACGCGATCTTCAGCACCTATACGACCACAGGTACTTTCACGGAGAAACGAGCGGCTATCCGGAAAGCGGGTATCCACTGCGTCCCGGGGACTGGGGACCGTGGGTTGATATCCTGCAGGCTGTGCGCCCTTCAGGCACATTCATTGATGTCGGCTGCGCCTATGGATCCCTGATCGATTCCGCTGGCGGGAAAGGCTATCTGGCCTTCGGCCTGGACGTGAGCGATTACGCTCTCTCCCAAGTGCCGGAGCTGCGGCCGCGTCTGATCCAGGCTCACGCCCAGCATCTGCCCCTTGGCGATCAAAGCGCAGACGTCATCACTCTCTTTGATGTGCTGGAGCACCTGGAGGACCCGCTGCAGTGCCTGGCGGAGTCGGTCCGGGCACTCAAGCCCGACGGCCTGCTGGCAGGAGCCACGCCCGATCCGATCTTCTTCGAGCGCAAGGAAGAGACGCATATCTTCGAGAGGCCTCCGGCCTTCTGGGTGACTGCCTTGCGGCAATTGGGCCTGACGGTCCAGTTCCGGTTATCAGTGGAACCTTACAACTTCCAGTTCTTAGCGTCTTTCCCCAATACGCCCGCTGCGGAGAAAATCCGACAGTTTCAGCACGACTTCTTCGGCGAGTCTCCAGAGATTGTCAAGACGGACGGACCGATTACTGCGCTTCCTCGATTTGGTTGGGGAAGACTCGAGGACTCCTGCCGCTCTCTGGCACAATCAACCGCTTCCATTTACTTATTAAATTTGCACAATCATTCGCTGCGACTCAGGATCCGGCTCCGGTTCGAGAACTCGCCTGGGTTTTCAGTCTTACGCATCCGGCTCAACAGTTACGTCCTGGAAGACATTCATCTCAGTTCAGAGCAGCTTGAGCATGAGATCGAATTGCCGGAGGCGTTGCTGCCGGCCGGAGGCCATCACCTTTTTTTCGATCTGTTCCCCGGCGGACCGCAGGTCAAGCTTTCGGCAATCGAAATCTCAGCCGCACCGGCGGGCGGGCGTGAGCTGGTGCTGGGCCTGCCCTTTGATCTTTATCAGCGTTATCGCCTGGCGGCCGACGCGGCTCAAGTTCTCTGCCCGGGCACAATCCTGGACGTCGGTGGCTACATTGGAGACCAGGATGGTCATCTGGCTGTGCCAGGGGATTTCTTTCATTTAAGGCCTGAGGCCCGAGACCTGAGGCCTGAGGACGGACGGTTTGCGGTGTCCTCTACGGACATCCGGCAGTGCGACCATTGGGCGCACACGCCCGGGTCGGCTTGGGATTTGCCCTTTGAAGATGATTCATTCGATCTGGTGTTGTCCTTGGACGTGCTGGAGCACCTTCCGGGCGAACGAAGAGAGTTGTTCCTATCCGAGCTGGACCGTGTGTCGAGACACGGCATTATCCTGGGAGCGCCCTTCGCCTCTGAGGAGGTGCGGGCGGCGGAGGATGAACTGAGCCGGATCCTGCTGTCGGCGAGCCGGTTCCTGAAGGAGCACGAGGCCTTTGGGCTTCCGGAGACTTCGCTTGTCCAGCGCTTTTTCAAGCAGCGAGATTACAGCCTTCAAGCACTGCCCAGCGGGTATATTCCGCGCTGGAAAGAGATGCAGATACTGACCCAGCATTATTTCAGCCTGGGAGACTACCAGGTGATTCAGAACTTCAATTGCTGTTACAACCAACACTGCTATTCGCTTGACCAGTGCCCCCCCGCCTACCGAACGCTCTTCGTCATCAGCAAGCATCCCTTAACGGCTACGCAAGAGAAACAGCTTAGGGAACTCATTCAGGCCGGAGGCCCACCCCGCCCCACCCAAAGGGCACCCGGCACCCGGTACCCGCCTGAGGTCGGAGAAGAAGAGTCCCAGGACTCAGGCCTCCGGCTTCCCGCCTCCGGCCTGGATTGCCGCCAGCGCATGACCGAGGACCCCAGGTTCATTCAGTGCCACGAGCGCATCCTTCACTTGCTCCACACGCGCTCCAGGACGCTGCAGGACGTGCAATTTCTGAGCAACGAGAGCGGGAAACTCGTGGAGCATCTGGAGACTCACATCGCCAATCTGAAAACCCACAGCGCTAATCTGGAAACTCAAGCAGAGAATCTCAGGCAGCGCCTGGAGGAGGTTCAGAACAAACTGGACAGAGCGCCTCTCTGGAGGATCGCCGCCCGGCGGTTGAAGCGCAGGATGGAGAGCGGGAGAGAGAGAGGGAGTGAGGACGAGAAGGAGTGAGGGAGAGAGCTGCTGTAATTATCATTAATTATAATGGGCGGCGGTTTTTGGATGAGCTGCTTCAGAGCTTGGAGGCGCAAATCGGGCGCGAGTTTGAAACTCTTCTCATAGACAATCATTCGCAGGACGGCAGCGCCGAGTACGTTTGTGAAAAGTATCCCTGGGTGCGGGTGGTTCGGCAGTCGAGCAATCTTGGTTTTTCGCGGGCAGGCAATCTGGGCGCGCGGATCTGCGATGCGGAGTATCTGGTGTTTCTCAACACGGATATGAAACTCGAGCCTCAATGGCTTGAGCAACTCATCTCCACGGCCCGCCAAGATCCGAATATCGCCGGGGTGGCCTCCAAGCTGCGCCTTTACGACCGGCCCCAGGTTCTAAATGGAGTAGGAGGCGCCATGAACTTCCTGGGCTATGCCTGGGACCGCGGCATGTTTGAAGAGGACCGGGGGCAGTACGACTCTCCGGAAGAAGTACTGTTTGCTTCCGCCGGCGCGGCTCTCTTCCGGCGCAGCCCCTTTCTCGAAGCGGGCGGCTTTGATGAACGATTTTTCATGTACCACGAGGACGTGGACCTGTGCTGGCGGTTATGGCTGGCAGGCTACCGCGTGGTTACAGCTCCCGGGGCCGTCGCCTACCATCATTTCAGCGCCTCCACGCGCCAGGACAAGGGTATGGAGTGGCGGGAAGTGCTGGGCGAGCGCCACAACATTCGCGCCCTGATCAAGAATTACGAGATCGTCAATCTGGTCCGCTCTCTGTCAGGGCTGCTGCTGCTTCGCCTGCGCTGGCGCCGCAAGCGGAAGCAGATTTTCAACTTCATCTGGAATCTGGCCCTCCTTCCGGATACATGGATGCGCCGCCGCGCCATTCAGAAACAGCGCCTTCGAAGCGACGCGGAACTAAAGCGTCTTATTGTACAATCCAGTGATGTCCCGATCCACCTCTGAGGTTTCAATTGTTACGGTCAATTGGAACGGGAGGGAACATCTGGCCCGTTTGCTTCCCTCGCTTGCTGAGCTTTCGGCAGGAGAAATCATTGTCGTGGACAATGGCAGCAGCGACGGTTCGCAGGATTTGGTCCGGCATCAGTTTCCCCAGGTAAAACTCTTACAAAATGAAGTGAATCAGGGCTTTTGCCAGCCCAATAATCTGGCCGCCGAACATGCTTCGGGTCGCTGCCTGGCTTTTATAAACAATGATATGAGAGCCGATGGGAAATGGCTGCAAAACGCCCTGCCCCTCCTCGAGGGAGACACCTGCTGCGTCGCTTCCAGAATCCTGGACTGGGAGGGAAAGCGAATCGACTTCAACGGCTCATCTCTGCAGTATCTGGGTTACGCCGTGCAGCGCGATATAGGGGAGTTGGTCGAGAATGTCTCCCACGAGAAGCACATCCTCTTTCCCTGCGGCGGCGCCATGCTGATCGACCGGCAGGTGTTTTTGGCCGCGGGTGGATTCGATGAAGATTATTTTGCCATCTTTGAAGATGTCGATCTCGGCTGGCGCCTGTGGCTGGCAGGTTACCGCGTCGCTTTCGCCCCCGAATCTTTCGTCTACCATCGCGGGCACAGCACTTTCAAACAGCATGAAGACCAGAAGATGCGCTACCTGATGCACCGCAATGCCCTTCTGACCGTTATCAAGAACTATGAGGAGGAGGCATTTCGAAAGATCCTTTCGCTGGCCTTTATCATGGCGGTGAAGCGGGCCGTCCTCTTTTCGGGTGTGGAAAAGGAAAGCTTCTATCTCTGGGGTAAGACCCGGCAGCGTCTGGAGGCCGGAGATCTGGCGGCCCGCCTGCACTTCATGGACGCGCTCAATCACCTGGTGGCCGTGGATGATGTCCTGGAGTCACTTCCCCGCCTTTTGGAGAAGCGCGCAAAAATTCAGGCTCTTCGCAAGCGAAGCGACGCTGAGATCCTTCAGCTCTTCGTAGATCCCGTGCGCGGCATTTTCGAGCATCCGCAATACCGATCGCAGGAAGCCGAGTACATCAACCGGCTGGATCTTGGCCCTCTCATCGATCACCTCAAGCCCGGTGATTACGCCCGTACTCTGCCCCCGTTCCTTGAATCGAAGATCAAGGACCTGAAAAATGAGTTGCTTGCCCGGGAGTGGATCAGGACGCAGAACGGGCTCCATCCCCAGATGCGGTCCGGCTCCAGATTCGGCAAATTCGTCCTCTCCTGGAAGTACGAAGGACCTGGCGCGGCTGTTCGCCGGGCTCTGAGAGCCTTGAAATGATACAGAAAATATGTCAGCCACCTTTAGCGTAGTGATCCCGACTCTGAACAGGGCTCCTGTTTTAAAGAAAACTCTGGAGGGCCTGCAGAATCAGACCTTTCCCCGGTACGAAGTGATTGTGGTGGACGATGGCTCAACGGACGAGACGCGGGTCGTAGTTGAGGAGGCACAGCGCAACTTTCCGGTCTCTTTGCGCTACTTTTATCACCCTCGCATGAATGCCGGAGCGGCCAGAAACCTGGGGGCGCAGCATGGGGAGGCGGACTTCCTGGTTTTTCTGGGGGACGACACGGTTCCCGGAACCGACTTCCTCGATCAGCATTGGAAGACGCGCCAAGAGCGCCGCGATTCGGAGCCGAGCACGCATCTGGTGATCATCGGCTATACGGCATGGCCTGAAGAGTTTCCAAAGACGCGCTTTATGGAGTACGTCGGCGAGCGGGGCTGGCAGTTCGGTTTTTCTATCATTGAAGACCCCGAGAACATACCTTTTAACTTCTTTTACACCAGCAATCTCTCTCTTTCCCGCCGGTTCTTCCTTGAGAACGGAGGCTTTGACGAGAACTTCCCGGAATGCAACTGGGAGGACATCGAGCTTGGACTTCGTCTCAAGCGTAAGGGAATGCGCCTGGTATATGCCCCGCAGGCGAGGACTTACCATTATCACCCTATCTCGATCTCCTCATTTATACGGCGGCAGCATAAGGTCGGCCGCTCTGCCTGGACGTTTTATGAGAAGCATCCTGAGCTGGGTGATTTCTTGGGGCTGCCCAATGTGCCTCAATATACGACGCGCCAGCGCCTGAAGATGTGGCTGATTACCGGCGTCTGCTCTCTTACCGAAAACTTCAACTGGCCCGACTTGAGTCGATTTTATCCCGACCTAATGAGTTACCATTACCATCTGGGTATATTGAAGGGGGGACGTTGAAGAAGGGCGATGGCCGCTCCCTCACGGTCATTATCCCCACCTGGAATCAACGTGAGCTTCTGCGCCGCTGCCTGCAATCCCTTCAGGCACAGACTGTCTCCTGCAGCGTCCTGGTCGTGGACAACGGATCGGTCGATTCCACCCATGAGATGGTTTGCCGCGAGTTTACCGAGTGTGTTTACCTGGAGTTAGGCGGCAATCTAGGATTTGCGAAAGCCGTCAATGCTGGAATCAGACAAACGAAGAGTCCTTATGTCGCGCTGTTGAACAATGATACCGAAGCCGATCGTCGCTGGGTTGAGGCAGGACTGAAAGCGCTTGAGGCTTACCCCGATTATTGGCTTTTTGCCTCCAGGATGATTGACTATACCGATCGTGACCAACTGGACAGCGCGGGAGACTGCTACTCGCGCACTGGTCTCCCCTACAAAAGGGGTTTGGGAGAACCGCCGGCGCATTTTCCCGATGACGAGCCGGTGATGGGGGCCAGTGCGGGAGCCGCCTTCTACCGGCGTGAATTGTTCGATCGGATCGGCCTCTTCGATGAAAGGTATTTCATGTACTTGGAAGACGTGGACCTCAGCCTGCGCGCGCAGCTGGCTGGACTGCCCTGTCTTTACCTGGCTGAAGCGCGGGTCTATCATTTGGAAGCAGCCTCAGACCCTGATCGAAGAACTCAACCGGCAACGGGACCCGCGACCAGGCGCCAATCCTTCCACTCTTCAGCCCGAGTGTACTGGATCACGCGTAATCGCTGGCTGATGATGATCACCTATCAACCGCTGCGCCATCTTCCCTGGCTGATTTACGGCTGGACTCGCAGCCTGTTTTTTCATTTATTGAGGGCGGGCTTTACGGGAGCCTTTCTGCGAGGAATTTCAGCCGGAGTGACCAATAGCCCGTACGCTATCAGGAAGCGCCTTTCCCTGCGTAAGACCAGGCGCATCTCAGTGAAGGAGCTATGGCGACAAATGAAAGCGTGCTAGCCATCTGTGTGAACTGGAATGGCAGGGACGTGCTGCGTGAAACACTGGAAAGTCTTCAGAAGAGCGACTACCCGTCCCTTGAAATCCTGGTGGTGGATAACGCCTCTACGGATGCCTCTCTTGAGACAATCCCGGATTCTGTTTCCGTCCTCAAGCTCGAAGAAAACCGGGGTTATGCCGGAGCCGTCAATGCCGGGATGCAGTTGGTCCTGCCATCGCTGGCCCGGGCCCGAGCTGAAAAGCCAGCTCTTCCCCTTCCCACTTACTTTTTTATCCTCAATTACGACATCATCGTGGAGCCCACACTCGTTTCCAGCCTGGTCGAGATCGCCCGGAGCCGCGGCCCGGGTGTTTACGGCCCTAAGGTATTACGTCACAGGGATTCCAAACGCCTGGACGCCGCCTGGGGATACATCAACTGGAGCCACGTTCTCACCCGTTATTATGGAAAGGGGGAACGAGATTCAGCCCGCTGGAGCGCAACTAAACGGGTGGACCTCCTGCTTGGGTGCGCGCTTCTGATCCACTGGAGAGTTGTCGAAGAGGTAGGACTCTTCGACGAGACCTTTTTCATGTATCACGAAGAGGCCGATTTCCTGTATCGAGCTTCCAGCAAGGGATTCCCCATTTACTACTGCGGGCTCGATTACGCTCTCCATCGCGGAGCCTATGCCACCCGAGACCAGCCCGAGCAGAAGCTCTTCTGGGTCAGGCGCAACGCCGTTTACTTTTTGCGAAAGCACCGCCCCGTTTTGATGAAGTGGGCCTTTTTCCTGGCTACGCTGAGCCTCAGCCTGATCTACAACTTGCTGGCACTGCGCTGGAAACGCGTCCAGGTTATCGCGCGCGGGGTCAGAGCAGGACTGAGGCTTGAGCCAAGGAATTCACGGATTTAATCTGTGTCCTCCGTGTAATCCGTGTCTAGAAAACAACACAAGATGCGAACGGAATGTTTACCTCTCGTCAGCGTGGTTGTTCCCTGTTACCAAAGCCGCAATACTCTTGCGAGTACACTGGAGGCGGTTTTACAGCAGCAGACGAATTTTGCCTTCGAAATGATCGTCGTTGAATCGAGCGGCGACGGCACGGGTCAGTGGGTCAGCTCGAAATATCCGGACGTACGGGTGATTGAACCCGGCAATCGACTTCTGCCGGGCTCGGCCAGAAACGTGGGAGCTCAGCAGAGCCGGGGTGAGTATTTGGCTTTTGTGGACGCGGACGCGGCTCCAGAGTCCGAATGGCTGGAGCGATTGCTGGCCGTCCTGGAGCAGTCGGAACAGATTAAGCTGGCCGGCGGCGCCATTGAAAACGCCAGTCATCAGTCCGCAGCGGCCAGAATTCTCTACTGGATTGAGTTTTCGGAATTTCTTCCGGGTTTGGCTTCGGGATTCCGCGATCACCTTTCCAGCTCCAATCTTATGGTTCGCCGGCATGATTTTTTGGAGGCGGGCGGCTTTGATGATGTCTTTGGCATGGCTGAGGACCTGATTTTCTCACGCCATTTTCGGGGCGCGATTTACTTCGAAGGCTCAGCCCGTATTTTCCACGGGCACCGGGCGTCCTGGAATTCGGTCTTCCATCACCTGAGGCAGCTTGGCTACTGGAGCGGCCGTTACCGGTCAAAATTTCCGGCCGGCGGCGCCTGGCTTCGCCATGTTCCTCTTCTGGCGATGGGACTGCCCTTCTGGCGCGTTGCGCAGATCTTGAGGCGTATTTTCAAAAGCAACTCCAAAGAAGGGCTTCTGGCACTGCTTTGGCTGCCGGGCCTGCTGCTGGGAGTTTTTGTGTGGGCGGGCGGCTTTTACAGAGGTTTACGTTACTGAATTACCGGAGTCAGCTTATCTCCTCTCTTCAGCTTCTTTACTTCTTCGTCACTCAGTGCAAAGAGTCCCCGGGTAGCGGCACTGACATGATTGTAGAGAATGGGGATCTCAATGGCCTTCTCGTCCGCCCCGTCCCCCTCCTTCAGCACAAATTTGATACGGCTTCTGAGCTCTTTCTCGTTCTCGCTGCCTGTGTAGCGAATCGCTATCTTGCCGCGCCCGCCCGGCTTGATCTTTTCGGATCTCTCGATGATCTCGAAGCGCTCTGGATCCAGTTCCAGAGCCGTAATCTCGACCGGCTGATCCAGCCCATTGAAGATAATGACGGCTGCTCTTTGAGTTCGACTGAGGAATTCAATTTTGACAAGCTCCGGCAGCACTCGCAGCCCTTCAGGGGGGTTTTCCTCAGAGTCCGCACTCGGGGGATTGTAGATGCGGGTCAAATCCTCGGGAGAAACCTTCTTAACCTGGACCTTCCAGGTCTGGCCGTCGAAAACCCAGTCTTCCGCGAGGCCTGTTTTGAAAAACCGGCCCGCCCCTTCCACCATTCTGTCCACGGCTACGGTGACGCTAGCCCGAGTCTCCGATTTCAACTCGATATCCACCAGCTTCCAGGAGCGGAAAAAGGGTTCCCTGCGGATGCTGAAGTCCTGCCGCGATTCGGGGGCCACAAATTCGAGTGCGGAGTTTTTATCTCGCGCCTGCAGGTAATCCCAGTACCACTTCACCGCGTCTTCCAGTTCAACTGGTTGGGCGGCCGCGGTCATGAGAAGGACCAGGAGAAAAACAGCCATCAAAAAATGAAAGGGGCTATTGGAATAGCCCCTTTTATCTCTCCTCCGTGGTTTGAATGATCAAACGAAAACTACGGAATGCCCACACCGCCACCGGGGTCGGTGGTCACCCGGAGACCGCCGAAAAAGCCACCGCTTCCGAAGGCAGGCTCCCACACGAAGCTTTGTGTGAAACCGATTTCAAAGAAAAGGGCGTTATAAGTGCCCGTCAATGCGAAGGGCGCCACCGCCATTCCATGACCGACGAACAGTTCGGGATCGGCGCCGGCTGCCGTGAGGATCTGAGAGAGGAGAACTGTGAAAGTTGCTCCATGATCCAGAGTGCCGTCAGCACTCAGCCCCTGTCCAATCCCATCGCTTACGGTATCGGCTGAGGTTGTATAGGTAAAGAGATTGCCGTCCTGATCCCACAAGAAAAAGGTTAGGACACCGGCCGGACTCCCCAGTTGAGCTTCAACTCCGGTATCGGTAAAGGTGACCGGATCAGAAACCGCCAGGTGGGTGATAGAAATCGCGGTATCCAGACCTTGCGCTATCTCCGAGGCCAGGAAGGCCGCGACCACAGCGCGTGTCGTGGTGTCTTCCTGGAAGAAGACGACCGAATCTCTACCGGTCTCGGCCATACTGTTCGCGCCTAACGCCAGAATCATTATCGCACTGAAAAATAGAATTGCTCTCACTTTGGTCATTCTCTCACTCCTTGTCCTTACTTGAGTTGAAACCCAAAATTAACCAAACTCGATTCTACAAGAAACGCTTAAAAACCAAAACCAAAAAAGTACAGGTAAGCGAACTATACACCCCAAAAACTGAAACTGAGAGATGCTTTTATCTCCCAGAAGTCGCAAGCTTTTCAACGACGTTTCCAAGTATCATACTTTTTGCAGCTTATGGCAATAGTAAAAGTTGGGCCGATCCGCTCTTCTGAAGATCACCGAAAATAGCAAAAGGCATTTTGCGGCTGACGTCCAGATTGGCATGCAAAATCAACTGCTCGTCCCTTTGCTCCGCCAGCACGATCCTGTTTTGATCCTTGGAAACCAGAGACCTGATAATCCCCTCCCCAGCCTGAAAAGGCAGATCGAAAGACTGGAAGCGACTCGGCGCTCCCAGAGCAGTTCTGACATAGAGCTGCCCTCTGTGAGGGATCAAGGTTGCCGACTGGAGAAGTTGCGAGTCAAACACCTGCATGAACTCCTGCCCAAAAAGCCCGACCGAATTCAGGATAAATCCGGGAACGAAGGGCAAACTCAGCTCCCGGCTGTATATAAGGCGCTCTCCCGAACGACTGAAGATCACCAGATTAGGCCCATCTTTTAGGACCAGCAGCAATTCGAGTTGTCCGTCGCTGTCCAGATCGAAAACCGTGAAACTGGTAACGCTCCGGCCAAAGAGAAATCCGTGCGCCTCTTCCTTAAGCTCTCCGGACGCATCCTGAACCAGCCAGTCCAGCGAAGTGCCTAAAGGAGTTGTCCGGGCGACGAAGAAGTCCATCAGCCCGCCTGGCCGGCGCGACGTAACCACTTGTTCTTGCGCCTCGTAAAGCAGGAAGTTTTCGCCGATACCGAGAAACAAGCTGAGTTCGAACGAATCCTCCAGGACGAAGAAGGAGCCACTCTCATGCCACTCGGCCCGAAAAACCTGATTGTTCCCCAGCCCTGAGAACTCTCCCACGATCAGCAAATCGTAATCCGACGGAGTGCGGCCTCGCCCCTCGACTCCGTCAATCCCATCCTGCCCGCGGGTAGACTGATCAGTGTCGGGCCCCTGGGCAGCCGCATCCGGAGACTTCGAGGGCGGCTCGGGCAGCGGTTCTTGATCCAGTTTTTCCTGAAAAGGATTTCTGGCGATCACCTGGCCAAAGATGCCCTCCCCGAAAAGTCCCCGGGAGGCTGTTTCAAAGCCTTTTTCCAACTCAAGCAGCTCCACTTCCAGCGGGACATCGCCAGAAGATGGCCCGGCATCAAACACGTTCCAGACGCCCTCTCTAAAACCAGCCGCTGATCGGGCCAGGCCGGCTCTATGGGATTGCGCCGATTGCGGCTGAGATTGTCCGGAGAATCCAGGCCGGTCAAGCTCTGAAGCCCGGCTCATGTGGTTGGCCGGCGCAGAAGGCATCGGCTGCTGCACCAGAGAGGAAGAACCCGGATTGGGCTGCTGATTTGATCCGCGCGAGTGCGACTGTGAGACGCCATTGCGCTTCTGAACACTGCCTGAAAGATTCAGCCGCGAGGAGGGATGAAGCGGGGGCCTGGAGTTGTATGGACCCTTGATTTGAGTTCCCTGATCGTCGATCTCCGGCCTCGGAATGATATCAGTGAGAGCCGGAAGTGAAAGAACGAGAACCGCTCCGCAGAGGTAAGATGCTCGTTTCAAGGCTCGTAGTTTGCGCATCTGCAGTCTTTCTCTCCAAAAACACACCCATGCCTCAGTGGGCGAGTTAATGGGCATTTATACAGGAGAAGGCTGACAGAGTAAAGGAGAAAGGGCAGTGGGTGTGAGCATTCAGTGGCGCGAGAGGTCCGGGTCTGCAACTTTCGAGCCTGCCCGGCATCTTTTTAGTTTGATTTTGAGGAGGGGAGGCTGGTAACTTCTAGGGCTTTCTATTATGCCCAGAGAAATCAGCCAGGATGAGCTGAAGGAAATTGTTGTTCGGGTTCAAAACGGCTCGGCTGAAGATTTCCAAAGGCTTTACGACCTCTTCTCAAAACCGATATTCAATTTCGTCTGGCGGCTGATTGGCTCGCCCGAGGACGCGGAGGATATTACTCAGGATACTTTCGTTAAAGTCCACACTGACCTGAAGAACCTTCGGGAGCCGAAACAGTTCAAGTTCTGGCTTTTTCGCATTGCCAGGAACGAGGTTTACCAGAAGTTGCGTAGATCTCAGAAGACAACTGAGGTCTCGATTGACGATGAGGACACCGATTATTATAACTTTCTGGCCGATGACGCCAGCAGCAGCCTGGACCCGGAGACGCAGGTTTTATGTCGGGAATTGAACGACACGATCGAAAACGCTTTGATGAAGATGCCGCCCAGGTATCGGGACGTCTTCGTATTGGCCGTCTTTCAGAAAATGAGCTATGAGGACATCACCAAAGTAGTGGGGCGCTCGTTACTCTCGGTCAAGACCGACATCTATCGGGCCAGGCTCATTGCCAAGGAAGTCCTCGGAGAATATTTGAAAAAAGTATGAGTTGCGAGCAATTTCATCCCCACATTTCAGCGCTGGCAGATAGCCAGTTGGAACCGGAATTGGTCCACCAGGTCCGGCGTCATCTCGACACCTGTTCAGCCTGTGCGGAACTCTATTCCCAACAGGTGGAATTGAATTCTCTGGTGCGGGACACTCAAGCCGAAGTTGATCCCCCAGCTTACCTCTGGAAGGCCATTGAACACAGGATCAGTCAGGCAAGTTCTCCAAGGGGTCTACAAAAGACAGGCGCGGACAGGATTGCTGTCTTCCTACAGGCTGGGTGGTCAGCGGTCAGCGGTCAGCGGTCAGCATCTGGCGGCCGCCTTCGCTACGCACTGGCCGCGCTGATGATCGTTTTCGTAGCCTCCATCGTCCTGCTGCAAATCAGAGAGCGCTCTGCCCAGGAGCAAATTCTGGCAGAGATCGAGTCTTTTGAATGGGCTGTGGCGGAGAACCCGTTTCTGGAGTTGGATGAGAGCGGAAAGGCCACTAATCCTTTTCGGGATTTCAGGAGTTCGGAATGAAACACCTTGCCTTGCTTATTATAATGTTTCTGCTGGGATCCTCTCCAGCCATTCTGGCGCAGAAGCCGGACAGGCTCTCGCAGATACAGTTTGCTGCCAGCCAGCATGAAATCGTATCGGTTCTGATCCAGGAAGGAAGATATGCCCAGGTCCTTCCAGAGTTCAGTAAGATTCTCGATCTGGATCTTTCGGGCCACGATGAAAAGCTGGTCGTTCAATCGGTCTGGAATCTCAGCCAGCCGTTGAGGGAGCGGAGGGAATACTCGCTTGCGCACCAGATGGTCGGCCAGACTTTACAACAGACTGAAGAGCGGCAAAATAAGTTCTACCTGCTCATGCTGAAAGGCAAACTCTTTCAGGAAGAGGGACGCCTTTCAGAAGCGCTCGAAGTTTACAAGCAAGCCCAAAGCTTGAAGTGACTCAAGTTTCATTTCCTACCTCTGCTGCTCCAGCTCCTCCTGCCTTCGCTCGCGGATCAGCTTCTCCTCTTCCGCTTCCGTCTCCCGAATCACTCCATAGGCTCTGCGCATGGCGCGCTGGAAATCCAACCTCAGCTCGGTGGAGGTAGGCAGATTTTGAATCACATGGGGGGTGATGAGGAAGATCAGCTCCGCTCTGCGCTTGTCGCTGCTGGTCTGCCCGAATAGCGCCCCCAGAATCGGTATATCTCCCAGGACGGGCACTCGATCTCTGGTGTTGATGAGCTGATCGCTGATGATGCCTCCGATGGCAGCCGTCTGTCCGTCGCGGACAATGAGCGAAGTTGACACATAATTCCGATTGATGGTGGGAGTGAGGGAGGTCCCCGCCGCCGAACTGACTTCAAGGGCCAGGTCCATGGTCACGATGCCGCTGGCCGTTATTCGCGGCACGATGAGCAGCGTGGTTCCGGTGCTTCGAAATTGGATGGAGTTGATAAAGTTGACCGAGTCCCCCGCGCGCAGCGGATCTCCGAAGGATGCCGTAGTCACAGGCACTTCAGCTCCCACGTTGATCTGAGCCTGCATTCCATCCATTGCCAAAAGTCGCGGAGCCTCCAGGACTTCGACATTAGTCCTGGAACGGAGGGCCGTAATCAGAGCCTCTAGTTGCCGCTGTGCCCCGATAAAGGCTCGGGTTGTCAGGCTGAAGGTGCCCTGTCCTGCTCCAGCCCCGGCGATCTGGCCGGTAGTCGGTACAGTGACGACCTCGGCTGCCCCATTTCCGTTCCCGTTCTCCCCATCTCCCGCCGGCGGCGCGGCTCCCCGCTCCTGCAAAAAGGCGGAGACGCCAAAGCGAAGGTCGTCGGTCAGCTCAACCGAATAGACCTTGGCCTCGATCAGCACCTGGCGGGGGAGGACATCCAACAGCTCGATCGTCTGAAGAAGAAAGTTATAGTCGGCTTCTGTCGCCTGGATGATCAGGGAGTTGTTGAACTCATTGACAATTATCTTCACGTTGCCGCTGACAACAGCCCGAATGGTTGATTGAGTGTTGCGGTTGGCAAGACTCGGTCCCAGCGTCCCCAGACCGCCCTGCTGCTGGCCGAAAGGGGGGACGAATGCCGCCTCCTGCTCTGGCTCACGCTGCGCGGCTGCCCGCTCTTCTCCTTCTGCTGGGGGACCCACACCTGAGGGAAGCCCGCGTCCATCCTGATACAACTGGGCCAGCACCTCGGCAATGCTGGAAGCCCTGTTATTCTCAACCTGGTAAACAAACGTTTTGATATTTGTATTGGCGGAGGGCGCGTCCAGCCTGCCCATCCAGGCCTTCACCTCCTGAAGGACTTCCGGTGAATGGGTCACAGCCAAAATGCTGTTGAGCCGCTCAATGGCCACAATGCGCACGCCACTGGTGGTCTCGGAAGGAGCGAAGATCTTGGCGAGATCCGTGGCGACATCGGCTGCTTTGTTGTAACGGACCGGAATCAATTCAACGGTATTAATGTCAAAATATTGCGTGTCCAGCACTTTGACCAGATTAAGAGCCTGCTGGACGTTGGTGCGAAAATCGGTTACGAGCAACATATTGCCGGACGCGAAGTCAATCACCGTCGCCCCTTCCGAAAGAAAGGGAGTAATCATGGTGAGCATCTCGGAGGAAGGAATATAGTTTAGAGGGATAATATAGGTAATCACTCCCTGCTGGTCCTCCAGCTCGGAACCTTCGAAAGAAGCGCTCAACTGCAGCACGCGAGGCGCCACTTCCACAGATCCCTGCGGCTCTGACGATTCCTGGGGCGCCGGCTCTACCACGGACTCGGGCGCGGGCTCAGCTTCCGGCTCCGCCTCAGGTTGCGGCTGGGCCGCCTCGGCCGGAGCCTCCTGGACTGCCCCTCCGGAAGATGCGGGCTCGGGAGCGCTGCGCAAGATGTTGTGCGGGATCTTGGGACTCTTGCCGATCGGAAGAATCGTATAGATCCCTTCCTGCTTGACGATAGCCTGGCCGTTCATTTTCAGCAGGCGCTCCAGAACTTCGAAGAGTTTGTCCCGAGGAATCTCGCCCATACTGAAAAGGCTGACCGTGCCGCTCACCGCCGGATCAATGATATAGCTGTAGCCCAACTCCTGCATGATCATGCTGATCGCGCTTTGCAGAGGGGCATTATCGAGTTCCAGCCTCACTCCCCGATTCGAGGAACTGACCCCGGACGGAGGAGCAGTCGTCTGTGGCTCCTCGGTGGTCGCGTCGCCGGCTTCAGTTGCGTCATCCCGAACAGGCTCGGCCTCCGGTACTTCCAGGAAAGAAGGCTGAGGCTGTTCCTGCCTGGGTCGAGGCGGAGGCGCTCCCACAGTTGCCGGAAGCTGGTTCACCACCGGAGCTGTTCCTTCCCGCTTGGCAGTAGTGGCCAGTTGGACGAAGGTCACCACGCTCGTGCTCGAAGCGAGGGCTGGACAGATTAGTGCAAAGAGGATTATCGCTGCTATTTTTGTCATCATTGGTTTTCCACGATTTCAACGGAATAGCCACCGGATTGCCCGGATTAACAACCAACCGAATCCGTGTCCATCCGTGTAATCCGTGGCTTAAAAAAGCAATCACTGATTAGGGGGGCGGCGTGGCGCCGGATTAGGAAATCCGACGGTTCCGGAATTGAGTCCACCCAGATCCTGACCACCTCTTAGCCCTCGATTTCCCTGCCCCTGGTTCAGCCCTCCGCGACCGCCGGCCGCTCCAGGAAAGCCGCCTCGCTGCCCGCCAGAAAGTCCTCCACGGTTAGACAGGCCCTGGGCGGGCTGGGCTCCAACAACTCCAACTTCGAGTCCTCTTTCCTCCTCATCCCGGCCTTCGGCGCTGGAGATGGTTTCTACCGCGGCGGCAGCCGATCCGACTTTGATAATGGTCACGGGGATAGCTGCCTGGGCGTTTCCCCCTTGAGGCGCAGGAGCTTCCTCCCGGCTGATTTCAATTGCGTAATCATTCCACTTCAGGACAAGCGTCGAATCGCCAATCTGACTGACCCGGTAGCCTTCCACCAGGGCGCCCACCTTGACCGCGCGTGACTCGCCCTGCGTCTTATTGCCTCGATAGACCGTAATGAAGGCCGTTTTCTCACCCTGGATCGTCGAAATGCCGCTCAACGCCGGTTTTACGGGCAAAGGGGGAGGCTTGGGGGCTTCCGCCTGTTCCTGCTCACCCGCTCCCTCCGCTTCAGGCCGCCGTTCCGGCGAGAACAGATTCCGTTCCGCCACTACCAGGAAATCGGCGAAGGGCCGGGGCTGCTCGAGGGTGGGGGTCTCCACATTTGCATTCTCCGTGGAAGATTCGCCTGTCGCTGCCCGCTGGGGAAGGACACTTTGTTCCTCAAACTCCTGCCAGGCGGAGACAATCGACTGGCCCAAAACAACAAGGACCGCCAGGATGGCAATATTCAGTAGTAAAAGGGGGCTCCGCATAATTGTTTACCTTTTAAAAGGATGCGCACTCCATTAAGAAAGACGAATGTAGCCGGAAATATTTACCCGCGGCTGGGTGCGATTTCGAAAGTTAGCCAGGAAGAAGTCTTCTACCACCAGCGCTTTCGGGTAAGACGAAACGGCATAGAGAAAATTGGTCAACTCCGACATGCCGCCTTCCAGATGCACCTGCAGGGACACCTTGGCGTAACGGTCACTGACCTTCTGTTCCGGCAGCGGGCTGGTTCGGACCACCCTGAGGCCGTGCTCGTTAGCCAGGCTGCGCACAATGCCTTCCAGTTGGTTCTTTCCCACCTCCACCTGACTGGCATCCAGCAGTCTCTGCCGGTACTCATTCAGCGCCTCGTCCAGGAGTTGCACTTGGGCCCGATAGACATCCTCGTGGCGCAGGGTTTCCAGGGTGCGCTGCAGCAGCCTTTGCTTGTTCTCCAGTTCGGCGGCGGCCTCGGCGTTGCCTTCGTAAAAAGGCAGAATGACGTAAAAAATGAGGATGATCAGAGCGGCGCCGCTGCCGCCAATGCTCAGAACCTTCTTATCCCGATTGGACAGTTTTTTCATATCAGCTACTCGTTGAGAATAATTTCGAGTTGAAAGCGGTCTTTATTGACTCGCGGGTCGCGAGCGATGCCGCGTGACTCCACGCTTTTGACCTGGCTGGAATCCTGCAGCAGCGAGACCAGAGAGGAAGCAGAATCGGAGAAGCCGTTCACATTAACGCGCTCTCCCTGGATCTGGATATTGGACACATAGCTGTGCTCAGGAATTCTCTCGGTCAGATCCTTCAAAAGCGCCAGGATCTGCTGACGGTCCGTCAGAAGGTCTCTTATTTCATCTAACTGAGCCTTTTTCTGGTCGATCTCTTCGCGAAGACTCATCGCCTGATCGACTTGGGACTGGAGACCGGCGATTTGAGTCTCGACCCGGCTCAAAAGATTCTGCTGCTGGACCTGTTCGCGGGCAAGAGCCAGCATCATGAGGATCACCAGCAGTCCTGCCAGGACGTAAGTTGGAATCAGGCTTGGACGGCGGCCAAAGACCCTCTTCTCCTCCGGAATCAGGTTGAATCCTGCGGAAGCGCGGCGGCTGACGCCGGAGACGCCCAGCCCGACTGCTACCCAGGGGTTATCCCCGGGCTGCTCGAGCGCCCGGCCGCCTGGGGCCGCTTCAATCTGGCGCAACTGGAGGCGGTCGAGCAAGAGTTCGCAATCCTCGAATCTCTCCTGGAAAGATTCCAGGAGCCCCGGGGCCAGAGGGCCGCACAGATAGATCTTTGAAAGTCCATCTCCGGGCAGTTCAAGTCGTGACAGGAACGTGTTTAATGCCGATATCACCTCTTCAAAAGTGGGCTCTTCCTGCTGCCTCGCCACCTGCTCGGAAAAGAACTTGTTTCGGTTGACTACCACCATTAACTCAAAGGAGCGGCGGTTGATGTCTACAATGACTGCCGGCTCTTTCTTAGGATAGCTATCTGCATGCAAGGTCAGCAGATGGGCCAGGCCAATACTGGAAAATCGAATGGCCGCCGGATAAAGGTTTAACTCCCGGAACAGGTTCAGATACTCATCAACCAGAGTTCGCCGCACCATGACGACCTGCAGCACAATCTTCTTCTCCTTCTCGTTTCGGTCCAGGACAGCGTAATCATAATAGGAGCGTTCGTGCTCGCTCGGCTCGAATTTCTCAACTTGAAAACGGACGACCTGATCCAGGTTCTCTTCCGCTTCCAGTGGCAATCCGACAGAACGAACGATGACCTGATCCCGAGCCAGGCCCAGGATGACATTTTCGTGATTGAATCCGTTGGAGCGCACATGCTGGCGCACCTTATCGCCCAGCACGGACGGATCCAGTTCCCGATAGTCCCTGATAAGCGTCAGGCGCTTGAGCGCAAACTCGCGCACGCCTTTGCCGATCGTGGCCAAGACCAAATTGCCGTCCCGGATGTCTATACCCAGCGAAGAATCAAGATTCAACATCACTCAAATTCACCTACATTTCAATATTCGACTCGTTCCAATAAAGGACGGCATGCCGTCCTCCACCGGTCAGCCGGATCACAGTTCGAATGCGACTGATCACTTCCGAATTATTCAGATGCCCGTCGCTCACTAAAGTATACACATTCGATCTCATCTGAGAGAGATAAGCCAATGCTTCCGTTGAGATCCCCGGAATCATGTGCGTGAGTTCTCCGACTTCCATAATGGGCGCCTGCTGTCTAAGGGCGTCGATCTGAAGCGCAATTTCGTAGTCCAGCGTCGGGACCGATGCCAGCACCGGAATGGGCGCTGAATTCACGTTAATGCGATTAATACTACTGAAGGTGGTGAAGTAGTTCTGGAGTCCGTAGTACTCCACCCTTTGGCCCGCCTCGTTAAGCCCTTTGCGGCCGTAATAAATTTCCGGCGTGACTCCCTGCACCAGCAAAAGCTCCTCGGGCACATCGAAAGGACCGTTCTTGGCCAGATAGGGCTCAGGCAGGCTCTGGTAATAGTCGTTTTCAGCTCCGTTTTCCCGGTAGAAATCGTCCTGATCGCGCCAGTCCAGGATCGAGTGCTCGATGATATCGGCCAGGGCCGGTTCGATCCCGACCATAATAAGTAAGTTCCATATCAGGTGATCCGGGGCCAGATTCAGGTTTAGCTTCCCGCTTTCATCAATGATCTCGACATCGGCAGTAGCATGGGCGAGGCTCAAACTAACGGAGCCGGTCAGGACCTCCGGAATGCCCTCGATGCCTTCTTGGCGCATTTGCTCGAGCTGGCCAAAGGCTGAATTGGCCTGAAAGATTTTGTAGATGGCATACTCGATTCCCGCGCGAGCCATGTAGTAGGACTGCTTCTGATCGACCACATTGCGTGCCGCATCCACTTCAGTGCGGATTGCGGCAGAAAAGGACAGCGCCAGCATGCTGATCGCCAGTAAGACCCACAAGATCATGACCAGGATGACTCCCTTTTCGCGCTTTTTCGTAGCCCTTTGCTCCATTTCGCGATTTTTCATTGGGCGAGTAATCCCTGCAATCCGCTATTTGCCGGGCCTGAAAAGCCGGCATTGATCGGAATGACCAGATGCCTTTCATCGTAGTGAATCTTAACGGCGCTGGGCGCCGAGAGCATTTCATCGCCGATCCAGGACTCATACCAGGCATAGTCCTGCAATTGCGGATCGTAGCCATAATATTCAAAAGCCAGATCCCTGATGTCCTCGATGAGCGGATAAGGTTTCCCCCTCGGGACGGCAACCATCTCATTAAAGCTGTCCAGTCCCATGAATCGAGT
Organism: Acidobacteriota bacterium; assembly: GCA_050747825.1. Classification (GTDB taxonomy): domain Bacteria; phylum Acidobacteriota; class UBA6911; order RPQK01; family JBOGJG01; genus JBOGJG01. Next base: position 8,599 of record JBOGJG010000382.1, on the reverse strand, counting down.
TTCCATCGCTCCCAGGTAGGGGTCTCCGTACTCGTCTTCAGCCAGACCATAGCGGACGACGGTCAGCCCCGGGTGCTCCAGAAGCATCAGAGGCGCGACAGTGATAAAGGTCATCGATTCCGGCCTCCCGTAGAAAAGGGGAAACGGAGCCATCTCCATGGACGGATCCGCGCCGCCGGCCGAAGGATCCTGCGGATGCGAAAAGGAGGCCGTCGGCTGCAACGGAAACAGGGAACCGACTTGCCGCAGGATCTGGTCCTGCAGGGCGCGCTTTCTAGCCTCCTCCTCCAGCCGGTCCTGGCTCTTGGTGTAACTGTTCAAGGCCAGTTGAAAAGAGCCGAAAAGAATCGCCGCCATCAACCCCATGATGGTAAAAGCAATTATCAACTCGAGGAGGGTGAATCCGCGTTCTCGTGCGCCTATCATGGCGGCCCCCCAAACAATTGGCGGATGGCGTCCGCAGGAGTACCTGGCGTACCCGGCTGCTGCCGAGAAGCATCGGTGGGCACCGTTTTTAGGGAGACCGCCCGGTAGATTTTGCCGTAGGGGTCGCTTGTAAAGTGGATATCCACGCGCACGCTCAGCAGGTACACAGCGGGGTCTTCCACGTCAATCGAAAGTTGCTCGTCAGGTTCTTCCCAGTAGTCCACGGCCGCCGTGTAACTGAAATTCTCATCCAGGACATCGGAAAACTCTCTGGGTTCGCGGATGTGTTGATCGCTGAGCATCTCATTCATGACATTTTCGGCATGCCTCATCGCCTGATGCGCCATGTCGATGCGGTGGATGTTCTTCAGGCCTCCGGAAAATATCTGCATGGCCGCCCCCAGGCCGAGGCTCAGGATGGCCAGGGCCACAATAATCTCCAGCAGCGTGAAGCCGGCTGCGCCCGGTGTCGCGTGTCGCGTGTCGGGTGTCGCGTGTCGGAGCTCCATGGCGAATCCTCTACTGGGCGGCTCCATCTATTGTTCTGGCGAAACCGGTGATGGGATCGACTTCTATGGACATCCGCTTGCCCTGCTGGTTCTTCAGGATGAATGTCGCTCCGGAACTCCTTCCGTTGGAATAGAAACTGATGATGAGAGGCCATTCCGTATTCTCGGTGATGGTCGATATCCCTTCCGCAAAGGGAAATTGTTCGATCTCCTCTCCATATTCATTGGTGAACGAATAGAAAAAGGAACCCTCAGAGCTCTGGTTGAGGATGATTCGGAAGACCTTCTGATTCGCAATGGCCTGAGAACGCGCGTTCTTCATCCGCGTAATGAGATCGCGTCCCGAGGTCTCTAACTCCAGGCCTTTCAGCCCACGGACAAACGAAGGCATCACCACGGCAGCCGCGACTCCTATGAGCACCAGAACAACGACAATCTCGAGAAGGCTGAAGCCTCGCCTACCAGGATGTAATGTCAGCATTGTCGCCTTCGCCGCCTTCAACTCCATCGGCGCCGGCACTCCAAAGATCATAGTCCGGGTTATGCTGGCCTGGCGAACGGTACTGATACTCGCGACCCCAGGGATCCTTGGGCAGGGTGTTCTTGCTCAGGTAAGGACCGCTCCAGTTCTCGATTCCCGGATTCTCGATCAATGCCGAGAGTGCTTCGGCAGAGCTGGGATAGCGTCCCACGTCGAAGCGGAAGAGCCCTAAAGATCCTTCGAGGTCATGGACTTGCAGCTTGGCAATTTCGGCCTTCCCCTTGCCCAGTCGATCCATGACCTTGGGACCAACCACAGTGGCCAGCAGCCCCAGGATCACCAGGACGACGATCAACTCGATGAGGGAGAAGCCTCTGTCTTTTCTTTTTTTGCTTGTTTTCATTTCGTTCACGATTTTCATCCTTTACCTCAAAGTGCAAAGTGAATAGTGAATAGTGAAAAGAGTCTCTTCACCATTCACTATTCCCCTCACAACGGCACATCATTGATGCTGAAGATCGAGTAAAGCATCGAGACCACCATGACCCCGATGATCAGTCCCATAACCAGAATGATGGCCGGCTCGAACAGAGCCACCAGGCGTTTCAACGCGGTTCTCATATCCCGGTCGTAAGTATCGGCAATTTGCAGCAGCATCACGTCGAGGCGTCCGGTCTCTTCCCCTACTTCCAGCAAATGAAGTGCAAAGGGCGGGAAAATGCCTGCTTCCCGGATCGGATTCGCCAGCCCCTCTCCCTTTTTAACTCCTGATTTAATCGGCTCCATAGCTGCGGCAACGACCTTGTTGCCCACGATTTCCTTGACAATATTAATCGACGAAATCAGGGGAACAGCGCTCTTGAGCAGCGTCCCCAGAGTGCGGCTGAAGCGGCTGACCTCCATTTTCTGGAACAGCGGGCCCAACATTGGCATTCTGAGCACCCTCTGATCCCAATCCAGGCGACCTTCCTCGCTCTGAAGGCGGCGCCGGATCAGTACGATGCTGCCGATGATCACCAGCAGTATAAGCCACCAGTAGCTGGTCAGGATCGCACTGGCCGCCAGCATGATCTTCATGGGCAGGGGGACAGGCGCCCCCGCATTTTCGAAGATCGCGGCAAATTTTGGGATGACAAACAACATCATAATAGCGATGGAGGTGATGCCGACAAAAGCCAGGATAGCCGGATAGATCAACGACGAAATGAAATAGTTGCGCAGTTCTTCGGCGCTCTCCAGATACTCCGTCAGGCGGTCCAGGATTTGATCCAGAGCGCCTCCCATCTCTCCCGCCTTTACCATATTCATATAGATCTTGGGAAAGACCTGAGGGTACATGGCCAGCGCCTCGGAAAGTGACTTTCCTCCCTTGATTTCGCGCAGCAGTTCCTTCACGATCCCCTGCAAATACTCGTTCTCGGTCAGATCAGAAAGGATGGTCAGGCTGCGGTCCAGCGGCAGTCCGGCATGGATCAGAGTGGATAATTCCTGGGTAAAGATCAGCAATTCTCTCTGGGGGACCTTTTCCCGCTTCCATGGAAGTCGGATCTCCCCTCCCAGTATCCCGCCTCCCGCGGCGGAAAGGATCTTGATTGGAAGCTGTCCCTGCTCTTCCAGGCGCGCCAACGCAGTTTGCTGGTCGGCAGCTTCCATAGTCCCCTCGATGACCTTGCCGTCGGCGGCAACTGCTTTGTATTCGAAGAATGCCATTACGTCTCCTGCGTCACTCTGAGCAGCTCGGAGACAGTGGTCAGCCCCTTCTTCACCTTATAGAGGCCGTCCTGCCGGAGCGTGATCATTCCGTTCTGAACGGCCGTCTTTCTCAGTTGGGAGGCATCCGCGCTGGTAATGGTTAAACGCCGGATGTCATCGTCCATCAGCATCAGTTCGAAGATCCCAAGGCGACCGTGGAATCCTGTATTTCCGCACTCCTTGCAGCCCCGGCCATGGTAGACCTTGACCTCACCATCCATCGGAAACTCAATTTGTTCTAAAAAAGCTCGCTCTATGGGCTCTTCTTCCTTGCAGTGAGAGCAAATCACGCGCACCAGTCGCTGGGCCAGAACGCCCAGAATGGACGAAGCCAGGAGGTAATCTTCCGCTCCCATATCCACAAGGCGCGCGATGGCGCTGGGAGCATCGTTGGTGTGCAGCGTGCTGAAGACCAGGTGTCCCGTGAGGGCCGCCCGGATGCCGATTTCCGCCGTCTCGAGATCGCGCATTTCACCGACCATGATCACGTCCGGGTCCTGGCGGACAATCGAACGAAGTCCGGCTGCAAAGCTGAGACCGATCTGAGGGTTGACGTGGATCTGGTTGATTCCGTTGATCTGATATTCCACGGGATCTTCGATGGTGATGATCTTCTTGTCAGGCAGATTGATTTTATTGAGCGCCCCGTAAAGCGTCGTGGTTTTACCACTCCCCGTGGGGCCAGTTACCAGGATGATCCCGTGCGGATGCATGATCAGGTCTTCGAACTGGCTGAACATCCGAGTTGAAAAGCCCAGCTTCTCCAGGTCATAAATCTGCGTATTGCTTTTGTCCAGGATACGCATAACCACGCTCTCGCCATACATGGTAGGCAGGGTGGAGACGCGCAGATCGATGTCCTTGCCCAGCACTTTCATCTTGATACGGCCGTCCTGGGGAATTCTGCGTTCGGCAATGTTGAGCCTGGCCATAATCTTGATTCGCGAGATCACGGCCGCCTTCAAACGCTTGGGGGGCGATTCGACATCGTACAGAATTCCGTCTATTCGATATCTCACCTTGAGGTCTCGCTCAAAGGGCTCGATGTGGATATCGGACGCTCTGGATTCGATAGCGCGGGAAATAATCAGGTTCACCAGGCGGATCACCGGAGCTTCAGAGGCCAGGTCCTTCAGATGCTCGATATCCTCGTTCTCATCTCCCAGAGGATCGATCTCACCTTCCTCGATACCTTCCACGATGCGCCCCAGCGTGGAAGCTTGATTTCCGTAGAACCGCTCGATTAAGTCTAGAATTTCACTCTCGGGAGCCAGAACGACCTCCACTTTTTGAAATCCAGTGTAAAGCCGAATAGAGTCGAGCGTGGATCGATCCTGGGGATCTGCCATGGCCACCATTAGCGAGTTTTCTCCCGGTTGCTTAATGGGGACGAACCTGCATTCCCGCATGAATTTGACCGAGAAGGTGTTTTCCAGAACCGGCACATGCGGGAAGTCCTCGACCGTAACATAAGGAATGCCCAGATGCTCGCTCAACTGCTTAACCATGTCGGCTTCGGAAATCGCGCCGATGTCGATGAGCAGCTTTCCAATCTTGTCGCGTGACTGCCTTTGCAAATTGGTGGCACTGGCAAGCTCCTCGGGAGACACGACGCCCTTGGCGACGAGTTCCTCGCCGAAGGAATTCTTCAACTTCAATTCAGATAGCCTGATCATTCGTCCTAATATTCCGCTACTTCGACTTTACGGCTGAATTCCTCGTAAGTAATCACCTGAGTCGTAAAAGCCTCAATGTCGCTCCTTTTGGCCGTGAAAACGAGGATGGTGGTGTTCTTCGTCGGATCCAACTCATTCCGGTCATCGACATGCACATAAACGGAGATTCGATCTCTTGAGCTGAGTTGCTTGATTGTGTGCCCATAATTGGCCAGGCACCCGAGGATTGTGGCCTGGAGCTGGCTGATCTGGTCCCGCTTATTGCGATAGCCTCCAACCCTGCGGGGCGCCTGGAGCTCACCCCAGGGCCATGTAATGGTGGCTCGATTGATGTTCAGGCTAAAGCTCAGAGCCATCCCGTAGCCTGGCAGGTAAGCACCAATGGGCTGGGCCGTGATCGCGAACGGATTAGGGAAATTCTGCTTCAGGCGCTCGGACATGATGCTCTCGAAAATCCTGGTGTCCCTCTTGAATGCTTCCAAGTCCAGGGAATTTTCAGGTCCCGCCCAGAGCCGGGGGGCATTGCCTATAACAATGAAGAAGAGGATTAGTCGAAAATACCTCATAACATTTGGAAGCTCGCTCTTAACGCGGTGGCACGGATACCAGTTGCCTTAAATATTGCTTGTTTTCTTCGGCGGTGTCCAGATAGCGCTCCTGCAGCGACACCAGATGGTTGTACACTTCGCGCATGTCCTGGCGTCTTTGCAGGTCGGTTTCTTCCTTAAGTCTGACCAGGGCCATGCCGATAAGCTGCCTTTCCTCATCCTGCCGCTGGACGATCATGTCATTGACCATCTGAGCCAACTCAGGCTGGGAGACGGCGACATGCGGACCCCCAAAGAACCCCATCGACTGCAGAATCGAGAGGCCCCCGACGACAATCAGAAAGGCTGCGGCCACATTGCCCACCAGGGAGAGCACCGGCCTTCGGGCCAGTCTGCTCAGCAGCCCGAATGATAGTTTGTTTTGACCCGAGCTGACGGCCTCCGGCTCTTCATCCACTTCCCACTCCGCCAAGATTTCGCGGGTCCTGACGAGTTCCAGATATTCCTGGGTACAGGCCGTGCAGCTATCCATGTGCCTGAAAAAATCGAAGCATCGGCGAGAGTCGGACTCCTCCCCATAAAGAACATCGATCATCGCCTCTCGAATGTCTGTACAGTTCATAACTGGTTCTCCATTAATTTGCGGAGAGTCTTTAAGCCCAAGTACATCCGTGATTTCACGGTGGAGAGCGGGACGTCCAGAATGTCGGCGATCTCGTGAAATTTCAGTCCCTGATACTCCTTCATTAAAATCACCGTTTTTTGCTCTTCGGGGAGATCTTTGAAAGCTCTCTTCAGAACCTCTACGGCTTCTTTGCTGGCCAGGGCTCGTTCCGGCGAAACTTCATTGCTTCCGACCCGGTCAGACTCCAGAAATTCCTCAAACGGCACCCGCTGAATCTTTTGCTGCCGGCGAAACCGCATCCGGCACTCGTTTAAGGCGATCTTGTAAAGCCAGGAGGAGAAGCGGGCCGGATCGGACAGGCGGTCCAGATTCTTGTAGGCCTTGGTAAATGTATCCTGGGTCAGGTCCCGGGCCTCTTCACCGTTATCCACATAGCGGCGGATGAAGGCGTAAATCTTTTTCTGCCATCGCTCAATCAACTCTCCAAAAGACGCCCCATCTCCCTGCAGAGCCAGCTCCAGGAGATAATCATCACTTCTCTCCATCCCACTCCTTAGTTTGTGATGATGCATTGTATTAAAAAAAGTCTACAGGATTCGCGTGATTGGCGTGATTCGCTGGCGCAGAATACTTAGGGAAACTAATTCTGTTCCCGAAAGAAGGAAAGGGGATTCAAGGCTTGCCCGTTGAGGCGAACTTCATAGTGGAGGTGAGGACCGGTGGCGCGGCCTGTCGAACCGACGTATCCAATAATGTCCCCCTTCTTGACCGTCTGTCCAGTGACAACAGCAGTCCGAGTCATATGCCCGTAGCGCGTCGAAATACCGAACTTATGCTCCAGGGTAACCATTTTCCCATAAGCATAGCGGCTGCCGGCAAAACTGACGACTGCATCTGCCGTGGCTATGACTTTGTTGCCGTGAGGAGCCGAAATGTCGATTCCCGAATGAAAGTCTCGCTTGCCGCTGAAGGGATCAATCCGCCAGCCGAACCGATCGGAAGGATAGCCGCGCACGGGCATGAGGGCCGGTGTCGCCGTGAGCAGCATCATTCGGCTGTTATAGTAAGCATTCAGATCTTGAAGCTCCTTCTCCAGGCTAATGCTTCTCTTATCCAGCGACTTCAGGTGGCGATACAGATCCTGATTGCTGAGTGTAAAAATCTGGGCATCGAGTCGCGAAGGGCCACCGACGCCTCCCAGTCCCTCTCGATCCAGACCTGAGAAAATCCGAAGTTTCGTCGAGGCAACCTCCAGGGCCGACACTTTCTCAGCCAATTGTTGGGTGGTTACCCGAAATGTTACGTTTTCCTTGAGAAGTTGATCGGCCTCGACCTTTAAGCGACTAAAATCGGAGGTCTTCTTCCACATGTGATAGTAATGCAAGCTTGAGAGGGTAAATAAGGCTATAAGGATAAGGGAAACAATTCCAAAGCTGACAACGGTTTTATGAGGAATAGTATATTTTCGACAGGTTGTTTCGGCAAAGCGAGCGATGATTACAGTAAAATTTCCCTTACTCATCAATACCCTCCTCTTTGTCTTTAAGATTATTAGCCGTTGAAAACCCGGAGAGTATATTAATCTGACAAAGCTACTGTCAAGAAAAAACAACGCTCCCGTGCCTCTAAAGCTAAGGTCGAAACTGAGATCGCTCCGCAATCGTTTGCTCTCAGGCGTCGATTACACCTGGTCCGTGCGCCGGCTGCATCGCCTTGAACCGCCCCGGGTTTCCCGATTAAGATTGGGTGACACGCACGAAATTGGTCCTGGACGCCTCATGTTCTCTCATTCTTGTTGCCAGTCTGGCACCAATTAAATACAGAGTGCTCCCGTGGTTTGCCTTGATACCCCTGAACACAGGGGAAGAACAGGACGTGACTGTATTAAAATGTGCCATAGGTAGTTCTCATCCCAAAATGCACTTTTTGAGCCAGCTATTTTAGTGATTCTAAGTTGTTTAGCGTACCACGAAGGTCTGACCGAAACAGTTGTTTCGAGGCGACCGAAGAATGGCGTCACGGAAGCGGTCGCCGCCCCCTTTTCGTAGACACCTCTGCCTGAGATCACCACAGGGCCGTTATTTAATTGGGGGATCGTGGGGAAACGTTCAAAGAAGCAAACGGGCCAGTACCAAAAGATTGTAGGCGACCACTGAGGCCCGGACGTACTGCTTAAAATGCTCCCACCCTTTCCAGGTACAACGGTCCAGTCCAAAGACTCGCTTCAGGCGAGAGATGCAGCCTTCAATGCCGGCACGGAACCGGGTCAGCTGTTTGTAGATCCAACTGGAACGGACTAGGTCGGTCGGATCTTCCCATAAGCGGACGTAAGTAATCCATTTGTTGGCAACGAATTGACGGGGTTTTACCCTGGAATTTGTACCCATTTAATTAGGTTAGTTTAGCAATATATATCATATTATAGTTGATTTTTTGTCGGGCTATGGCTATAATATGTGCCCATGTACATCGAGCGCGTCCCGAACCGCAATTCCCCACCCGCCATTTTGTTGCGCGCATCGGTGCGCGAAGGCCGGAGCGTTCGCAAGCGCACCTTGGCCAATCTCTCCCACTGGGAGCCG
>JBOGJG010000381.1:0-2302 GCA_050747825.1 Acidobacteriota bacterium | reverse complement strand
ATCACAACCTGACCTCGGCGGCGACGATCACGGTCAACGGAGGAAGCACGGCCAACCCGGACGGGACAGAGTTCACGGCTACAATCACGTGGCGGGAGTTTGACGCCTTCACACTGCTGGCGGCGGCGGAGACCTGGCGCTATTGGAAGATTATCATTGCGGACGCGGCCAACCCGGACGGATTCATCCAAATCGGCTATTTGCTGATGGGAGATGCGACCAGAGCCAATTTCGGATTCGAGTTCGGATGGAGCTTTCAGGATCGTTTCGAAAACCTGGAGGTCAAAAGCGAGTTCGGTGTGCCGGACGTCCAGGAGCTCTTTTACCAGGTCCGGCTCGTGCTGCCCTATCAGGACATCCCGGGAACCGATCTGGACGTGTTGAGGGCTAGCTTCAAGAAGCTCAAGAGAAATTTGACGCCTCTGTTGCTGATTCCCGATGCTTCGGACAACGAGGGCTACTTCGGGCGCTTCGTCAATCACCTGGAGCGCTCCTTTCAGTCTGATTTTTACCAAGATACCTCGCTGGAGTTCGAGGAGGAGAGCCGCGGCAAGAAGATCGCCGCTTGAGACGCTGATTATGTTGATTCCCCTGATCCAGGCCGGATTTGACACGGGATCCCGTCACTACTCTTTTGCCGGGGTCTCTTCGCCCTCGGCCTGGTATTCGGATCAGATTCTATCGATCGGACCGATCACCCGCGAAGTGCCGGCTGTGCCCGGGGGGTATCGCATCTCCAACACGGAGGTCCGCTTCAAGAACGCGAGTGGCGAGTTTTCAAAGCTGCGCTCCGAGACGTCCTGGCGCAATCGCGAATTCAAGATCCTCTTCGGGGATGTGGCCCAGGGGCTCGCAGGTATGACCACGATCTATACCGGCAAAGTGTTTGATTACCGGATCACACCCCAGGAGTGCCGGATCGTTCTCCGGGACGCGAGCTTTGACCTATTTCGGGTGCAGCTGGGGGGCTGGATAGACCGGATCGATTTCCCCAATTATCCGGCCGATCGGGAATTGTTCCTGAAACCGATTATCTACGGAGCGGTCTCGAGCTCCGGTGAGTCGGCGACGGGAGCGGTCCCGTGTTATCGCGCAGATCCGGCGGTGGGGCAGGCGAAGTTTCGCTACCTGGTAGCGCGGCACGTCTGTAAAAGCGTCGTGAACGCCTACAAGTACGGCGTCCTGCAGGCAACGGGATTTACGGTCTCCACGGTCCTGGTGGGCGGAGTCAATCATACGTTCATTGATTTCGATGCGGATCCATTTGATCCGGCGAGAGTGAGCGAACTTGAAGTTACAGCGGACGTACAGGGGATCACGGACGACGGCACGGCGACAGGCAATCTGATCACCAATCCGGTCGAGCAATTGGAGCATTACCTGAAGAATTACGCGGGGGTAACTGCCGCCCAGATCAGCAACACCCTCTTCGACAAAGCCTCATCTAACGCAGCCAGCAATGGCTACACGGGCGGCTTTTCGATTCTGGCCAAGGACATCAAGCACGAGGACGTCATCAACCGCTTCGTGGAATCTTACGGGATGCCTTTTTTCGTGGATCGAACCGGGCTTTTCGGCGCCTACCTGTTCTCGATCGACGACCTGACAGGCATTGATTCGACGACGCTATTCACCGACGAAAACGACGTGGTCCGGGGGAGCTTCCACGTGGACGGACCGGAGATCGTGGCCAGCCGCCTGCAGTACAACTGGTTTTATCAGTGGGCGCGCCAGTTTTTCGAGAAGCAGCCGGATTTGATCGATACCGAGCAAGAAACCGCGCTGGCCCAGGACATTCGCCAAAACGTCAATCTCTGGCACGTGCGCCAGGAGCTGACCGCTCGGGACCTGGCCGAGGAAAGGCTGTACCTGATGCGGGAGTCGCAGCAGGTGGTCCATTTCGATCTGCCGATCAGGCACTACGACCAAGACCTGAACGACTACGTTCGAGTTACCCACTTTCGGGGAGTTGGGCCGTCTCCGGGCTACAGCAGCACTACGGTGCGCCTCATCCGCCTGAATATCAATGTGCAGCCCAGCTCCATGAGGGTTTCGGCCACCGGATTGCGGGTGTTCGACACCGACGATATCTGGCTGCGCTACATCAAGCTGGGGGATGAGGCCGAGATCTCCGCAGACTGGACGACGGCCTCGGAAGCAGACAAGCAATTCGGCTACCTGGGGGATGAGGCCGACCCTACGGGAAGTCCGGAAGGGACGCTCGGGGCTTCAGATCCGATCAAGCTGCTCTGTTAAATTATGGCATTCATCTGGCTGACGATCGCCATCAAGAACAAAAACG
>JBOGJG010000380.1:0-2573 GCA_050747825.1 Acidobacteriota bacterium | reverse complement strand
AATAATGCTGCGCGATATCAACGTGATAGACCCGGTGTCGTTTATCGATATGGTACGGCTGGAGCAATCCGCTGCCGTAATAATTACCGATTCGGGTGGCGTGCAGAAGGAAGCCTACTTTGCCGGGATACCATGCATTACATTGCGTGATGAAACGGAATGGACGGAAACCGTGGACTCCGGGTGGAACGCATTGGTAGGAACGAATTCCGAAAAGCTGATTTGCGCCTTTGAATCCGCCTTAATCCTGCACCCGTCGCGATCGAATGAGAAGGTATATGGCGATGGCAAAGCGGCAAGGAAAATTATTGAGTTGTTGCTACAGATTGTCGAATAGTATCGGTACCCGGCGCGTTCAGAGAAAACGCGGTGTCGTTTTAGTTCGCTTTCACAGTCATGAAGCTAATAGATACCATGGCAACAGCGTTTAATAAGAGGGTTGCAGCAGTCGTCTTCAATAGTGTGAATCACGACACGCGCGTATTAAAGGAAGCCGATAGCCTGGCAAGGGCGGGATACGAGATAACTGTCTTCGGCATTCGGGATAGCAATTGCAAGGATGCTCAGACCCTGCGCGACAGCGGGGCGCGCATACAGCGTGTGGATTGGAGGATCCGGCCCGCCATAGTGCTAGCCCGCACGGTTTTTTTTGGGCTGATATTGTTTGCGTTACTGTTTGCGATCGTCGTAGCGCTCGTGTACGACGAGGCGGTACCGAAAAGCACGGTAATGTTCGGAGGCGTAATTGCGATATTGCTGGGGGGAGTTCCTTTATATCTACGAGCCAACAGGAGATACCGCGCTCTAGCTGGTGTTGAGGGACGGGCGGCCGGGCAAACAGCGATTGACAAAAGTCCTCGGCAGCAAGCTATGCCGAGCAAAACCCGCGGAATCGTTAGTATATTCCGTGACCTGCTTGATCGTGCGATAGCGACTGTTAAGGCAAACCCGGTAGTCCTCGAACTGCAATACATTCTCAAGCGGCTCATTTCAATGATATGCATGAGCATCGCCGCGAGTAAAGCGGTCAAGGCATATCGACCCGAGATCGTCCATTGTCATGATCTAAACACCGTTCCTGTGGGATACGGATATTCAAAGCGTGCCAAATGTAAGTTGGTCTACGATAGCCACGAAATCTACGAAGAACAGAGCAGCTTTGGACGTATGGCGGGCTTTGTATATAGGCTAATGCAACGATTCTATAGTTCCCGGATTGATGGCTTTATCACGATTAACGATAGTATCCGTGATTTTTTAAAAAGCCGCTATCCGGCTCTACCGAATGCGGTGATTATAAAGAATGCTACGGTCCCATTGGAGGGCGACATCGTGTACGACGGGAGGCTGCACAAGGTAGCCGGATTAGCGCCTGATACTAAAATCTTGTTATACCAAGGTGGCTTCTCAAGAAAGCGAGGCCTTGATTTGCTGGTTCGATCCTCAGTACTGTTACCAGATAGCTGGTGTCTGGTCATGATGGGTTGGGGCAGCCAAGAACCAGCATTGCGGCAACTCGCACAGGCCATCGATCAAGACGGGCACCATATTCGCTTCGTCGCGCGGGTACCTCACGATGAGCTCGCGTATTGGACTGCCGGTGCGACCATCGGGGTGATCCCTTATGAAAAAGTCGGGTTGAATAATTGGTTCTGCACGCCTAACAAGCTTTGGGAATACCCAAACGCAGGCGTTCCCGTCCTGGTTAGCCCATTTCCGGAAATGACCAAGGTGGTGCACGAGCATGGGATCGGGTGGTTATTGCAACAACCGCTTTCTCCGGAAAACATTGCAGGGCATATCGCCTCCATCACGGATGAAGATCTAAGAAAAACTAGAGCAGCGGCTCGCGCATTTATTCAGAATGATAACTGGCTGGTGTATGAACGGCGTTTATTAGACCTGTATAAATCAATGACCGCTTCTTAAGCCCGCTGGCAAGGTATCGCGCGAGCAAGTGTTCTTGGTTGTTATCGACGAACAGAGAAATGGAGCCGTGGCGGGCAATGGTTCTCGAAAAATTAATTTTCGTAACGGGATTCGCACGTGGAGGCACGAGCTGGGTGCGCGATTGTATCGCCTCGCATCCAGACATAGAAGGGATACCGCATGAGATGGTTATTTTCAGAATGCTGAATAATTACGATACTTCGGCATTTGATAGTAAGAATCTCGTCTCAGATTTGCGGTCGCAAATTTACGATGAGCTGCGGCAAACAGTGGCTAAGCTCGATAGTCGCTCGCACTATTTTGTCAACAAAGCGCCGGCTAATGCACCATATCTAGGAAAAGCTGCTCGACTTATTCCCGAGGCCAAATTCATTTTCGTTATTCGTGATCCACGTGATGTGCTGATTTCACACCAGCGCGGCAATCAAGAGTGGATGCGTGGTTCCAATAGCACCGTCGAGGGGTGCATGAAAAAGTGCCGGAAGTATTTTTCGGGCTATTCTGAGGCCGCAGAGCTGCCAAGTGTATTACTCATTAAATATGAGGATCTACACCAGGCTTTTATCGAAACATTGAGTCATGTGTTCGATTTCATTGGCGTTTCCTCTGATGCTGATCTAATC
>JBOGJG010000379.1:0-9929 GCA_050747825.1 Acidobacteriota bacterium | reverse complement strand
CGTTCGGCGGCTTGGGAGGTCGGTGATGGCAACGACGGAGCTCGCCATGTGGTGCATCGGCCTTCTTTGCTTCCTTCCCGTGTTTGGTGCTTTGGCCGGCGCGTACTCCTAATTCTCAGGGAAGATGCACAGGAACCGGCGTCGGCCGGCGGGTAGCGAACGCGATCGAGCCGCATGTCCGGCAGCAAGTTGTCGAACGTTGTGCGAGGCGCAATTACAGGGGGAGCCGATGGTACGTTCTTGAGCCTTCTGCTTGTTCTCGGACTCGTTCTCGTTGTCTTCGCACTTGGGTTGTCCGTTCCGGTCCTTCAGCAGTAGTTCGGTCGCCAACACGGCAACGGCGAGAATTTGACCTACCGATTGACCGGGGACGAGCCGGTAGATCGGGGCCGTGGTACAATCACCAAGGAAGGAGGAACGCGATGACTGCGACTTCATCTGTGGTCCACAGCGACCCCGACATCCTCGGGGGAACACCAGTCTTCATCGGCACCCGTGTCCCGGTTCGTACCCTGCTCGACTATCTGGAAGCAGGCGATTCGCTGCACGAGTTCCTGGAGGACTTCCCGAGCGTCACCCGCGAGCAGGCCGTGGCCGCTCTCGAGCTCGCCAAGCAGATGCTGGTGTCTCATGCGAATCCTGCTTGACGAGTGCGTGCCGCGCCGGCGGCGGCGGGAGTTTCTTGGCCACGACGTCCATACCGTTCCCGAGATGGGCTGGGCAGGCAAGAAGAACGGCGAGCTATTGCAGTTAACGGCCGGGCAGCAATTCGAGGTTTTGCTGACGGTCGATCAGAGCCTTCACCATCAGCAGAACTTGCAGCAGAACTTGCAAACGGCTGGCGTTGCCGTGGTCGTCTTGGTTGCAGCGAGCAATCGGCTGGCGGAGCTGGTGCCGCTGATGCCTTCGGCACTCGCGTCGTTGGGCTCGATCAAGCCCGGTGACTTCGTTGAGGTCACGGCCTGAGAGAAGCCGCCGAACCAGCCGCTGCACCTGACCGCGGCGGCAAATAGCGGTTTCGAGGTTCGACGTCTCAACGGCCGCCGCTGCTGAGCTGGGTCGTTCGGCGGCGGAGGTCCAGGGCATTGGGGGTTCGCCGATGAGTGATCGCCTCGAGCGCAACAAGACGACCGTCACGGCCTTCTACGACCTGATGTTCAACCAGTGCCGACCCGCTGAAGCTATCGAAAAGTACGTGGGCGATGTCTACGTCCAGCACAATCCCCACGTGGCCGATGGCAAGGAGGCGTTCATCGCGTACTTCGAGCGGATGGCCCAGGAGTACCCGGGCAAGCGCGTCCACTTCAAGCGCGTGATCGCCGAGGGCAACTACGTCGTCCTGCATTGTCATCAGGTGTGGCCCGGCGACAGGGACTGCGCCGGATTGACATCTTCCGCCTTGACGACGACGGCAGGGTCGTGGAGCACTGGGACGTACTGCAGGTGGTGCCGGAGAAGTCGGCGAACAACAACACGATGTTCTGACGCCGCACACAGCGCCGCCGAACCAGCCGCTGCACCTGACCGGGGCCGCAGTTCGGCCTTCGAGGTTCAACGTCTCCCCGGCGGACCCGGCAGGTGGGCTGGGTCGTTCGACGGACAAGCGCGTCGTCCAACGTGGTTGCGTGTGCTCTCGGCGAAGCGAGGTGGTAACGATGGGGACACTGACGAAGCTCGGGCCGATTTGTTGCGCGTTGGCAACGTTGTCCTGGGCCCCGCTGCAAGGTCAATCGCCACCGTCGATCGACCATCATCAGCATCTTTTCAGCTCGGCGACCACGGCGCTATCTCGGGCCACGCTGGTCTCAGCTGACGACCTCATCCGGTTCTTGGACGACGCTGGGATTCGTCGCGCAGTGGTGCTCTCAATCGCCTATCAGTTTGGGAACCCAAACAGGCCGCCCGTCGATGACGAGTACGCGAAGGTCAGAGCTGAAAACGATTGGACGAGCAAGGAAGTGGCCCGCTTTCCCGACCGGCTTCGCGGCTTTTGCGGCGTCAATCCGCTGAAAGCGTATGCGCTACAAGAGCTGACACGGTGTGCACGAGACCCGTACCTTCGCTTTGGAGTCAAGCTGCACTTCGGCAACTCAGATGTGGATTTGGAGAATCCGCAGCATATCGTGAAACTTCGTGAGGTGTTTCGCGCCGCGAACGCAAATCGCATGGCCATTGTCGTGCACAGATGGAACGCCAGAACTCCTCAGACCCCGCGAGGCCTGGGCGGCATTTCTGCGGCTTCCGCTATCGGATGCGGAATTTCGCACCATTGAGAGCAACGTGGCTCCGTACATGCGCTGAGGCGGGCAGTCTGATGGTGCCGTCGAGCCACCGCTTGGAGCCGACGCGCCCGCGCCGTTATGTGGCGCGCGGCTCAAGCGGAGACGTTAGGCAGCACAAGGCAGGCGAAATAGCCCGCCCGAAGGGGGAGACAGTGGCCGGCGCGCGAACGGGAAGGGCGTGTCACCATCTGCCGGGGAGGCTCGTCAGGCATTTGAAGGCATCGAAGGAACCAGATGCGATGAGAAAACCGGAACTGGTGAGGTTCGAGATTGAAGATGCCGAATTGGCGGTCCGCCTTGCGGGCGATCGGGAGAAGCCGGCGCTTCTCCTGATCCACGGTTTTCCAAGCTCCTCGGAATCGTTCCGGAACGTGATCGGCTCGCTCGCGCGGGACTGCTTCGTGATCGCCCCGGACCTTCCGGGGTTCGGCGGCTCCGAGCCGGTCGAGCGGCCTTCATTCTCGCGTTTCGCGGACATGATCGACGGACTGCTCGCGCGGCTCGGGGCCGGGTCCTTCCACCTCTACCTCCACGATTATGGAGCGGCGGTAGGGCTTCATCTCGCCACGCGCGCGCCGCGCAGGATACGCAGCCTCATCGTCCAGAATGCCCATGAGAGCGGGATGGGGCCGCAATGGTCGGCGATTAGGGCCTATTGGAACGATCCCACGCCGGAGCGGGGAGCCGAGGCGACCGCGCACCTGACCTTCGAGGGGACGCGCGACCAATATTTGGGCGGCGTGCCCCGGGGCATCGCCGAGCGCATCGATCCCCGGCTGTGGGAGGAGGACTGGCGGATCATGTCGCTCCCCGGCCGGCTCGAGACGCAGCGTGCGCTGGTGCTCGACTATCGCTGCCATGTCGCGCGGTTCGGGGAGATCGCCGACTATCTCGATCGCTGGCAGCCCCCGGCGCTGATGCTGTGGGGGCGGCACGATATCTTCTTCGACCTCGCGGAGACCCTCTCCTGGATGAAGGCGCTCCCGCGCATGGAGGCGTACATCCTCGACGGCCCGCATTTCCTGCTGGAGACCCATCCGGCCGAATGCGCCGCGTTGATGAGCGCCTTCGTCAGGCGCGTGGAGGGACTGCGTTAGAGGACCTTTATATACCGACGAGGAAATGTAGCGGGGGCGACCGGTTCTTCTACGAACCCGGCACGGACCCGCAACTCAAGATTCTTCGCCGTTTCTCCGTGGAGACGGGGGCCTTTCTCGCCGGTCTCGGCGAGCGGCCCGTTGCCTCGCCGATCGGAGCGGCGGAGCTCCGCTGACGCGTGCTGCCTAACAAGCCGATGAAGCTAACCCGGATATCTCACCGAGTAATTGCAAGCAAAAGGTATTCTGATGAAGATTAAGGCTCAAATTGGCTCCCTTATACTGATTCTCAATTGAGAAAGGGCTGCTCGGAGATCGGTTGGGCAGCTGCATGGTCCCAGTCCTCATGGAGATGACAAAGAGCAACGAATTGCAACAGAAGCTGGGCTCATGGTCTGGGCTGATTTGAACTCCCCAGTGATTTTCCCGGCTAACGCTTTCCCCTGATCTTGCCGCCCTAGTCGGTCTTCTCCGCTCGGATTCTTCTTCCCCACTACCGTGGCCCAGAGAGGATCTCTCCTTAAATCATCATGCCCCAGGGCGCGCTGAACAGCGAAGGGGTGGCTCTGGTCGGTGACGCGGCAGCTTCCAATGATACCTCATACGGCGAAGGACTCTCGCTAACCGTCAGGGACGCCCGCATCCTCCGGGACTGCCTGCTGCGCGAGAAGGACTGGAATCGCGCCGGCGATGCCTACGCGGAGGAACACGATCGGTACTATGGCGTCATCCACGAAGTGACTCGGTGGTTCACGCAAATGTTTCTCGAACAGGGGGCCGACGCCGAGCAACGGCGGTCGCGCGCTTTGCCGCTCATCGCCCAGGACCAGACTCGTGTTCCCGACCACCTCGTCAGCGGTCCGGAACTGCCTTTTAATGATGCGGTACGAGCAACGCTTTTTCGGAGAAGATTGAACACCTAAGTACAGTGGTACATAAATTCGGCAACGTATTTTTTGCCACGGATCTCACGGATTCAATCTGTGTAATCCGTGGCTAAAAATACGTTAGTGTATTGGGGAAATCGTGTACTAAGCCCGCGCGGCGCGTCTTTCGCGGGCTCTTCACCTTAGCGCCTCCTTCAACACTCTTCCCTCAAATCGCTCCATCTCGAGACCCAGTAAATGGCTGATTGTCGGAGCAATGTCGTAATTGCTGACGTGACCGATCCGGTGTCCGCCGTGCACGCCGGCCCCCGAGATGACGAGCAAGGGATACATGCGCGGATGAGACGGCAGATACCCGTGACCGTGGTACGGTCGAGTCTTGGCCGTTCGTCCCTGAAAGCTC
This sequence comes from Acidobacteriota bacterium, assembly GCA_050747825.1. Taxonomy (GTDB): domain Bacteria; phylum Acidobacteriota; class UBA6911; order RPQK01; family JBOGJG01; genus JBOGJG01. The sequence continues at coordinate 5,260 of JBOGJG010000379.1, read as the reverse complement.
TCAGCAGGGTCGGCAGTCAAATGGGTGTCGATATCGCCCAGGACGAGGTAATGGCCGGGGACATGCGGGTCTTCTTCATAGGTGGGCAGACCGAGACTGTGGAGCTCCTCGGGGCGGATCACACGAGAGACGCCTTCAATCCGGACGACTTCATTCAGGATCTTCTCCAGTACCGCTCCGTCGTGGTCGGCATCAAAGGTGTCCAGGAGCTCCACATAAAGCGTCCAGCCTCCGGCGTGCAGGGCGACCCGGCCCGCCAGGGGCGCGAAAAACGAATGAAGGTTCAGCTCCTGGCGAACCGTGTGAAATCCGTGATCGGCGGCGATGATGAAAGTCGTCTGTTCGGCAATTCCTGCATCCCTGGCGGCCTGGCACAAAATCCCCACGGCATGATCGGCCGTCGTCAGCGCAGCATGGGCCAGGTAATGATCCGGACCATAGCGATGCTGCACGAGATCGGTGACCAGGAAGTGGATCGCCAGGAGGTTCGGCTGGTATTCTCGAATGACGTAACCGGCCGCCTCGGCGAGAATGCCGTCCGCGCCTCCTTTGAGGAAAGGATCTTCATACCACTTCAGGTACTGCCTTATCGGAATGCCGGCCCCTTCGAGCTCACGCAAAAATTCGGCATCCATGGCTTGAACGTCGGGCTTCCCGTCCGGGGTGAATGCTTCCGGGAAGTTGTAATCGACGGCCGTGTCCTGCTTCGTTTCCGGCCAGAAAAAAGCCGCGGTGGCCAGGCCTTTCTTTTTGGCTGCGTCGAACAGTGTCTCGACTTTAATCGATTCCCGGCGCGGCTTACTGGCGATATGAAACCTTTCCCCCGTAATCCGATTTCTTACAGTGTTGTTGATCACGCCATGAATGCGGGGAGATACCCCCGTGATCATTGTGGTGTGAGACGGATGCGTCACGCTGGGGAAGACGGTTTCACTACTCTCAGCCCGTACGCCCGTTTGGATCAGCTCTCGAATATTGGGAAGCACCAGATCTTCATTTTCCAGGTGGTAGGCGGCAAAACCGTCGATCGAAATCAGAATGACATGGCGATCCCCAGCCGCCCAGGTAGGGGAAGAAAGGATGAAAAAAACCAGGAGAAGGCGTAAAAATTGCAGTCTCATATTTTTCACCCGCGGAATGTTCCTGCTGGCCTGCGCAGGAATCTAACATTCCCTCTGCCGTTTCTCAACCTGTTTCGGGATTATCGGTACCGGTCGCCTGGCCGGCATGATCCCGACTACGATCTCTGGAGTGCCGGCGTCGATGGAGCGGATTCCCCATCAGGAGAGGCGCTGACCTGTGGTGGACGATCAGGTGAAGGCCCTGGGGCCTGTTCGCCATCTTCACAGATATCGAAGGAAACTGGTTCGGACTCAGGAATCCGATGGACGACAGCCAAACCGGAGGACTCCGGCGGGAAGGCGATTGAGTACGGGTGTTTTCATCCTGCGCCTTTTCGGGCGAGCAGAAAGCGCGTGCCGACCGCAAAAAGCGCAAGCTGCTCCTCCGGCACGCCCACCTCGCGCGCGAAGGGCTGCAGGTCGCGCCTTACCACTTGTATCCCCTCAAATCCCGCCTTGCGCCCCAGTCGCTCCAGCTCGTGTTCCTCGTAGAAGCGCAGCCGTGAGGCCATCGGCTCGGGTGCGCCCGGCGTGCCTTTGAGCTCCGGGTCGCTGCCCAGGACGACCAGACGTCCGCCGGCGGCGAGCACGCGCCGGATTTCCGCGAGCGCCGCCACCGGATCAGGCAAGAAGCCGAGAAGGCCCGTCATAGCCGCGCAGGTAAAAGTCGCGTCGGCAAAGGGCAGCGAGCCGGCACTGGCTTCCAGAAGCATGAGGCGTCCATCGGCCACGGCCTCATGGTTTACTTCGCGCGCGAGCCGCACCATATCCGGACTGTGATCGACTGCCGCCGCGCGGCAGTCGCTCTGAAGCGCCTCCTTGAGGAGTGCGCCGCCGCCGCAGCCTACTTCGAGCAGGGAATCGTCCGCAGTCAGCGCGAGTTCGGCCAGGATCACCCGGAAATTGGGATAGTGATAGAGCGGATCACGATAGACGGCGCGCGCCGCTGCACCCGACGGCCGTCGAGCCCTGCGATCGGTGAGCCATTCCCCCAGAGCCGACGGCGCCGTTGCCCGAAAGATGGGCGCGGCCACCTGACCGGCGAACCAGGCGGCAAGCTCGCCTGGCTCCCCGATGAGACCTCCCCACCCCCGGTGCTCGAGCAGGACCCTGGTGCCCCCCTCGAAAGCTTCAAATCGCACTTCAACTTCCGTCATCTCATCCGGATTCCAGTCTGCCTGATGCCAATTCAGGGAGAATCGCTCGCCCGGCCTCCAGGAAACAACCCGGCCCACCAGAATCGCACCTTCAAAGAGGCGCCCGCCGGCTCTCGCTTCGAACCGAATCCCCATTCCGGCCAGAGACGAGGCCAGCTCCTCGACGAAAACCTCGAACGCTGCCGAGGGTTGGAGATCCAGTTCGATGCTCGCACGAATGACGGTCATAGTTTTGGTATCCCTTATATCGGCTCAGTTATAATACAGGCTCGGATTTCCTCACAAGTTGCTCAGCGAAAGGTGACAAAACTTGCCGTGCTGAAAAAGCGGTGCCGATCCTGGTCAGCCGCGGATTACAGGGATGACACTGATTTAATCAGCATCAATTCGAGAAATCCGTGGCTCTATGTTGGATTAAAAGGATTCAGTGATGCTCGTTCTGAACCGGCGGGAGGTCAGCGATGTCTTGCGAGAACGTCCACCAGTGCCCGGCGTAATCCTGGACCGTATACTGTCGTTCGCCGAAAGGCATGTCCGTCGGAGGTTGAACAATCCGGGCACCACATCGCTTCGCATGCTCGAAGTGCTTGTCAACATCCGCACGCTTATGTGGACGTAGGCCGTCACTTCGTTTCCCTATTCTTCTTCCCTTTTGCTTTTGCTCTTTCCAGATTTTCCCTGGCCCTGAACTTCACGATTTTGCTGATCAGGTCAAAAGGAATTGGCTTGTCCAACGGGAATTTCGCCGTGCCCACTACCCATTAAAGGAACCCAGATCTGAGCAGAGGTGTCTTTTTAAGGCGGCTCAGAACTTGAAAAAGGAGAGGCCTTGGGCTGCCCAGCGGGTATTTGATCGGCCTTCTCGGCTTTTTGGCCGAAAATCTCCCGTTCAAAATTTGAACTTGCTTGAGAGAGGCCACAGCGCGAATGCCTCGCATGAAAATCGCCGTCTCAAAGCCGGCCGGGTTGTGCTAAACTGGATTGATTATGGGGGAAGTGAAGAAACCGAACGGTTCGGAGGAGAATCTGCCGCAGCCGACTTATGTTTTGGCTCCGGCTTATTATCCCGGTTACGAGGACCAGGATACGGTTAACCTGGCGGATTATATCCACGTTCTGTGGCGGCGCCGCTATCTTATAGTAGCGGGGACGCTGGCCTGTGCGCTGGCGGCTTTCGTTGTCAGCAGCCTGATGACGAGAGTTTACGAAGCCAAGGCCACCTTGATCCTCATGCCTCCCAAGTTTTCGACGGAACTCAAACCGGCGCCGCTTTCGGTGGAAACCTATCAGTCCATCCTGGAATCCGGCTACATCGCCAGCCGGCTCCGAACTGAGTTGATCGAGAAGGGGATTATTGGAGCCGATGAGGGCATTGGGAGTCTCGAAACCCAAATCTATCCGGGCAAGGAAAAAGATCAGCCCTATATCCCCCTGATCGATTTGATTGTCGAGGCCGGTGACCCCGAAAAGGCGGCGGCGGTCGCCAATAGCTGGGCGGAAACCTTTATCAACGAAAGCGGCGGCTTGGCGACTAAAGGACAGCAGGGCACTCTCCAGTTCATCCGAGCGGAGTACCCGGAGTCCAAGGGTAGACTGGCCGTTGCCGAAACGAAGCTAAAAGGCACTGAAAATTCTTTTCAGGAGAAGATCAGGATCACCGAGAACCTTTGGAATAGCCGCCTCGCGGACTTTCAGGCCAAGTGGAACATCGAGGCTTTGAAGAAACAGCTCGAAGCTATCCAGCGCGAGCTGACCGAATCTGTTGGGCTCCTCACCACACTTCATAAGATCGAGCTCGAGATTAAACACACGGGCGACACTCTGGCCGAGTTGAAGAAGGAGATCCAGGCGCATCCTCAATTCTTGATCCTTGCCAAATCCATCAGTGATGATGCTCTTTGGGACAAAGTCGGCAAAGACTTCTCGGCTGAAACCGCTGAGCAGCTTGAAGCGCTGAAGCTGAGAACTCAGGAGCTCAATCCCATCTATCAGAGTCTCGCCCAGCGGCTCGCCGACACGCAGGTGGCTTATGACGCTCTGGTTCCGCAGAGGGAAGCCCTTCAAAGGATGATCGTAGAGCGGCAGGAGGAGGCTCAGGAGCTCCATCAGCTAATCCTGGGGAAAGAGCTGGAGCTGGGACCGGATGAACCGCGAAAAGGTGGCAGTCCTGGCGACACTGGAGCGCGAGCGCGATTACGAGGTGGGCGTCCTGAAGCGTGAGGTCGAAAGCGCTCAGGCGACCTATAAGACGCTGGCCGCCAAGCATGAGAGCGCTCTGCTGGCCGACTCCGAGCAGGATCAGGACGTCAAGATCGGCGCTTTTGCGGTGCCTCCCGAAGGCGCGACCAAGCCGAAGGTCATGCTGAACACCGCCATCGCCCTGGCAGTCGGCCTGATGATGTCGGTGATGCTGGCCTTTCTCATCGAGTTCGTGCAAACGACCGGCCTGTCCGAGCCGCAGAAAGCCAGGTCCCAGGACAAGAAAATCGCACCTCCGCCCTTCGAGTACGCCAAGCGGCAGATTGCCCCCGCCGTCCGGCGCCAGTCAGGCGGCTGAAGCTTCCGGCCAAGGGCTCTATATAGCCTGGGTTTTAATGAGAGCCCATGATTTTTCGCATAACTCTAATGCCAGGTCCGGCGTCGCTGATAGCTTGGTTGGCGTCCTCTTCAGTTTAGAGCTCTTCTGCCGGAACACCTGTCTCCTCATCCCCGTAAAAACTCACCTCTCTTTCCTGCCGGAGTCGCCTTGTAATGGAGGCGAGATGATCGATTTTCTGCTCGATCTCACCTTGGAAGCGTTCACGGTTTCTCTTCAGAAAAGAACCCACATCATGAACTTTTGGAATCTCCAATCCTGTCGGAGAGCCGCCTTTAGCGCCGACTCAACCCCTTCCTGAGACCGTCGGATGACTAAATTCCATGCCCCCCGCCTTATGGTAGGCCTTCGCTTCGGTCAGAATGAGCCTCGCCCGGTTCAAATAG
>JBOGJG010000378.1:0-2168 GCA_050747825.1 Acidobacteriota bacterium | reverse complement strand
ATACGCCGCGAGTCCCGCCCACCTAGCTGAAGAACAAACTCTGGTGAAGACAATTATTGCCTCTGGCGATTTAGCACGCAAGACTAAAAGCCGCACCTGTGCCTGTCGCCTTCCGCCCCTAAAGGCGGCACTCCGGCTTTCTCCTCTTCGAAAAGCCTTTTAGTTAAGAGGTTGTGGATAAGCAGGATTGCGTCAGACTGGCGCAATCCTTTATTATTCACGACAGAGGAAAGTCACCCCTTCCTGCCAAAATAAGCTCATGCTGCTTGCCTGCAAAAACTGTCAAGAGCCCTTAGAGGCTTCTGTAGAGTACACCCAGGGCGATGATACGCCCAATTTGGCGCTGGAAGAACGAGTCACGGAAATTGGGAGTGAACTATGCCGTGTTGACTTTGTGTGGGTGTGCCGGGATCTTAACGAGGTCATACAGGAACACTACAAGGACGACCCCAAGTGGCGGCTCGCTATTCAAAACAGCAACAACTTTTTCATTCCCCTGATGGCGGCCATGGGAGATGCTCGACACAATGAGCGCGCCCGAGCTGCCCTCGAGGATCGAAAGAACAAACTGATAGAGTTGATCAAGGTCAGCGAAGACCAGGATGATCCATTGTGGTTGTCACGCAACGATAGTGACGGCCTCGCTACGATCCTCGATGGTATCAGGTCAAACATAGGTCGGAGGCGGCGCGGTGTCGTTTATAACTCCTGGCGCCGTTACTTCCGGATTGGCCTGCAAGACCCAGCGTATCCGGTGGAATGGCGAACCGCCCTCCTTTCAGATTGAGCTGAATAACAAAAAACCTGCCACGCGCAAGAAGGCCGTTGCTCTTCTCTCTCCAAAGAAAAAGCGGGAGCTGGCTCATTGAAACCTCCCCCTCCCCCTCCCGCTGGGTCACAGGCCTCCGCAAAGGTGGCAGCATCTCCCATCGCAAAGCCGAGCTGGAATTGGTATCTCCCGGCGAGTTTCCTTTCCTGACCAGCCCTCTCCCCTGCCCTGCCCTAGGCAGGTCTCCCCTCCCGCTGGGAGGGTTTTTTGGTTTTGGAACTGAAGCCTTGGTTTGGTCCGTGCCTTCCCTGTCCTTTAATTGATCCCCCGCCCCCGTTAAGAGGGCCTCGGTCGCTCCAGTCCTTTCGGCAAAAGACCGTGCTCGAGCAATCCCTTTTCCTTTGTCCCTGTGCCAAAGTCGGCTTCAGGGCAGCTCTCGCTCCGCTCGCAAGTTGCTACTGCTCGGTGGCGGGTTCTGTTTTGCCCCTCGGATGCCCTCGCAAGTCTTCACGCGGGGCTGCTTACGCTCGTTCGTCTTGCTCGGCAAAATTCCCCTCTCCGCCTCGCCTCTCGCTCGCGGCGTTATACGCTCCGCTACTTGGTCGCGGGGTGCGTTTGTCCCCAGGGACAAAGCGCTTCGCGTCCCTTCCCGCCCCAGCGCGGCGGAAGGCGAGAAAAGGCATTGCTCGACTTTTGCCTCATTTCCGGTCGGTCGATGCACCGCTCTCGTTCCACCGAGGCCAGCATTAAAACCGCCCTTGCTCACAGGTCTTTGCAGTCTACCGAAAACTTTTCTCGCCCAATCCCCTACTGGAAAAAGGAAGCCCGTCGGCTTGACAGCGAAAAGTTTTCGGTGGTGTCCGCCCTGCGGTGAGCAAGGCAAGCAGCTACCGCCGATAGAGCTAACGCTTCCAGAAAGGGCCGCAACTATGTCCGAGCAAAAATCTGGCTACATGGCTGAGGTTGACGCTTGGCTGACAGAGGTTCTGGTTGGCGAAGAACAAAACCATGAAAGCTACGAGCAGTGGTTGACACGGGTGAAAACGCAGATCAAGCAAAAACTCCTGGAATCCTACCGCAACGGTCAGGCAGCTGGTCCAGCCAAACGGTCAGCCATGCAAAAACAAACACAAAAATAAAAGCAGGGCTTCCGGGCCAGGTCGAGCTCGGGAGCCCCCTGTAGCGTCAACTAAAAAAGTTCCCGAAAAGGGATTCGTAGAGTCATCTAAAAAGTTCCTGAAAAATTTCTTTAACCTAAATTGAGCGATTCCACTTATCTTGGACGAAATTCAGGTGATCGGAGGCGATTTCGCGCTGGCGATTGCTTGCGATTCCGAAATTCAGCTTCTCGGCTCGTTCACGAGACAAGCATCCGTGCGTCGAGCGCGGTTTTTCGGTC
>JBOGJG010000377.1:0-1659 GCA_050747825.1 Acidobacteriota bacterium | reverse complement strand
ACTTACCCGCTTGGACCTCCACCTCGGCTCGGGCGCTGCTCGCCTCCGCTTCGGTGTTCACCCCAATTTGGGCAAGAGAGTGGTGTGCCATCGCTCTCCCCCACAAACCAGCAATGAACCCGAAGTTAAGAACTGTGCGATGTGTGCCCTGGCGCCCTGGATTGCAAGGCCGAATTGCGAGCCGCCCCCGCCCGAGGGGGTCGACCGCGGTGCGCGCGGGGATGGCCGACGCCGCGCCCGGCGCGGCTCGTCCGGCTCGCAACCATCGAGCCTTGACGCCCCCCTGCTTCGCGCCCTAGAGGGAGAATTCGGAGCCGTTTCTTCCTGAGGAAGAACCCATGGCGCTCAACATCAAAGATCCGGAGGCCGATCAGCTGGCTCGCCGGCTGGCGACACTGACCGGCGAGAGCATCACCGTCGCCGTCAAGACCGCCGTGCGCGAGCGGATCGAGCGCGAGGAGCGCGAGCGCGCCAAGGCCTCGGTGGAGGAGCTGATGGCGATCGCGAGGCGGATTGCATCACGGATCGATCGCGACGGCCGGACACCCGACGAGATCATCGGTTACGACGAGCGCGGCCTGCCCCGATGATGGTCGTGGATGCTTCGGAATTGCCACCATGCTGTTGCTGGAGTCGGAGATCAAATCGGCCCCGATTGCCTGACGGTAAAGTCGTGCAGATTGACGGCTCCCCCAGGGACCATGAGGGCTCCGGTTGCAGGATTCATGATTCAAGCCCGACATCACGAGGAACCACATATCTGATCATCCGACAAAAGGCTGATACGGCATGCAACACAAACAGCTGATGCTCCCTATATGAGTCCACCATAACATAGATCGCGAGTAGAAAGAAAATCCATCGCCTTCTAGTATCAAAAAAGCCCTGACCCACTTTGCACTCGGCTATGCCAGCATCCACTGCGTAAAGGAGGCTGTGGCGCATACCCGCCAACTCCTTAATGTGCTCCTCCATTTTTTTAATATTTTTACGCTCACAGAACTGCTTAAACTCGTCTTCGAAGTAATATTCTAACCCATCCCGCTTCATACTGAAGTGCAGCGGGGGAATCGGCTTGAATCGACCATCCAGTCCATAGGGCTTGCCTGAGAAGGAAGTGCTTACGTAACCGTCTCCCTCTGTGAAATCCAAACGTAAGTCCAATTCCTGGACTAGATGGATTGTTTGGAAAAAATCGCCAAGCATGCGGAGAAATACGCCAAGAGCTAGCTTGTGCATATGACTCTTGAGATTGATCTGTTGGTGTCCATCGTATTTTTTTCTCTTGATGCTGTAAAATATAGCGGCTGCTGCCTCCTCTTCAGCCGTAATAATTCGAAGCACAGCCATCTCAAGGTCACTGTCCCGCGTTCTCCAGGCGGCATTCACATGCCGCACGGCACTCCGCGCCGCCTGCTTACCAAAACCAGGGCGGCCCTTTAAGGCCTCGATGATGATCGCCTCATAACGAAGAAGCGACAGGTTCTCTGTCGGGAAGCGGCCTCGCTCTGGCTGATCATTCATCTGGCTTTGGTTACAGCTCGGCGTAGCTCCGCACCTCGGCCTTGGCGCCGGGGTGGGTGACCGCGCCCTTCTCGGCCGGGCCGACCGTCTGGGCGTACTTCCACAAAGTGCCCGAGCCGTACATGGTCGGGCGCG
>JBOGJG010000376.1:0-4869 GCA_050747825.1 Acidobacteriota bacterium | reverse complement strand
CCGTCTTCAGCGTTGCTCGTCAGTTGCCTATTCCCGGATAGGCGCCTTCCTCGCGTCTTGAATACGGGTCAAATCGCCTCCAGCGATAGCCCACTTATTTATGTTACGAAGCGCTAGAGCCGCCTCTTTAGAATACGCAGCCAATTCCCCATCCCCGCCATTGCCCTGCGCCTGGACGGCATTCGCATCACCTCGCAGTCGATGGTTCGTTGAGATAAGCCACGTATTTTTTGCCCCGGATTACACGGATTACCCAGACCAATCGGCATCAATCCGTGTAATCCGTGGCTCAATACAGGTTGTCAAAGGTGGCTGCCGTCAGCTTGTTGTACAATCGCGAGAATGAAAGCCGCGGATATGACACTGGGTCAGTTTATCGAGAAGCTGAATGAATTTGCAGTCGAGGATTTTCCCGTTCGGGAGGTCCATCGATTTTTTCAGGATGTTTCCTTTGCGCCAGGAGAGTTGGAACGCTACGAGTTCTACCGCGACGGGCAGTACACTCGCAACCTGATTCATAAGTCTAAGGAATTCGAGCTCCTGCTCATCTGCTGGTCGCCCGGACAGGCGGCGCCGGCTCACGGTCATGAAGGCGAGAAATGCTGGGCCCGGGTCGAGAGGGGCAAGCTGCGCTTCACGAACTACTTCGAAAAATCTTCCGCCGGTTCCGTCACTCTGGATGTCCTTTCCACGGAGGTCGGAGAACCCCATTATCTGGACGGGCCCGCTGACATCCACTCCGTTGAGAATCCCTTCGACGAATCCGCTGTCACCCTGCACCTTTACTCTCACCCCTATGAAGCTTGCGACATCTACGATCTTCCCAACCAGCGCAAAGAGCGAACGACTCTGAGCTACTACAGCACATTCGGAGAAATTCCGAGGAGTGTCGATAAAAAAACGCCTTAAATCAGCCACAGAGACACAGAGATCACGGAGAATTCTCGGTGTCTCTGTGTCTCTGTGTCTCTGTGGCTTCTGCTTGGGCTATGGGCCTGGATTATGGGGACTTCAACCCGAATGCCGGCGCCCCTCCGGATCTCGTTTTCGACTGACCTAAACGGCAGCCTTCTCCGTAAACAAGGAATCCACGAAAGCTTCCGGCGAGAATTCGACCAGGTCCTCCACCTTCTCGCCTACGCCGATGTAGCGGATGGGAATCTTCAGCTCCTTGGCAATGGCCACTACGATGCCGCCTTTGGCCGTGCCGTCCAGCTTGGTAACGACGGTGCCTGTAATAGCCGTGTTCTTGAGAAATTCGCGCGCCTGCACCAGCCCGTTTTGTCCCGTCGTGGCATCCAGCACCAGAAAGACCTCGTGAGGAGCCCCTTCCACCTCGCGGGTGGCAATGCGATTGATCTTCTCCAGCTCCTGCATGAGATTGACCTTGGTATGCAGTCGTCCGGCGGTATCCACAATCAGGACGTCCTTGCGGCGAGCTTTGGCTGCGGCAATGGCGTCGAAAAGCACAGCCGCGGGATCCGAGCCGGCCGACTGCTTCACAATTTCCGAGCCGGTTCGATCAGCCCAGGTCGTCAGTTGTTCGATCGCCGCCGCCCGAAAGGTGTCTGATGCCGAAATCATCACGCTAAAGCCGTCCTTTTTGTACAAGTGAGCCAGCTTGCCGATGGTGGTGGTCTTTCCCGTTCCGTTGACGCCGACGACCAAAACCACCTGAGGGCGCGTGGTCCCCGTGTCAGGAGTCACCCGATCGACATTGTTCAGAATGCCCAGAATCTCCTCGCGAATCATTCGCTTCACCTGAAAAGAAGTAAGATAGCTCTTCCCTCGGGTCTGCTCGCGGATCTTCTCGGTGATATCGAGCGTCGTCTCCACTCCGATATCGGTGCTGATCAGGATGTCTTCCAGATCATCGACCTGCTGTTCGGTAATGGGGCTGTCGGCCGTCCCCATCAGCTCGTCCATCCGGTGAGTGAGGTCCTCCTTGGTAACCTTTAATGCGTCCTTCAGACGAGCGAAGTAACCAGGCCTCTTTTGCTGGTAATTAAAAATGCTCATGGTCGAACTTCTCCTGGTCGCTACCAGCCGATGCCGTAGTCCTCTCCGTGATGGCTGGATCCGCCCCACATCGTCCCATGTTTGCTGTCGAAAAAGATGGCATTAATGGGACCGGAGGTGCTCTCCTCGAACCTCAAGTCGTATCCCATGGCTTTAAGATCCTTTCTCACCCAGGGGGGTACCAGGTCGTTGAGAGTCAGCCGGCCGGGCCTGGAATCGTGCTCACCGAATGAGCTGCGCATCTGATAGCTGGTGATGTTGGCCGCCTCTGCAGCCTCCTGAACGTTCATTCCAAACTCGACGATGTTGAGGAAGAACTGGAGAAGATTCTGATCCTGGGTATCGCCTCCCTGAACGGCAAAGGAGAGAAAAGGCTTGCCGTCTTTGAGGGCAAGAGTCGGTGTCAGCGTGGCCCTGGGACGCTTGCCCGGCTCGAGCACGTTGAACGGATTCAAGGACTGGTCCAGCACGAAGCTCTGCATGCGCTGACTCATACCCACGCCGGTTTTCCCCGCAATACAGGCGGGAATCCAGCCTCCGGAAGGAGTGATGGAGACAACCCAACCCTCCGCGTCGGCGGCCTGTACCGAGGTGGTGCCGGCCAGAAAACTCTGCTCGAATCGCTGATCGTAGAAAGCGCTTTCTTCAGTCTCCAGCTCACTCTGCTCAGGAGCGCCGTTGTCCCATTTTTGAAGCAAGTCCAGAAACGGGTTCGTCTTGCCCTCAAACGGGTAGGGATCGCCCGGTTTGATATCGGGATCGTTTTTTTCCCAGTCAATCAGTTTCAGACGTTGGCGCGCGTATTCCTTCGAAAGCAGCCCGCGGATCGGCTCCTCGGGAGGAAAGTAGGGATCTCCGTAATAGAAATCCCGGTCGGCAAAGGCCAGGTTCATCGCCTGATAGAGGGCGTGGATATAGCGAGCGCTGTTGTAGCCCATGGGCTTGAGGTCCAGATTTTCCAGCAGGTTGAGCGCCTGCAAGAGGACCGGACTCTGGACCCAGGTCGTCAGCTTGTACACTTCGATCCCCTTATAAGTCGTCATCTGCGGGTCTTCGATGTGCACCTTCCAATTGGCCAGGTCCTCGACGGTATGGAGACCTCCCTGTTCCTGCGAGCTGCGGGCGAACTCCCGGGCGATGTCGCCCTTATAGAAGCGCTCGTAAGCCGCATAGATGGCATCCTTGCGACTCCTGCCGGCGGCCAGCGCCTGCTGTTCAGTTTCCATCAGCTTGCGCAGCATCGACGCCAGGTCCGGCTGGCGGAAGATCTCTCCAGGATAGGGAGCTTCCCGCTCTTCCCCAGGGTGGGTCAGGAACAATCTCCGAGAGTAGGGCCACTTCTTGATTTCTTCTTTTTCTTTCTCGATGGCATCGGCGAGCTGCCGTTCAATCGGGTAGCCGTCCGCCAGGACGAGAGCCGGCTGCAGGACCTGTTTCAGGCTCATGCTGCCGAATTCGGCCAGCATGACCATCAGACCTCCTGGATTTCCGGGGGTTACCGCAGCCAGTGGACCTGTAGCGGGAGGAAACTCCATCCCCTGTTGGCGGAAAAAATCGGGAGTCGCTCCGCTGGGAGCCACACCCAGGCCGTTGATCCCGATCACTTTTCCGGTTTTGGGATTGTAAATAAGCGCCTGGGTCTCCCCTCCCCAACTCACGGCATCAAACATGGTGCAGGTGGCGGCCAGCATGGCACAGGCGGCGTCAACGGCATTTCCACCCCGCTGGAAAATCTGGGCGCCGGCATTGGCTGCCAGAGGTTTACCGGTGATGGCCATCCAGTGCTGGCCGTGCAGGACGGGCTTGACTGTTCTCTGCGCCAGAGTGGGAGTACTCGCTGCCGTGCACATAAACCAGACAATGAAGATCGTTCGTCTAAAAGTGCTCATGCTCGAATTTCTCCTGCACTGCTTCCCACTGCCCGGCCTCGAGGCTTCCATACAAACGCTCCAGTTCAGCCGTGAGCGTTTCACAGAAATCGAGGGGATGAGGAGCGGTCAGTCCTTGCAGCGCCAGCGATGTGGCTTTCGCTTCCAGTTCCGGCGGGAAGATTTTCTGGTGCAGATTCACTCCAATACCGATGATGGCCCAGGTGATCCGATCGTTCAAGCTGCCCAATTCCGTCAGGACACCACTGACTTTCCTGCCTTCAATCAGGATGTCATTGGGCGGCTTCAGTTTCGGATTCAGCTCCGCCCCCCCGCAAAGCCGAATGGCCGAGGTGACCGCCAAGGCCGAGATGCTGTTCAGGTAAGTGGCCCTGTCCACGCTCCAGGACGGATAAAGCAGGTAAGAAACGTACAGGCCTTCTCCCGCCGGAGAGTGCCAGTGGCGGCCGTAGCGTCCCTTGCCCGCCAGTTGTTCGCCGGCCACGATCACGCGCGGAACACCTTGCCCGATAAACTGCTTCAAATATTCGCTGGTGGAATCGACGCTCTGCAGGTAATCAAATTGCTGGAACATGCGGCAGGAGGACCAAAAAAAATGTCCCAAGTGACCTTTAGATCTATCGGCTCATAACCTCGGTTGGCTTTTCAACCAACCTCGTGGCCGATGTCTCTTGAACCACTCGGGACAAGAATCACTTTGACATGGACCCGATCTTCCGTCCACTCTTTTTTTCACTGGAATTGACTTTTTTCTCCAAAAGCGGCGCCTGTAGCTGGTCGTCAAAAAAGCTTTGGCCGCAACACGCCGCGCCGCTCTAACCACAAATATATATATTGACGGTTTTATCGTTTATCCTAGCGAAATGCTCCGCTGGCCGCTGACTGCTGACCGCTGACCGCTGACCGCTGACCGCTGACCGCTGACCGCTGACCGCTGACCGCTGACCGCTGACCGCTGACT
>JBOGJG010000375.1:0-1542 GCA_050747825.1 Acidobacteriota bacterium | reverse complement strand
GCGTATCCTGCGTACCGTGCCTGGGATTCGAACCCAGACCGCACCGTTTTTGAGACGGCAGCCTCTACCAATTGGGACTCTAGCACGGTGTCGAGAGCCTGAAGGGACTTGCACCCTCGTCGTTACGCTTTGCAGGCGCATACCTTACTACTCGGCCACAGGCTCCGTGGACCGCCAACGAATCGAACGTTGTCCGCAATGGTTAAGAGCCACGCATGCTACCAAATAACACCTGCGATCCGTAGCCCCTCTGGGATTCGAACCCAGACTTTTAGCGGGTTTAAGCCGCTTGCCTCTACCTATTGGGTCTAAGGGGCCGAATGTCGTCTTGTTCTTATGAACATATCTAAAGACCGTGGAGACGGGAGGAATCGGACCTCCGACGCTGGGCGCTTCACACCCACGCTCTACCAACTGAGCTACGTCTCCTCTGCGTGGATCGTTCGGGACTCGAACCCGAGTGCCCGGCGAGGCGCCTTGGCGTTTTCCCGCCGGGTCGATGCCATACACGCCCCGTTGAGGTATCTGGAATTGAACCAGCTTGGCGTTTGTATAAGAAACGCTCGGAAAACCATTCCGGCCTACCTCAGTGGATCCGGAGAGATTCGAACTCTCATCCACTAGGGTGCAAACCTACCGCTCTGCCAGTTGGAGCTACGGACCCGAGTGGGTTCCCAGGGATTCGAACCCTGACGCCTTGCGGCACTGGTTTCTAAGACCAGCCTGTATACCAATTCCATGCAGGAACCCGTTGTTGGCGTTGTAAGCCGGATTCTGTCGAGGCCGACCATCTATCTATGCTCGCTACCTGCCATCACCGCGCTGCACTCCCGCTAGGCTGCTTGCGATCGCTCCCTTGGTGGTGAAACGGCGAAAGCCTCCCACCGTATGCAGAGGAGTCCGGACTTTCCTCAGCTAGCCGCTACAGGCGAACTAGCCGCGGTCGGCTGTCCAGCCAACGTCCCCCTGGAAGGATTCGAACCCTCAACCGTCAGCTTAGAACACTGCTGCCCGCTCCATTCGGGCTACAGGGGGGAACCTGTCAAATCCTATTCGAACTACAGGTGGGAGCCTGTCAGTGGACTCGAACCACTTCTTCATCCTTACCACGGATGCGTGCAGCCATCAACACCTGACGGGCGAGCGCTAGACGGGACTTGAACCCGTGACCTTCTCGTTGGCAACGAGATGCTCTACCAACTGAGCCACTAACGCGAGCGCTGCACGAGATTCGAACTCGCCCCATCTGCTTGGAAGGCAGAGATGCTGCCACTGACACCAGCAACGCGTGATACAGAGAGAATCGGAGCTTCCTTGGGCTCGGTCCCGAATGGAATTATGGAGCACTTCAGCAACCTTCTCTTACTGTGTGCCAGGAAGGGGAATCGAACCACCTTAGACAAAGGTCGGCAGGGTTACAGCCTGCGTGCCGTCCCAGCGGCATTCCTGACGTACCCCGGACAGGATTTGAACCTGCTCCCACCGGATTAAAAGTCCGGGATGCTTGCCGTTACACCACCGAGGAGCGGAAGAAGCAAGATT
>JBOGJG010000374.1:0-1045 GCA_050747825.1 Acidobacteriota bacterium | reverse complement strand
GACGATAAGAAGCGATGCCCAAAGGAAGTAAGGAACGAACAAGGCAACGGCATCCAGTCTGTGCCATTTCAGCCTTCGTCGCCAAACCAGCCAGGCAAGGCCGTAGATCAAGATTCCGATCGGCACGTGAAAGCAGATCCAAATAAGGGCAAGCCCCGGCCACATTTCGTTCAGAAGAAAGTTGAACACCGAGATCATGCAGTCTCTCCACTACCAGCGCCATACAAGACAAAGGAGCCAGTCAGGGATGTGTTATGCCTCGTTGATATCCGGATGTACAAGTCCGGGCAGGACGAAAGTCGGGGGGGACGGATGAGGCACTGGTGGGTTTGACGGCTTGCTGGGAACTCCGAAGAGGCCCTCATCCAAAAGATCTTCTTCGCCCCAGTCAAAGCCAGGAAACTCGGTCAGATCCTCGCGAGTCTCGCGATCAACGCCGCCAACCATCAGGAGCGTATTAACGAAAGTGCCGCAATTGCGGTTTTGGAGGCTGTAATCGACATTGTCCCGCTTTTCGTTCTCCCGATAAATCTTCGCCAGTCGCACGACCAGACTGTCAAATTCAGCGTCGGAGAGGCCGGCAGGCGTCGGCACGAGGTGCATGTGCAAGTCAAAATCCGACTGGTACCAACGGCGGCGGATCATCCCATAGTACTCTCGCAGTGCGATAAGGTCGTATTTGTTGTTGAATTCAAGCTGCAGGCGGCCTCCTTTGTTGAAGGCTGCAATTGTAAATCCTTGGACGCCTTGTCCGCACTGTTGGAGGCCTTGTGTCCACGTGTCAGGATCATCTGGGATGACGACGATTAAAATGTGGTTTCCAATTGGGGAACTCGCGAGGTCTCTCCCAGCAACGTAGACTTTGAGGCCGCTGGGATCGATGAAGTTCGTCGGGCTGTTCCCCACGTACCGGTTCAGGTTCGGATCGCCCGCGCTGAAGCCGATCGGGTCTTCGGAGATGAACCTCCGGGCCTCGGCGTCGTACCATCTTGCCCGGTAGTAGTACATCCCGGCATCCGCGTCCCACTCGCGGCCAGTGTAGGCG
>JBOGJG010000373.1:0-1368 GCA_050747825.1 Acidobacteriota bacterium | reverse complement strand
CAGGTCGTGAGATTGCAGCGATGCCGCTGGAGCGGGTTGGAGAGGTGAGCATCAAACAAAGACCGATCGCCCGTGTGCTAGTGTACTGTAACAGTAATATCTTTCCAATGTGATGGCGCCATGCTATCGTGCCATCCATGTGGAAACCAAGTGACCCCTTGCCGATGAGCGTGGACCAGCGACAGACCTTGAGCGCGTGGATCCGTGCCAAGACGACACCGCAACGGATCGTCTTGCGATCGCGTATTTGTCTGCTGGCCGCAGAGGGACTCGCCAATCATGCGATTGCCCATCAATTGCACACATCGCGCCCGACTGTGCTGCTGTGGCGTGAGCGGTTCAAGCAGGCGGGGCCGGTGGGGTTGTCCGAAGACGCCCCGCACGGTCCGAGCGCGCAGGGCCTGGCGCGCGAGACCGTCAAGGCGATTGTGAACGCGACGCTGCATACGAGGCCGCCAGACGCGACCCATTGGAGCACACGGACGCTGGCGAAGGTGTACGGAGTCAGTCATGCGACGGTGGCGCGCATTTGGGATGCCCACGGCTTGAAGCCACACCGGCTCAGAACCTTCAAATTGTCGAAAGACAAGCAGTTCGTGGAGAAGTTGACGGATGTCGTCGGGGTGTATCTCAACCCTCCCGACAAGGCCCTGGTGCTGTGTGTGGATGAAAAATCGCAGGTGCAGGCGCTGGACCGGACCCAACCGGGATTGCCGATGAAAAAAGGGCGCTGTGGCACCATGACGCATGACTACAAGCGCCACGGCACAACCTGCTTGTTTGCGGCCCTCAATGTGCTGGACGGCACCGTGATTGGCACCTGTTATCCTCGCCATCGACACGAAGAATTCCTGAAGTTCCTGCGTACTATCGATGGTGAAACCCCGCCAGGGCTGGAGCTGCACTTGATCCTCGACAACTATGGGACGCACACACATCCCACAGTGAAGCAGTGGCTGAAGAAGCATCCACGATTTCACTTGCACTTCACCCCGACCAGCTCTTCCTGGCTGAACCTCGTGGAGCGCTGGTTTGGCGAACTGACCCGCAAGCGGATCCGGAGGGGCGTCTTCAGGAGCGTGCCAGATCTAATTGCAGCCATCGAAGAATTCATCCGGCTCAACAACGCACAGCCAAAACTCTTCGTGTGGACCAAGAAAGTCGATGAGCTTTTGGATAAGGTCAATCATTGTAAAGCCGTTATTGAGACACTACACTAGCGTCTGCATGGGTGTAAGCCTCCTTCAGTGGAAATGGTTCGCTTCGACAACGACCCAGCTTACACCCTTCGTCTTTTACACGCAGAACATTACATCACCGTCATCCTGTATCGACATTCAGTCTCGGCAAGAACGATGAAAGCTCGAA
>JBOGJG010000372.1:0-2141 GCA_050747825.1 Acidobacteriota bacterium | reverse complement strand
GCTGTAGGGGAGCCTCTCCCAGAGCAGATGAGGGTGGAGGGTGGTCACCCCCCAGGCCGCCAGAGGCTCGGACCAGACGCGCAGACCCACTTGCAAGAACGCCCAGGCGGCGTACTCGTGGCGGAGGTGGTCGGTGTAGTGCTCTAGGGTGAAGGTGTCTGGCCCGAAGGACCACACCAGCGCCCCCACCAACGGTCCCAGCGCCAGCGGCCACGCCCGCCGCACCCAGGACTGAGGCACGTTCCTGGACGAACGGGTATCTCTTTCGTTTAGCACGACACTCTATTGCGATGCGTGGGTGGCTGCGGATAGACAAGCTCTCTGTCCAGAGCTCGGATCCCATCCGCGCCCTCCTGCCGCAAGAGATACAGGGGCACAGTCTCACCTAGCAACACCGGTCGGACTCTGACCTCTCCAATGATTCGAAACCCCTCCAAAGGCACCCCGGAAATGCGGTACCGACCATCGGTTCTGAGTCCCCAGAGGACAACCCAGCCTGGGGCTTGTTCGGGGGGATCCGGGCCGATCCCCCTTCGAGAGGCCTCCCACAGGTGATAGCCATCCCATCCAGCTCCCACTATCAGCCGATCGTTTGCGATTCCATGCTGGTTTGCACACTGAGCCAGATCCCAGGTCGCCGCCTCTAAGCGCAACCAGTCCCCGGTCGCCGTCACCGAAAACACTGCAATAAGAACCGCCAGAGACCAGGTAGCCAGCCGATGTCCTTCCGGGCGTGAAAAGGCCCACGAGGCCAGACACAGCGAGAGAGGCAACAGCGGGAGCAGATACCGGTCGAACGTCGTCACCTCACGGAATAGAAAGGAGGCCGGCAAGGCGCCGAAGATCTGGAACACCAGGATCGACGTCACCGCAACCACCCGTTGTGGCACAACCAATTGTGTGCTGCGCAAGAGGCGATGCTGTGCAGTCCCCATGGCAATGAGCAGCACGCACGACACCCCGGCCAGAATGGTCAGGCTCTCGAAGACTGCCGGTTGGCCGATGAGCGCAGGGCGCGCGCTGGGGAAGTCGTCGGCTCCCACACCTCTGGCGTGGAGCCAGGAAGCTGCGTAGGGCATACGCAGACCGCGACTGGCGAATAGGATTATCCCGATACCGATTGCGAGCGTAGCCGCTAGCAAAGCCTTGCGCTCTTCGCTCTGGAACGCACTTCCCAGCCTTCGAATTCTGGTAGCCGCAGGAA
This sequence comes from Acidobacteriota bacterium, assembly GCA_050747825.1. Classification (GTDB taxonomy): domain Bacteria; phylum Acidobacteriota; class UBA6911; order RPQK01; family JBOGJG01; genus JBOGJG01. Next base: position 937 of record JBOGJG010000372.1, on the reverse strand, counting down.
TCGTTATCGGGAGGACGAACAGACCTACATACATGAGGGCTACGAAAGAGAGCCTTGCCAAGAGGTGTGCCTTCGCTTCCCAAGGCGTTGAGCGGATCGCCGAAATAATGAGGTCCTGATAGCTCGGAAGGTTGTCGGATATCCAGAAGTAGGCGTAAAGTCCTGCTAGGGCGAGCGATGGCACCGCCATCACGGTGAGGGCGGCCCTCAATCGAGCCTTGTCCGACCCCAGCCCGACACCGAGCGCCAGGTACGCAGCCATAGCCAACGGGGCACCGATTCCGACTTGACGCAGCAGGACAGCTAGGGCAGATACCACCGACCCAATGGCGAGGTCAGGAGTGTGCGGGTGGATGACTCCTTCTATGGATGAGGAGTTGATCGATGGTCGGAACGCACGCACGAAGAAAAAGGTCGCTATTGTCAGAAGCGAGGTGTAATTCGCGTCCGTCATAAAGCTAAAACTGAGGACATAGTCGAGCGGATTGAAGAGAAAGAGGGCCACCGCAAGGGCACCGGTTCGAGGGGGGAGACCTAGGTTTCGACTGATTCCATAGACTGCCATTCCACCAAGAACGCTCAGCATCAGCGTCGAGACTCTCAAGATGCCGAAGCTGAAGCCGAACAGCTTGGCAAGAGTTGCGCCCCAGATAATCTGCGTGACGAGACTGGTTGGGGCGACATCAGGAATGCGAAAGTGACCAGTGCTGAGGAAGCGCTCTACCGTTTGAACGTAGATCCACTCGTCGGCTGGAGCCGCATCAGCTGTGATAGGAATAAGGGCAGCCGATGCGAGATACGCGGCAAAGACGGGCTCTGCGCGATGAAGTGGGGAGTGAACCCGTCGGGGATGGGTTGACAATCCCCCGCTGAGACCAGGGGCCTCACCATCCTTGGGTCGTTCCAGACCCCGAGGAGGGAGGCCCCTGATGGGAGA
>JBOGJG010000371.1:0-1322 GCA_050747825.1 Acidobacteriota bacterium | reverse complement strand
TTCGCAGCTTTCGACGCGACAGCCGTGATTTCACGACGCGCAAAAGGTCAAAAGAGGTCAAAAGGAGGTCAAAAGGGGACGCAGCTCTTTGTTACGCGGTGATGAGTGAGCGTCGCGGGCGGCCGGGAGTTGCTGCATCGCTGACTGAAAAGCTGACTGAAAAGAGCTGCGTCCCCTTTGATTCACCTTCCCTTTGATTCACCTTTGATTCACGCCTCAGGATTCTCGAGAAACACCTGAGTAGCCCCACCCTGGCCGGTCAGTCCAGGGTTGGCCAACGTCTTCGCAATCGCCCCGTCAACGTGGTCAAGAACCTCGTACACTCCAATCCATTCCCGATACCCAAACTCCCGATCTGGCTCCACCTGAAGCCGGGCCCAGAGCGTCGTCGCATCCATGCCGGTCCCTTCTAAAGTCTCGGTGATAGTGTAAAAGTTCGGCTTGCGTCCGCCCGTTTCCTCCGGGATCGAGCCAAGCAGATGCGAGCCTCTGAGGATGGTCGCCGGTTCCCAAGTGTCCGGATTGTAGCCGTATCTCCTCTGAGTTGCCATTGCCGCGGAAGCGGCTGGGCAACTTCCGCCCGTGTGCGCTACTGCCGCGCCACGGCCCCTCTTATGTACCAGGTTGCCAAGGATCACAGCCGCACGCGACTTCTGCCGCGGCGAGGCGGATGCGTGACGGCCTGCACACGTTTCTGCATGTTCTCCAAGTCCTCAGCCAAAGACTCGCTGGACCAGCACACAGGCTACCCACGTCCGCCGTGCGGGCCACGGAAACGACTCCCGACCCCCTTTCTTCCCTTTCTTCCCTTCAAATGCGCGAACAGCACGGGCTGCAACGCTCAGTGTGCTGCCCCCACCCCCGCTTGCCAGTCGAGCATCCTCACAATAAAGTCTGAGAACCTCAGCTCTTCCGAGTACACCTCCCTTGGAACGCAATTGACGATCTGCCAGACGACGGGATCATCGTCGTCGGCTTGATCAGATCTGATAGCCCAAGAAACGACGAACTGCGCTTCCAGCATAAAGACGATATACCCATCTTCACTCGTGAGCTTATGCGGCGGCAAGAGTACGTTGTGCATCCGTGACAGTGTCTGGTTGCGCCCCAAGTAGGCGTAATAGTCCCGCAGCGCTTTCGGAAGAGATAGACCTAACCGCTGTTCTGCGCGCCGAACAGTCTCCTCCGAGTAACCGTCGGATGCTTTCAGTGGCCGTTTCAGATGACGCCGTCCTGCAGCCTCGAAGGATTCGATCCACGCATTTTCGTTGTTCATATCAGGGTCTCTGTTAGACTATTGACCGCCCGGCCCTGGCTGCGCC
>JBOGJG010000370.1:0-13486 GCA_050747825.1 Acidobacteriota bacterium | reverse complement strand
GTGTCAGGTTTCCTGACACCCGGCACTCCGGACACCTTTGTGGTATAAACTGTTGGCATGCGTTTTGGCTTCTTAACTGCAGGTTGGCTGTTTAGCCTCCTCAGTCTCCAGCTTTCCGCGTCACCCGATCTGTTTCCTCTGGGACCTTATGGCGGCGACGTTCGCTCACTGGCGGTCCATCCGGAACGCCCCAACACCTTTTTCCTGGGAACAGCCGACGGCCAGATTTTTGTTTCGGCGAACGCCGGAGCGAACTGGGAGAGGCTGGTGCCGGGATTAAACCGGCGCCACCTGGTGGTGGATAATCTTGTTTTCGACCCCCGCAATCCGGACATTATTTATGCCGGCGCCTGGGAACTAAAGAGCAACAAGGGATGGCTCTTCAGGACAAGGGATGTCGGCAAAACCTGGCAAATGCTGCCGCTGACGCCGCACGACAGCGCCATCCGCGCCATTGCCATCGCCCCTTCCAACTCCGATATCATGGCGGTGGGGATCTCCGAAGGCGTCCTCTTGAGCACTGATGCCGGGGACACCTGGACGCGGATCACTCGAGGCTATCGAAATCTCTATAACGTCGAATCGCTGGCCTTCGATCCGGTGGATTCCAATATGCTTTACGTCGGCACCTGGCGTCTCGGCTGGAAGACTCCGGACTTGGGCAGGACCTGGGAGCCGATCCATCAGGGGATGCATTGGGACAGCGACATGTTCTCCGTCCTGGTCAATCCCAAAGACCCCGACATCCTGTACGCCAGCGCCTGCACGGGCGTCTACAAATCCGTGAACGGCGGACGCCTCTGGGCCAAGCTGACAAAAGGTCCTACGGGAGAGGCGCGGCGCACCCGAATACTGGAGTTTAGTCCAGACGATCCTCAGGTGGTCTACGCCGGAACCACTTTAGGACTGTTCGTCACAGATGACGCCGGGGACAGTTGGCGGCAGTTGATTTCCGACGTGGTGGTCAATGCCGTCGCCATTCATCCTGATGACAGCCGCGTAGTTCTGGTCGGAACTGACGATGCCGGTGTCCTGAGGAGCGAGAATGGCGGATCAACTTTTGTGCCGACTAATGAGGGGTTCATTCACCGTCATATCTCAGCTCTGAGCCTGGATCCCGAAGATCCCAAAAGCTTGTACGCTGCAGTGAGCTTCGACAGCCGTTACGGCGGATTTTTCTTTTCAAACGACGGAGGAGGGACCTGGCAGCCCCACAACGAAGGCCTGGGTGGGCAGGTGAGTGGAATAACGGCCATTCTCGCTGCAAACGATTCGGATAAGGTTTACCTGGGCACCTCAGGCGGCCTTTTCTCAGGCGCTCCGGGCGACCAACCCTGGAGTTTGATTCAGGCGACTAAGGAGCTCGACATCTTTGATCTGACTTTGGCTGACCCTCAGGATGACGCCATCTTTATCGCCGGCGGCAGTGGGATTTTTCGCTTCAGCCCTGCCACGGAGAAGCTGGATAAGCTTAAGCTGCCGGTGCCTGCGGGGAAAGCGCGCACCATCTTCTTTGATGATGAATCGGGCTACCTGTTTGCCGGCACCGATATCGGCGTATTCCGCTCTGAAGACAGGGGAGATAACTGGACCATCAAAGTTAAGGGGCTGCCACCCGATCCCGTTAACATTTTGGAGAGAAGCGCAGGCCGGCTCTTGTGCGGCACGCGCAAAGGCCTATTTTCCAGTGGCGATCACGGAGAGACCTGGGTGCGGGCGAAAGGCGTCCATTCAATTGAGATCGCGGCTATCAAAGCCAATCCGTTTAATCGCACCGAGCTATATGCAGCCGATTTCCTGGTCGGTTATTTATATCGCAGTGAAGACGGAGGCGACACGTGGGAGGTGGTCAACCTGGAAATGCCCGGGCTGCGCATATCCCACCTCGCCTTTCCATCCAGTGAAACCCTTCTGGCAGGCACCCATTCAGACGGCGTTTTACACATCGCTAAGGGCCGCGTGACCAAGCGGGCTGGAGGCGGAAGCGTGACCGCTGACCCCTGACCGGCTGACCATCTTCGAACCGGTCAGTGGTCAGTAGGCAAGCGCAGCCAGCCGGGGTCAGCGGTCAGCTCGTGGTAAGGACAAAGCCCAGACCACATCAGCAGGGTCAAGTCAGCGCCGCTGACTAAAATCTGGTCCGAGACCTGTGCTAACATCCGTCTGTGTATTGTCCCCGCTGTAAAGTTCCCATCAAAGAGCAAAGTTGCCCTCGATGCAGATCGGCCCCAGTGCGGCAGATCGAACGTCCACTCTTCCAGGAGATGGCGGCCGCGCCGGCACCCGAACGGAAAATAGTGACAAAGCCAGTCATTCGGATGCCCGTAAGGACGCGCGGCAGCCACAAGGCCAGTCATCCGACGCAGCGCGAGCTCAGACTGGAGGCTCCACCTGCGGATCTCCCGCAAACGTCGCTCCCCAGCACCCGGGAGGTCTCTTCTCTCCCTGGAATTGTCTCCGGTGAAGTGCTCTTTTCCCGTTTGCTGGCGGGAAGCATCGACCTTCTGCTGCCTGCCTTTACCGGGCTGCTTTTTACGTTTGCGGCCGCCTCTCTTTTGAATTTCGATTTCTTTTCAATGGCCTCAATGAATTTTATCCTGGTCTTTTCCTTTTGTTTTTATCTTCTCAACTCCCTTTTCTTCCTGTTGCTGGCCGGGCAGACACCTGGAATGTACCTGACTGATCTGCAACTGCTCCCTGAAAAACCGGGCGAGATCGGCCCCTGGCCCATCCTGGTCAGAGTGCTCATATTCCTGCCGGTATTGGCAACCGGGGTGGGGCTTCTCTGGTCCATCTTTGATTCGTCCAGACGGTGCCTGCACGACCTGATCTCGGGCACCTGTGTACTGCCCATTTCTGAGGACGAGTAGAGCCATGGGCCACAAGCGCTGGATCATTGCCGGCTCTTTCCTGCTGCTGCTTACGGTTGGACTTCTGTTGTTACTCCGCTCCTATACGCCTCAGCTCGTCCATACAATCGTGGTCAACGCCGTCATTCAGAAGGCTCCTCAGGGATATTCGGCCGAAAAAGTCCGTGAAGCCTTCACGGCAGCCCGGGAAAAAGCGCATCGTAAAGGCCGCCAGGATGAGTATCTATCACAGCTCCTTCGAATTTCGCAGCGCCTGGAAAAGCTTCAATACCTGAGCCGGGAGGAACTGGATGAACTGGTAGCGGAGCTCCATGAGTCGTGACGAACGGGCTAACAACGCGTAAAATCATCACCTATGAAAGCCGTCTGTATGGTGAGTGGGGGAATGGATAGCTGTGTGAGCGCAGCAATTGCTCATTCCCGAGGCCTCGAGTTGGCATTTCTGCACGTCAACTATGGTCAACGTACGGCAAGGCGCGAACTCAAGTCCTTTCACAACCTGGCCGATCATTATCGGGTTTCAGACCGCCTGGTGGCGGACATTTCTTACTTGATCGAGATCGGGGGGTCGGCATTAACGGACGAATCAATCGCTGTACCCGAAGGCAAACTTGACCGCCAGGGTATCCCGCTTTCCTATGTCCCTTTTCGAAATGCCAATCTGCTCTCCATTGCCGGGAGTTGGGCCGAAGGGCTGAGAGCCGGTTACATTTATATCGGAGCCGTCCAGGAGGACAGCTCCGGCTATCCCGACTGCCGCGAGCAGTTTTTTCAGGCTTTCAACAGAGTGATTAGAGAAGGCACCCGGCCTGAAACAGCCATTGAAATTGTCACGCCAATCATCCACGTTCGTAAAAGGGACATCGTACGGGAAGGAGTCCGCCTCAAGGCGCCCCTTGATCTCACCTGGTCCTGCTATCAGCAAGAAGAGTTTGCCTGCGGCCACTGCGACAGTTGCCTTTTGCGGCTTCGCGGCTTTGAGGAGGCGGGGGTCCCCGACCCTTTGCCTTACGCCGCCCGCCACGGCGGTTCTGCATGAGCCTGGAAATCGTCCTGCTTGGCGCGATCATCCTGGCAGCGGTACTGCTGTTTGCCTTCGACGTTTTTCCGGTAGACAAGACCAGCATTCTCGTCCTCGGCAGCCTGGTCGCCCTGCGTCTGATAACTCCGGAGCAGGCCGTCTCAGGCTTTGGCAATACAGCCACAGTGACTGTCGCGGCCATGCTGGCCCTCAGTTACGGGATTCAGAGAACCGGGGGCCTCAACTTCGTCGCCAATAAGATCGTTGATCTATCGGGCGGAAGCGAGTCCAGGGTTTTGCTGTCCCTTCTGGCTGCAGTGGGACTGCTTTCTGCTTTTATTAACAACACTGCGGCAGTGGCTATTTTCCTTCCGCTGACCATTGCCCTGGCGCGCGAACAGAATCTGGATGCCAGTAAGCTCTTAATGCCCATGTCCTTCGCGGCGATGTTCGCCGGCACCTGCACGCTCATCGGCACCTCCACCAACCTTCTGGTCTACTCCCTGGTCCTGAGAGAGATGAACTGGCAGATAGGTATGTTCGAGTTCACCCAAATGGGCCTGATTTTCTCAGGTGCGGGCGCCCTTTACCTCATAGTGGTGGGACGAAAACTGATTCCTTCGAGGCGCACGGCGGAGAGTCTCACCGAAGATTACCGGCTGCGTCACTTTGTTACGGAACTGATTCTAAGTGAGTCTTCGCCGCTGATCGGCAAATCGATTGAGGAGACTGGGCTCCGCGAACAGTATGACGTCGAAGTGATTGAGATTATCCGTGATCGCTCCAGACTGCTTCCAACGGCAGAGGAGGCAACGCTGCGCGCCGGGGACATTCTGCTCGTGCAGGGGGAACCGACGACGCTCATGAAGATCCAGAAGGATCAGCCAGGTATCCTCCTAAAGGCGCTTACAGTCGAGGACCGCGACCTTGAGGACGAAAACATCGTTCTTCTCGAAGCCTTCATTTCTCCAACTTCAAGGTTGATCGAAAGCACCCTCAAGGAAATCAACTTTAGACGCACCTTTAAGGCTAATGCCATTGCCATCCGCAGCCACGGACGGACCATCCGCGAGAAGATCGGAACCACCCGGCTGGAGTTCGGCGATTCACTTCTTATTGTCACGAACCGGCAACAGTTGGATGCGCTGAGACACACCACCGATTTCCTGATGGCGGAAGAAGTACGCGTCCGCCTTATCGAGGCGAATAAGGTTTATTATGCCATGACTATTTTCATGGGAATCATCGCCGCCGCGGCCTTGAATATTATGACGGTCCTGGAAGCGTCGATCGTCGGAGTGGGCCTGATGCTCGTGACAGGATGCCTGCGGCTCAGAGAGCTCTATCACAATATTTCCTGGCAGACCATCATTATGCTGGCTACTTTAATTCCTCTTGGAGTGGCGATGGAGAATACGGGCATGGCAGAGCTGATTGCCGACCATCTGGTGGTTCAACTGCGCGACCTGGGCCCGGTTGCCGTTCTTTCAGGAATGTATCTGACGACTGCACTCCTGACTTCGATCATGTCCAATAACGCCACGGCTGTGTTGATGGTGCCCATCTCCATTTCGGCAGCTCAGGAGCTTCAGGTAGACGCCCGGCCCCTGATTTTTGCAGTGATGTTCGCCGCCTCCGCCAGCTTTATCACGCCAATCGGCTATCAGACAAATACTTTTATTTTCGGCCCGGGTGGCTATAAATTCTCCGACTTCTTCAGAGTTGGCGCCCCTTTGACCATCCTGTTCTGGCTGCTGGCCAGCCTTTTTATCCCGATCTTTTGGCCTTTTTAAATTGACTTATACCGCGTTTGGTTATAAAAAAGTCCAACTAAAATTCAACAGCAGTTAGGAGTATTTTATGTGGAAAAAACCAGATATGCCTGAATCTACACCCGAACCATCATTCACACCAAGAACACCTGTCGAGCCAGTTCGAAATGACCGCGAGAAAGCCACGATCGGCCCTTCCATCAGCATCAAGGGCGACCTTGTAGGGGAAGAGGATCTCGTCATCCAGGGCCGGGTCGAAGGCAAGGTGGAACTCAAACAACACAACGTGACCATTGGCCGAAACGGCCGTGTCAAAGCGGATGTCTACGGAAAGATTATTACTGTTGAGGGAGAAGTGCAGGGAAATCTCTTCGCCGACGAGAAGATTATTGTCCGGCAGGCGGGAAGCGTACGAGGAAATCTCACCGCACCCAAAGTGAGCCTGGAAGAAGGGTCGATCTTCAAGGGCGCCATCGATATGGACTCCAGCAAGGGGGAGAAACAGCGCTCCTTCACTGATACGGCCTCTGAGGGTAGAGCCTCCAAAGCGAATCCAGAGCTGAAGGATGATGAAGCGCATAAGAAGATCAGCACCGGACTTGCCTCACCATCTCCCAAGGTATGATGAGATGGTTGCCGTCATTTGGTTCTAAATCGGCACAGGCACTGGAGGAATCGGCTGAACTTGTATCTGACGGCCATACGTCGTTGGCCTTCAACACGCTCGTTCACCAGTGCCGTGCCGACCGCAAATATCACATCCTCGATCTGGGGTCCGCTTTTGGCGAAAATGTTGAGTTTTTTTCCCAGATCCGGTGCAGGCTTTACATCGAAAACTTCTATAAGACTTTTTCCTCCTTCGATTACTTGTCTCCGGAAGGAGACGGACCTTCTTACGAAAAGGTTTTCGAGTACCTTCTGCCCTTCCCGAAGGGCACCCGCTTCGACATTATTCTCACCTGGGACCTCCTGAATTACCTGGACCGAAAAGAGTTCCGGCACCTGATTGGTCACCTGGGACACTACTGCCAACCGGGCACCCTGTTGCTGGCTCTTATTTCGACCCTCAAACACATACCTGAAAAGCCGATTAATTTCAGAATCATCAACCAGGAGAAACTCCTGTACCAGAATACCTCGACGGTCTTGAGGGCCTGCCCCCATTACCAGCAGACCGACTTCAATCACCTCATGCCTGATTTTCGGGTCTGCAATTCATTCCTGCTCAGGAACGGGATCAAAGAGTACCTCTTCGTCTATGGGATATAATATCCCCCCGTGAGACGAAAACTGCCTCTCGGTTTAATCGCAGGCGGAACGGCTTTGCTGCTATTCGCCGGTTTCCTCCAGTCAAGCGGTTCGGAACAAATCATCGCCTTAAACAATCTCGGCGTGGCCTTAATGGAGCAACTGAAGTTCGAGGAGGCTGCCGACGAATTCCAGAAAATCACCGGCCTGAATCCCGACTTTGCCCCAGCCCATGTCAATCTGGGCATTGCGCTTTTCAATCTGCAGGAATATGAGCGTGCAGAGGCTTCCTTCAAACGCTCCCTGGAACTGAACGCGGAGCAAATCAACGCTCATTTCATGCTGGGTCTCATTTATCGCAATCAGGACAAGGTCGATCCGGCCATTCAGGAGTTTGAGCAGGTGAACCGGCAGGATCCCGGCGACCCGTCCACCAACTACTACATCGGCCTGCTCTACAGTCGCCAGAGAGAATACCAGCAGGCCATCGAATACTTGCGGGCCGTAGTTGAGAAAGAGCCTTATAACGCTTCGGCTTTTTACAATCTGGCGATCGCGCTCCTGCGCAGCGGCAAGCCCGAGGAAGGCCAGGCGGCGATGGAAAAATTCAGGGAGCTTCAGGGCCGCTTTGGCACTACTACCGTCGGTCTGCAGTACCTGGAACAGGGGCAGTATTCACTGGTGCTCGAGGATCTCCAAGCTTACCTTCCGGAGGACAAAGTCGCCGAGTCGCCAATTAGCGTCACATTCGCTGAAGTCTCGCGCCCCGCGGGCCTCCGTTTCATGCATAGAGGACCCGGACAGATCGACAACACGGTTGCTTCACTCTCTGACCTGGAGGAGAATCTGGCCCCTTCGATCGGTTCAGGGGTCGCCTTCGCTGATTACAATGAGGATGGTCTGGAAGACGTTTTTATCGCTAATACCGGCGCCGGCGGCAACGGGGGAGCGTTGTTTCGCAATAAGGGAGATGGCGGTTTCGAGGAAGTCACCGCAGACTGCGGCCTCGAGTCCTCGGGCAGGACCATGGCGCCGCTCTGGGGAGATTATGACAATGACGGATATCCTGACCTTTATCTGATCAACTACGGTCCGAACACGCTCTACAGGAATAACGGCGACGGCACCTTTTCGGACGTCACCGAAAAGACCGGCGTGGGCAACGGGCAGTGGGGTGTGAGCGGAGCTTTCGTCGATTATGACCACGACGGAGACCTGGATATTTTCGTAGCCAATTTCATCGACATCAGCCGGCTCCCAACGTTCCCGGCACAGTTTCCACGCGACTTCGCCGGGGCCGGCAACGTTCTTTACCGAAATAATGGTGATGGCACGTTTACCGATGTCTCGGCCGAATCGCACCTGGACGGTGGAAATCTGAAGACAACGGCCGTGATGTGCACGGACTTTGATAACAGCCGTGACATCGACTTTTACCTCGTGAATCTGGATTCCGCAAATCAGCTATTCAGCAATCGGCGCGACGGCACTTTCACCGATGTGGCTCAAGAAGTTCAGATCAGCGCGCCGGAGTTAACAACGGGACTGGGCGTTGGCGATTTCAACAAGGATGCCTTTGTGGATTTCGTGCTGCCCGCCTTCGAGGCCAGGACGAGTAAGCTCCTGATCAATCGCGGCGCTCTCAAATTTGAAGATGCCGGCCTCTGGCAGAACGTCTCTGGGGACATTCTGACCAATTACTTCAGCTCCCAGTTCCTCGATTATGACAATGATGGAGATTTGGACATTCTGCTGACGGGCAGGGGACTCACTCTGCTGCGCAATCAGAATGGCAGCTTCCAGAACGTCACTCGGGAAACTGGACTTCACCAGTTCGATTCCTCGCCTGTCCGGGGTGTGAGCGTAGCGGACTACGATAACGACGGCGACCTGGATCTTATCTGCAGCGTCAATGGAGCCTCTCCTCTTCTGCTTAGAAACGACGGCGGAAATCAGAACAACTGGGTTCGGGTTCGCCCTCGTGGGACAAACAGCAATCAATCCGGCGTCGGGGCCAAGGTCGAGGTCAGATCAGGTCGCCTCTGGCAAAAGCTGGAAATCTACGGCGGACACGGACTGCTCAGTCAGAGTCCGGCGGTCGCTCACTTTGGACTGGGAAAGAGAGACAAGCTGGATATCGTGCGTGTGCTGTGGCCGGGCGGAGTTCTACAATCCGAAATCGATCAACCCATCAATCAGGTTATCGAAGTCCAAGAACTAGATCGCAAAGGGACCAGTTGCCCCATCCTTTACACCTGGGATGGTGAGAGCTATCGTTTCCAGACAGACTTTTTGGGTGGAAGCGCTTATGGTTATCTCCTGGCTCCCGGCGTTTATAACCATCCCGATACCGATGAGTATGTGAAGCTCGACCGGCGGCAGGTGGCCCTCAAAGATGGCAAGCTGGCCATCACCATGAATAATCAACTGGAGGAAGTGATCCTCTTTGACCAACTCGAGCTGGTCGCGGTAGACCATCCAGCAGGGTATGACATCGTGCCTGACGAAAAGCTGCTGCCGGGCCCTCCCTACGCCGATTTTAAAGTTTTGACGCTTTCCCAGCCCCGGCTCCCGCTGGAGGCCCGGGATGGCACAGGCAGGGATATCCTGTCCGAGATTTCCAGGATTGACCGCATTTACCCTGAGAACTTTGCCAGGCTGCCCTTCAAGGGCTATGCCGAAGAGCATGAAATTGTTCTGGACCTCGGTCCTGTTTCAGATGAGCGGACCGTCTTGATCATGCGCGCCTGGATCGATTACGCCGACAGTACCAGCAATCTGGCGGCTCATCAGGCAGGCGCGAAGCTGATTCCACCCTACCTTCAAGTGAAGGATTCACAGGGCCGCTGGGTCACGGTCATTGAGCGCATGGGTTTTCCGGCCGGCCTCCCCAAAGACATGACGGTTGACTTGTCGGGCAAATTTCTGTCCAACTCCCGCCAGGTGCGGATCGTCACCAGCATGCGGATTTACTGGGATCAGATCCTGGTGGAATCGGGTCCGGCTCGAGACGACTACCGGATCAGCAGATTGAGTGCCGATTACGCCGACCTCCACTTTTACGGTTTTCCTGCTACCTATAAGCCGGATGGAAGAGGTCCTGAGATTTACGATTACCGGCGTGCCTCGGCCAGGGCGCCCTGGAAGGCACATATTGGAGGATACACGCGTTACGGCGACGTGCTGCCCCTGCTGTCGGCCCGCGACGACATGTTCGTCATTACGCGCTCGGGCGATGAGATCGAGGCGTTTTTCGATATAGCTGAACTCCCGAAACTGCCTTCGGGATGGGTGCGCGATTACCTCATCTATGCCGCCGGATTCGGCAAGGATATGGATCCGAATTCAGCGAGTCCTGATTTCATCGGCCCGCTGCCGTTCAGAAATATGACCTCCTATCCCTATTCCGAGGGCGAAAACTACCCCGATGACAAGGAACACCAGCGCTATCTGAGAGAGTGGAACACGCGTACCGTGGACCGCTGGTTCGCCGATCTGAGGCCGAGGAGGATTCCCTGACCGCAACCGTTGCCCGCTGACCCGCCTTGGGTTTTATCCTGTTAGCTATTAATCTATGGCATTATCAGTCGAAACTTTCCTGCTCGATATTGGACAGGTGCTGGTAGCACTCGATTTTGAAGGCTTTCTCAAGAGCGTGCATGCTCAAAGTGAGCTTAGCCTTGACGAGATGACAAGCCGCTTCAACAGTAGCGGCGAACTTTATCTGTATGAAACCGGCCGTCTCGCGACTCCCGATTTCGTTGATCGCATTTCGCAGCTTCTGGCCATTCGGCTTCCCATCGATCCCTGCCAGGCCTGGGGAACTTTGTTTACGTCAGAAACCGAGAATCTGATCTCGCCCGAATTCTTCCGGCGGCTAAAGGAGCAATACCGCGTCATCGCTCTGTCCAATACCAACGCTCTGCATTTCGAGTATCTGCGCACTTTCCAGCCTCTGGTCAATGAATTCGACGATTATGTTCTTTCCTACGAAGTCGGAAGCGTCAAGCCGGAATCCGAGATCTATCATGCCGCCCTTTCCAAAGCTCAGAACCAACCCCACGAAGTCATCTTCGTGGACGACCGCCCCGAAAACATTGCCGCCGCCCAGGCCCTGGGAATCACCGGCATCGTCTTTCAAAACGAGCGCCAATTGAAGCAGGACCTGGCGACGCTGGGCGTAGAGCTCTGATCGCGAAAGTCTGTGGGCGCTCGCTGAGGTCTCGGCTCTGACATACTCGCAGTCTTGAGAACTCCAAATCGTGACCGTCAGCGAGCGGCCCCGCTGTCGCAGGTGCTCTTCCTTCACATGTTCTTATAATCCGGACCGCCGCCGCCTTCGGGTGGAGTCCAGATGATGATCTGGTAGGGATCCATGATGTCGCAGGTTTTGCAGTGCACGCAGTTGGTGAAGTTGACCTGCAGGCGCTTGCGGCCCTTTTCTTGGGCCATCTCATAGACAGCGGCCGGGCAGAAGTGCTGGCAGGGATTTCCGTATTCGTGAGTGCAGCGGTTGCTGCAGATGTCAAAGTCGAGGATCTTGAGATGGCAGGGCTGGTCTTCCTCATGAGCGGTGTTGGAGTAATAGACGTCGGTCAGCTTGTCGAAAGTGAGCTTCTCGTCAAATTCCATCTTTTTGCACCCCGTCTCGAGGATCTCAGGACGAGTCTTCAATTGCTTCAAGCGAGCATGTCCCGCCGTGGTCGGAAAGGGATCTTTGATTCCTTGTCCATTCGAAATGAACTGAAGTCCGGCGTGGAGCATTCCCGACCATAGACCCTTCTGAAAAGCTTGGCGGAAGTTTCGCACTTTCCACAATTCGTCACGAGCCCAGCTCTTTTCGAAGCGCTCCTCATATCCTTTCAGCACGGACGCGGAAACATCATCGGAGAGCAGTCCATCAAGGATAGTCTCGGCCGCCAGCATTCCCGATTTCACGGCCAGGTGGATTCCTTTGAGCCGCTGCGCGTTGAGAAAGCCGCCCGAGTCTCCGACGATCAGAAGCCCGCCGGCATAAAGGCGCGGCATGGAATAGTAACCTCCTTCGGGAATGGCCTTGGCGCCATAGGAGATCATACTGCCGTCTTCCAGAAGCTCTCGAACGAACGGATGGATCTTAAATTTCTGGAAGAGATGATGCGGGTCCGTGCAGGGATCTTCGTAGTCGAGTCCGACGACATAGCCCAGGTCGATCAGGTTGTCTTTCATCGTATAGATGAATCCACCGCCGAATTCGCTCGTTCCCAGGGGATAGCCGAGAGTATGGTAAACCAGGCCGGGCTCGATCTGCCCGGACGCCCGCCATATCTCCTTGACCCCCAGAGAGTAAATCTGGGGCTGCCGCCCCTCCTCCAGTCCAAAGCGCTTCATGGCCTGCAGAGTCAGCGTCCCGCGCGGACCTTCTCCCAGGACGGTCACGCGGGCATGCACGTCAATACCGGGCTCGAAATTGGACTTCGGCTGTCCGTCCTTGTCGCGCCCTTTGTCGCCTATTCTGACGCCTGCCACGGCGTCTCCTCGATAAAGCAGTTCGACGGCTGGGAATTCAGGAAATACGTCCACTCCGCTTTCCTGACAAAGCTGGGCCATCCACTTCACCAGCCTTCCCAGCGAGGCCACGTAGTATCCATGATTTTTCAGAGGCGGAGGAGTGACTGGAGAGCGGGTAAAATTATTCCCGGTCAGGATGTATAAAGCATCATCCTGCACCGGCGAATCATAGGGAGGCTCCTTCCCCGGGAAGTCCGAAAGCAGCTCGTCGAAGGCATTCGGGTCCACGACCGCACCGCTGAGGGCATGCGACCCGATCTCCTTTCCTTTCTCGATGACCAGGATGCTGAGGTCCCTTAATTGTTCGTGGCGGTGAGCCAGCCTGCTGAGGTGAAGCGCGCTGCTCAGGCAGGCCGGACCGGCTCCCACGAAGAGGACATCCACTTCCAGTTGCTCGCGGCCCATGACATGATTATGCCACGCATTACTTGGCGCGCTCGATGTAGCGGCCTTCGGTAGGGTCCACGCGCACCATATCGCCTGCGCGGATAAAGGGCGGGACCTGGATCACCGCCCCCGTTTCCAGAATGGCGGGCTTGGGGGAATTGCTGGCGGTCGCGCCCTTGAGTTCCGGCTCGGTATCAACTACTTTCAGCTCAACCGCCTTGGGCAGTTCCACGCCGATAGGCTGGCCGTCGAAAAGCTCAATCTGAATTTTGGCGCCTTCTTTCAGGAAGCTCCTGGCATCGCCGAGCGCCTCATCATCCAACGCGATCTGCTCGTAGTTCTGGGTATTCATGAAATGGTAGTGAGTGCCGTCCTTGTACAGGTACTCCATCTCATGCTGCTCGAGCATGGCCCGCTCGACCGTTTCATTTGCGCTGTAACGCTGCTCGTAAGACGCTCCCGTACGCAGATTGCGCAGGCGGACCTGCACGAAGGCCCGCAAATTGCCCGGGGTGCGGTGTTGAAATTCGAGAACTCTGCAAGGATCGCCCTCGCGAACGATAACCATTCCTCTGCGTATCTGGGTGGCTGAAAGCATAGACGCAATAAGATAGCAAAACGCCCGCAGGGGTCAAGGG
>JBOGJG010000369.1:0-2447 GCA_050747825.1 Acidobacteriota bacterium | reverse complement strand
GAGCTGACGTGTGGTCAGGGGATTGACGGGGTCCCGCCCCGGGAACAGCCAGCCCTGCGGCAGCATCACGCCGCGGCGGCGCCCCTCCCGCCACCAGGCACGCAACAGCGCGAGCAGTTGGGGCGAGTGCATCGCATGGCGATCCCTGCGGCCCTTGCCCTGCTCGACCCTGAGCATCATGCGCGCGCTGTCGACGTCGCCGACCTTGAGCGCGACCACCTCGGCGACGCGCAGCCCGGCGCCATAGGCCGCACTGAGCGCCGCCTTGTACTTCGGTCCCGGCGCCGCCTCGAGCAGGAGCGCGATCTCCGCCGCGCTTAGCACGAGCGGCAGCTTGCGCGCCTCGCGCACGACCGTGAGCCGGCGGGCGAGATCCGGCCGCTCGAGCGTCACGGTGAACAGGAAACGCAGGGCCGAGACCGCGCTGTTGATGCTCGGCGCGCCGACACCGCTCTCGGTTTGATGCAGCTGGAAGCGGCGCACCTCCTCGGCCGTCGCCGTGTCGGGCGCGCGGCCGATGAAGGCCGCGAACGTCCTGACATGCCGGACGTAGTCGTGGCGCGTCTTCGCGCCGATGCCGCGCACGGTCATGTCTTCGATCATGCGCCGGCGCAGCGGGCTGATGGTCGCGTCGCTCATCGGGGGCCTCCCGTCTCGAGGTGAGGTTGCACACCCCTCGATCCTCCAGACGGCACCCCCGCCCCGTCACCCCAACCCGTTCAGCTGATCACCACCGCCACCGCCCAGCGCGCCATCTCGCGTGCAGCGCCTCCCGCGCAAGCGGGTTCGTTCGATGGCCCAATGCGGACCATTGCGCTGTACAAAGCTGGTCAAGATGGCGCCCGAGTTGTCCGCCACAAACACTATGTGGTGGTCCAGCTAGCCGACGGCCCGGTTCGCTGAGATCCTGCACCTCCCGGCGTGAGAAATCGGGAGCGAAGAAACGCCGACAAATCAGGAGGTGAGATGCGCCTATGAGCGGTCGACAGATGTCCGCCCAGAGGCGCAAGCATCAGATCGCCGCTGGGCGCCGTCTCAAGCGCCGAGCCGGACCTTCGGATGCTTGCCTCATCCGGAGAACCGACGCATGGTTGCCGTTCCGGAGGCGGCAGATGGGAGTCTTGGAGGATACCACGTAGCGGCCTTGACGCACGATTCCCGGCGCCGATGCCGGAACGGTGCACTGACCTCCCCGAACCGTTTTCGGATGGACCTGGTAAAATGTTTCGATGATCAAGGTGGCGAAAATGCCTACCGACGTACCAATAGGCCTGGCCTATCTTGACAACCTTCATAATGCTTCTGCGATGACCCAACGTGTTACAGGATTGCAGTCTCGCAAACAAATTGATGACCTACGAATGATAGGGACGTCGTTGTCCGCGTTTTACCAAGCAGCTACGTGTCATCGCAAATGCCACGGAGGGGCTCATATTTTGGAGTCGTTGACGGCACGCGTTTATAATCTGACACACGCTGCATTCAATTTGATTGTCGCTGGGTTCTATGATGAGTCATTTCTTTTGATGAGAAGTATTAGCGAAATATACAATCTCATGGCATTCTCGGTTGTCGACAAAAATGCTCTGCGGGATTGGTTATATTCTGATAAAAAGACGCGACTTATGAAGTATTCTCCTGTCAAAGTACGTCAATTACTTGAGAAAAGCGGTGAATGGCCTGTTTACATTGAACATGAATGGTACAGTAAAATCTGTGAGAAATATACTCACATTACGCCTAGCACGCGACCTAACATGCATAACGAAATAGGGCTGGCTACTGTGGGAGGCGTTTTCCAACAACAAGGGATGGAAAACGCGTTGGATGAGTTGGCCACTCTTGCCGGCATGACGGCGATGATTATCTGTCAGTATTTTAACTTTGACGATCTTTTTGCTGAAATCGACTCTCATCTTAATGAAATTGCTCACAGAGGTGCTGGCGAGACCTAGCTTGACGCCGTCCGTCACAAGATATAGATTAGGCGACACTCGCAGAATCTTCGTCCGGCAGCCCGTCCAGCCCCTGGAGCGGGCTGTTTTGCTTCGGAGAGCTTACCTGTTGTTTGCGACGTGATGTCGCTCAGGCGAGAGGGACTTCGAAACGTTCTCTACTCGGCGCTTCGCTCGGCTAACCAATTGAGAATGCGGGTCCTTCCTGGAGTGAAACGGGTTCGGGGGGCCCCCGCCCGATACTTCGCTAGCGACAGGCCGAAAATTCGGGTTCGCAGTTCGCACCCAGGCGTCGCACCCGGCGGCCTGAAAGCCGCAGAATTGCTGGCATTTTGAGCGCTACCGGGTGCGAACCTACCGTCGCAGCCCGTCGCACTGAGGCCCATCTTCGACACCGCGGTTTGAATGATATCGGCTTCTCAAGCGCTTACGGGGCGCGCGGGCGGCCTTAGCACTACATCTGGGAGGTGTCGGCGAGGGTGGCGGCCTGGG
>JBOGJG010000368.1:0-13674 GCA_050747825.1 Acidobacteriota bacterium | reverse complement strand
TGGTCGGATCGTCCTTGGACAGCACCTGCGTGATGGCCGCCGTCAACGTCGTCTTCCCATGATCCACGTGCCCGATCGTTCCAATGTTCACATGGGGTTTCGTTCGCTGAAATTTCTCCTTCGCCATAAGTTCTCCTTACAATAACCCACACTAAGAGAGCCCACGACCAGGATTGAACTGGTGACCCCTTCCTTACCAAGGAAGTGCTCTACCACTGAGCTACGTGGGCCTTTAACTCGCTCTTGCTCTTGAAGCGCTTCGGCTTCGCTTGCGCTCGCCAAAATCAAGCAGCAAGGCCGCGTGATCGATCTACAATCCTGGAGCGGGAGACGGGACTCGAACCCGCGACCAATAGCTTGGAAGGCTATGACTCTACCACTGAGTTACTCCCGCCCGTCCACAAAGCAAACCCTCATTATCCTTATTTTTGCAGTCCTATGCAATTTGGAGGGGGCAGGATTCGAACCTGCGTAGACCCGAAGGTCGACGGGTTTACAGCCCGTTGCCTTTAGCCGCTCGACCACCCCTCCGTAAAAGCATTGGCTGGCGAAGGGAATCGAACCCCCAACCTACTGATTACAAATCAGTTGCTCTACCGTTGAGCTACGCCAGCAGGAAAACGCCTAAGATAACATAAGAAAACAGTCGTTATCAAATCTGGTGGAGCCAGTGGGCTGGAACGCGAAAATCAGAAGTTCGTATCCCGGAAAGCCAGCAGTCGCGCCGAGATCCGAAAGCGTAACAAGAGCCGGTAAAACTCGGGATCGCTGATGCGCCGGCTGCGCCGAATCGAGCGGCGCTTTCGAAGCATGACGCCCAGCAAGCGAAAACCGTCCCAGTAGGCCTTCAATAGAGCTGCTGCCAGAGACCACAGGGAGTCGCCTCTCCTGAACTGGCCTGCCGCCCCGCGCCCCATCAGGGCTGCCGCCACATTCCAAATCCAGCGATAGAGGGTCCACAGCGGACTCAAAATCAGCAGTGGAAGCGGCAGGTTCTTAACCGCCAGCCAGAAGCGATTTCGCTCGACCCAGTAAATCTTTTGGGCCGAGAATCGCCCGCTGGTTGAAGAGTGGCGGTGAAAAACGACTGCTTCGGGAACGTACAGGCATTTCCAGCCCAGCCATTGGCCTCGAACGCCCAGGTCGGCATCTTCGCCATAGGCAAAAAAGTCCTCATCAAAGCCCGCCACCTCCTCCAGCATTTGCTTTCGATAGAGCGCCGCGCAACCGTCGGCGAAGAATCCCTCCTCCGGCTGATCATACTGTCCGAGGTCTTGCTCGCCGGTGCCGCGCCCTCGATTCTGGCCATCGGGATACATCAAATGGCCTGCCTTATCTATGATGGCCGTATCGTGGAAAAGTATCTTGGAAGCGCACATACCGGCGCCGGGAGAAGTCCGGATGGCGCTGACCAGTTTTTCGATCCAGTCAGGAGCGGCCATGGCGTCGTTATTGAGCAGGGCGATCAACTGGCCGCGGGCTTGCCGGATGGCGAAGTTGTTAGCGCGCGCAAAACCAAGGTTCTTGCCTAGAGGGCAAAAGCGAATGCGCTTGTCGGTGAAGGACTTGACGGTCTCCGCGCTCCTGTCGGTGGAACCATTGTCGATGATCCAGACTTCAAGTTTTGGATAGCTCTGCGCCAGCAGCGATCGCAAACACTCCCGCAGCAAATCAGCCCGGTTATGGTTGACCACAATTACGGAGACAAGGGGGCTGGTCATCGTGATGTGACGACACCCTACTGCCGGCCGATGCCGAAGTATACGAAACCCAATTCTCTCATTTCCTGAGGGCTGTATTGATTGCGGCCATCAAAGATCACCGGAAATTTAAGCAGGCTTTTGATCTTCTGAAAGTTGGGATTTCGGAAGAGATTCCATTCGGTCAAGAGGATCAGCGCATGGGCGTTCCTGAGAGCTTCATAGTTGTTGCTGGCGTACTGAATCCGATCTCCGAGTCGCTTTTTGGCTTCCTGCATGGCCTCCGGATCATAAGCCTGAATCTTCGCTCCCAACTCCAGCAGCCGCCCGATCACTACCAGAGAGGGCGCTTCCCGGATATCGTCCGTCTGCGGTTTAAAAGAGAGGCCCCACAAAGCGAATGTTTTACCTTCAATTGGACTTCCATTTTCGGAGTAGCCCGTGGCTTCGGCTACGGAGTTAGCCTTGATGTACAGAGACTGATTGTTGATCCGGCTCTCGGGTATCTTATCCAAGGATAGAAAGTAGGTGTCATCTCCGCTCTTGTTCGCTCCGACAGCCATCTCGGAAGCCGCGGCGACCGTCTGAGCGATACCCGGCAAAGCCGAAGTTTCCAATTGGGCGGCCAGTTCCGAGGAGTAGAACCTCAAAATCTTCTCAACCAGGACCTGCTTTTGTAGCTCATTGACCTCTTCGATGGCTGTGACCAGCTTTAGAGGATAACTGCACTGTTTCGCAATGGCGATCAGGGCCTTGATGTCTTTTGGAAAACAGGACCCACCATAGCCGACTCCGGGAAATAAAAATGACGGGCCGACGCGACGGTCCGATCCAACTCCCTGCCTGACCCAATGCACATCCGCCCCCACATGCTCGCAGAGGTTGGCGATCTCATTCATAAATGAGATGCGGCTGGCCAGCATAGCGTTGGCGGCATATTTGGTCATTTCCGAGCTTCGCCGATCCATCACATAGATGGGGGCTCCGGTTCTGGTAAAGGGAGCATACAGTTCCTTTATGATTTCGGCCGCCCGAACTTCTTCGGCGCCAATAACCACACGGTCAGGTTTCATGAAGTCATCAATGGCGGCGCCTTCTTTGAGGAATTCAGGATTGGAGACCACGTCAAACTGGAAGCGAGTGAGAGCTGCGATTTCCTGGCGAACCAGGTCGGCAGAGCCGACTGGTACCGTGCTCTTGATGGCTATGATCTTGTACCCATCCATGGCCTTCCCAATCTGGCGGGCCGCGTTTAGAACGTACCCCAAATCGGAGGCGCCATCCTCACCGGGCGGAGTTCCGACCGCGATGAATACAATCAATGCGTTTTTGACGGCCCAGTCGATATCGGTGGTGAATTGGAGCCTCTGCTCCTCGAGATTGCGGCGAATCAGCTCTTCCAGGCCGGGTTCATAAATCGGTGGTTTCGCTTGCTTAAGCGACTCAATGCGAGCCTCATCAATGTCGGCACAGATCACATCGTTTCCCGTCTCGGCAAAGCAAGCCCCGGTAACCAGTCCGACATAACCCGCTCCCATGACGCTTATCTTCATATGACAACTCTATTATAGAAAATTATTTTCCTGATAAGTTTATTCACTTTTGTCGATCTGTGGCTACTCCTTTGAAGCATGGATTGTAACCGTTCCGCCCCTGCCAAAACCAGCTTCGACGAGCGCAAAGATCTGGGCCAAAGGGAGGAGGCTCAAGTAAACGGCTTCCTTGAGGGCCAATCCGGGCGAATTTGATTTCCCCTTTTTCCTGAGAAGCCTGACCTTCTGGGACATGGGATCCAGTGGAGCAAAGAGGCTGGACAGCAGCGCGGCCGCGTTGTCCCTGAGGGAAAAATGGCGGACGTTGTGGATCCGATAACCGGCTCGGCCCAAAAGCAGCATCAGCGAGAAGGCACTGTAGTTGAAAATGTGGCGGGGACAGTCCAGGCCATACCATCGCGGGCCCATGAGCCTGGCCTGAAAGCTGGCCACATTAGGTACTTGCAGGATTAACTTGCCTCTCTCATTCAGGAGCTCCTTAATTTTCTTCAGGTAGTCGAGTGGCTGGGGGAGGTGCTCCAGACAGTGAAAAAGCGTGATCAGGTCAAATTTTTCGGCCCGCTCGATCAAGTCCTGCTCTGAAGCGTGGAAGATTTTATCGGGAAGCTCCCGGGCCGCTAACTCAGCAGCTTCTCTGGATTGTTCCAATCCAAAGGCATCCAGCCCCTGGCCGGCAGCCAGTTTTACGAAGGTTCCGGCGCCGCATCCGATGTCCAGCAACCGGCATTGAGGCCCGGATAGGCAAGCCAGCACGTACTTGAGCTGATCGTGCCTGATCATCCATTCCCGGTAACTCTTCTCCAGAGGCGACAGCCTGCCGGAGCCGTTCCACCAGTACCCCGGCGGATAGAACCGATCGAGTTCGCCGGGAAGTTCCTGGAGCCTTTGAAAGAATAGACCACAGCTTCGGCACTGGTACAGGTTGAACCTGTCCGGTGCCGTTGCGAAGAATCGATCGCTTAGTTGGTAGCGGAGCTCCGCGTAGGGATATTCACAGATGGGGCATTCAACTTGGGGCATTCGTTTCGTCACTCGTCAGTCGTCACTCGAATGACGGCGAGTAAATCTTTTTTTCAATAGAAACACCAGATTATTCCAGCCGTCCTGCCACGGTTTCAGCTTTATCTCGCCGGCCCGGTTGGAGAAGTTGATCGGGATCTCCTTAAACCCAATTTCGCGGTTGCCCAGCGCTTCGATTTTAATCTCCTCGGAAAAAGCCATTCCATCGCTGCGCAGATCCATTTTATTCAAGGCGTTCTTGTAGAAAATCCACATGCCGGACTGGGAATCGCGCACCCAGCGCAAGTAGAGCAGGGACATCAAGATGCTGAGTGCCTTATTTCCGATGAGGTTCTTAAATGCCATGGCCCTTGGATTCTGAATGGGAAAACGTGAAGCCGACACAAATCCCACATTGGAGTTCAAGAGCGCTTCGATCAAATAAGAAAGCGCGTCGACCGGATAGGAGTGATCCCCGTCCAGGGTGACGACGATGTCTCCCTGGGCATGGAAAAGACCGGTCTTGTAGGCCCGGCCGTAGCCTCGGACTTCCTCGTGCAAAACGCGGGCCCCCATTTGACGCGCGATCTCGGCAGTCGCGTCCGTCGAGTTGTTATCAACCACGATGACTTCATCGACAAAGCCGGGAATTCGAGACAGCACTTTTTGAATCCCCTGCTCTTCATTAAGGCAAGGGATTACTATCGTAATCTTATTATTGCGGTACATCAGTACGGACCTGAGGCCTGAGGGTTCAGGGTTTTGAGCATGTGCCTGGCTTGGGCGGCCCAGGCTGCGTGTGGAGCAAGCCTCAAAGCTTCTTCTAGGTGCCCTGCCGCTCTCTGGTGATTATTTGTCCGGTAGTAGCAGTAGCCGGTCCAGTATTGGGCATCGGCCAAATTGGGCAAAGTCATGGGATCGTTCAGAGCAGCCTGAAGGTGGTGCAGGGCCTGATCGTACTGTCCGGCGTCTATGTAAACCATGGCTGCATTGAAACTGATAGAAGAGATCATCTCGTGCTCGGAAGGCATACTGAGGGCCTGCAGGAAGTAGTCGATGGCTTTTTTCCTGGCTTTCTGAGTTGCTTGCAGGTATCCCTGGTACTCCCAAATGTTTGCCAGCTCCTTATAACAACTGGCCAGACTGTTTAAAGCAAATGGATCCTGAGGGTTCAGTTGTACGGCTTTATTCAAGAATTCGATTCCCTCATGATTCAGACTGATGGCTGTATGAATATCTCCATCCAGGCGGGCCTTTCTTCCCAGTGTCTGATAGATGGTCCCGAGATTATTCCAGGGCTCGGATTGAGTCGGGTCCAGTTGGATGCTTCTCCTGGTCAGCTCTATTGCCCTCTTCCAATCTCCCTGTCTGGCATAGATGCTGGCCAGATTATTATTGGCTCGGAAGGATCCAGGAGCATCTTCCAGGGTCGCTTCCCAAAGACTCTGGGGGGTTTTCCAGTCACGATTCCGATCCACCGTAGCGATTGTGAAGGTCAAAAAAACCGCAGCCACCAGTGTCCATACCGGTTTTCTCCATTTGCTGGAGCGGACCAGATATTCAGTTCCCCGGCCGGCGATCAGAGCCATTCCGATCAAAGGGAAGTAGAGGAAATGATCAGCCGCAATCTCGTGGAAAGGAACGATTTGAAGGACGGGCAGCAAAGCAATCAAAAACCACAGCATGCCCAGGCTGACCAACCGTTCGCGCCCGAAGAGCCACACCGCAAGGCAGAGATAAGCGACCAGGACCCCGACCGACATCAGCGTCAAAGGCTCAGAGAATCCAGGCGAGATGGGGAAAACCGCGCTGTAATCCGCCCGCAGCGCGTAGGGTACAAGAGCCAGCCGGAGGTAATGGACGAAAAGCTTGAAGCTGGTGCCGAAGTGCGCTTCAAGACCTCCGCCCCAGAGACCTACCTTGCGGCTGGCCTGGGTGATAAATACAGCGTAATAGATGGCAAGGCAGCCAAGGACCACAAAGGCTCCATAAAATAGGGGAGAGCGCCGAAGCGCCCGAAGCAGGCTCTTGAACAGTGACGGGCGTGCCTGTTCATCTGATTCCCGGGCCCAGAAAATGGCATCCAGCACCAGAAGAAGGGCCGGAAAGACAATCGCCACCTCTTTGGAAAGAACTCCCAGACAGAAAGAAAGCAGAGAAAAAATCGACAGATGCTTTTTACCTGTTTGGCGGTAACGCGTAAACAGGTAGCAGCCCAGCAGGACAAAGAAGACCGCCATCTGGTCTTTGCGTCCTGAGACGTAAGCCACAGCCGCGGTTTGTACCGGGTGAAGCGCAAACAGAAGCGCGCCCGTCCCAGCCACTATCATCGAGCGTTTCCAGGTCCAGAAGACGCCTAAAACCAGGACCGCGTTCAGGGCATGGAGCGTCACATTGAACAGGTGATAGCCATAGGGATTGGTTCCGCCCACGGCGTAATTGATTGCGTAGGTCAATGTGCGAAGGGGACGATAGCCCCTGAGGCTGAGGATTTCAGGGAGGTCCAGATTCTTGACTTCGGGGTTCTGCGTGATCAGCGCCTGATCGTCAAAGACGAATTCATTCTCAAGGGTGTTGGCGTATGCCGCAAACGCCGCCCCAAAGACCAGGAGGATAATCCAGATCTTCAGTCGCTCTGGCGAGCCGCTCTCATTCATTGATTTGGGCCTCTGATTTTTGGGGCGATTCTTACTCATGCTTCCTACAGCTCAGATCCCACAAGCCCGAGAATCTTATCAGTGACCTGCTGCCAGCTTAAGTCTTTCTTGAAACAACGGATCTGCTCCTGGAATTCCGGTCCTTTTTCTTCCCGGAAAAAACGAAGGATTCTTTCAGCCAGGGGTCCAGCCTGGCCTGGCGGAAACAGATAGCCAGTCCTTCCGTCCAGGACTACTTCGGATAGTCCTCCCACGTCACTCGTGATCACTGGCACATCAAAGTGATAAGCCAGCGGGACCACGCCGCTCTGCGTGGCGCTCAAATAGGGCAACACGACCAGATCAGACTGCCGAAAGAGGACCGGCACCTCCTCGTTGGCAATGTAGCGATCACGCCAGTCGATCCGATCACTGATCTTGAGGTCTTTTGCCATTCGTTTGTAGGGTGCGGCATCGACGTAAAACTCCCCTGCAACCGTGAGTCGAACGTCCATGCTCTGCCTGACCAGAGCCATAGCCTCGAGCAAAACAGCCAGTCCCTTGTACTTTCGAATATTTCCAAAGAAGAGAATGCTGGGCGTCCGATCAGTTCTTTCTTGCGGGGAATCCCACTGGCTGTAGAAAGCATAGACGGGATGATATATGCGCCTTATGGGAGCTTTGGAATTGAATTTCCGAACCTGTATGGACATCTTCTCGGAATGGACCAAAAAAGCCTCTGCCTTTTTGAAGGCACTCCCGATCAGCTTTCTCTCCAGCAGCGACAGGCCGGGCACGCGCAGGCGTTCGTGAGGATAGACATTGTGGCACAGGAAAATGATCGCGGCATTTGACCTGTCCTTGAGCCGCCCTATCACTGACGAGTAAGCCGGCCCGAAAAGGGGCTGCCACCACTGGAAAATTACAGCGGCCGGTTGATGCGCAATCAGCCGCTCTGCGGCCTGAATCCAGCTGGGCGGATAGAGGGGATCCAGCAGGGCCTGGGCGGGCGAAATGAAGCCGTCTCGGCTCGAGTCGTGCTGAGTCTTGCCGGGAAAGAGAAATGCGGGATACTGGCGCCTGAAAGAAATCAGCAGGGGCTCATGGCCCTGCTCCTGGAGCGACTTATAAAGAGCAGTCGTATATTGAGCGATTCCACCCCGAAAGGGATAGCCAGGCCCAACCAAGGCAAACCTCATCGGTCAACTGCCCGTTTGAACCTTTCCGTCTCGATCACAGCCATGTCCTGAATGGCATAATCCTCTTCCCGGCGCGTGGAGTAGGCGATCATTTCCGCCAGCAGGCCAAAGAAGATGAACTGAACTCCAATGATGATCAGGAGGATACCCAGCATGAAGGCGGGACGATCTTCAATCCACATTCCCGCGCCTCCACCGGAAAACTGGGCTATGCACCAGCCGATGGTCAGGTAGACCTCGATCAGCGATCCGACGCTCAGCAGGATCAGCCCCAGAATACCGAAGATGTGCAAAGGTTTGCTGTTATAGCGGGTTAGCATAATCACGGTGAGCAAATCGAAGAATCCGCCCAGAAATCGGGCCGGACCGTACTTGCTTTTCCCGTAGGCTCGAGCCCGGTGCTCGACATGAATCTCATCCACTCGAAATCCGCGATAGCTGGCCAGCACGGGTATATAGCGGTGCATCTCCCCGTACACCTTGATCTCTTCGATCACCCGGCGGCGGTAGGCCTTGAAGCCACAGTTGATATCGTGGAGCGGAACACCGGTCAAAAAAGAAGTAACAAAGTTGAAGAGGCGCGATGTGATTCTTTTCAGAACCGGGTCCTGGCGCTGCTGCTTCCAGCCGGACACCAGATCGCATCCTTCATCCAGCTTGGCCAGCAGTTTGTGGATCTCCGAGGGACGATCCTGCAAGTCGGCATCCATGGTGACGATAAAGTCTCCGGAAGCCAGCCGAAAGCCGGCCGAAAGAGCCGACGATTTCCCGAAGTTTCTCCGGAAGCGGATGATCTTGATCCGAGGGTCTTTCTGCTGCAAGCTTTGCAGCACGGGAAAAGATCCATCGACACTTCCGTCATCGACGAAGATAATCTCGAAATCGCCTCCACGAGTGGTAAGCTCTCGTGTTAACCCCTCATAGAGTTCAGGAAGAGACTCTTTTTCGTTGTACAAAGGGATAACTATGGATATGCTCTTCATCGCCTCAGGCCTTTGCATTATACCAATATGTATCAAATTTAGGACTCCAGGACATGAAAGCACTTATCACCGGCGGAGCCGGCTTCGTCGGCTCGCATCTCTCCGAATACCTCCTGAAACGCGGCCATGACGTCTTTGTGATCGATGATCTTTCTACGGGCAGCTTCGAAAATATCATTCACCTGAAGACCGAGCCGCGGTTTCACTACACCATCGGCACGATCATGGACGTGCCTTTGACAGCCGAATTGATCGACCGCTGCGATCTGATCTTTCACCTGGCCGCCGCCGTAGGTGTGAAGCTGATCGTGGAAAGTCCCGTAAGGACGATTGAGACTAACATTAAAGGAACTGAGGTCATTCTGGAGCTGGCCAATAAAAAGAAAAAGAAGGTCGTTCTCGCTTCGACTTCCGAGGTCTACGGCAAGGCCAACAAGATCCCCTTCTCTGAGGGCGATGATCTCGTGCTCGGCCCCACGTTCAAAGGCCGCTGGAGCTATGCCTGCAGCAAGGCCATCGATGAATTCCTCAGCCTCGCCTATTGGCGCGAGAAGAAGCTTCCAGTGGTTGTCGTGCGGCTCTTTAATACGGTCGGACCCCGTCAAACCAGCCAATACGGCATGGTCTTGCCCTCTTTTGTGAAACAGGCTCTGGCGGGGGTCCCGATCACCGTCTTCGGAGACGGCACGCAGTCGCGCTGCTTCACCCACGTCTCAGACGTGATAGACGCTCTATACAAGTTGTCTCAAAGCGAGCAGGCGGTCGGGCAGGTATTTAATATCGGATCGGACGAAGAAATCACTATGATGGCCCTGGCGGAACGGGTGAAGGAGATCAGCCAGAGCGACTCGCCAATCAAGCTGGTGCCCTACGAGAAGGCCTACGAAGAAGGTTTCGAAGATATGTTGCGGCGCGTGCCCGATATCTCCAAGATCGGAAAAGCCATCGGATACCGTCCGACTAGAACGCTAGACGAGATTATCGAGAGCGTTGTCGAATTCCACCAAAGCTCCAGCCACGGAGTGCACGGATTGACGCGGATTCATCCGTGATAATCCGTGCACTCCGTGGCCCCAACTCAGCTTCCCCTTCGAATTAACACCACCTTAATAGTCTCCAGCAGGATCAGAAGATCGAGTGAAAAGCTGTAGTTGTAAATATAGGCAAGGTCGTATTTGAGCTTGTTTTCGGCTGCCGTGTGGTAATAGCTGCGAACCTGGGCCAGGCCGGTGATCCCAGGCTTTACCTTGTGGCGCTCGCCGTAGCCGGCGATCTCGCTTTCGAATTTCTCCACGAATAGAGGCCGCTCCGGCCGCGGTCCTACAAAACTCATGTCCCCCTTCAGCACGTTCAGGAGCTGTGGAAGCTCGTCAATCCTGAAACGCCTCAGGACTCTTCCGATGCGGGTCACGCGGGGATCACCAACTGACGCATAAGTCTCTCCCAGATTGACTTCCGCGTCAGGAATCATGGTACGAAATTTGATCAAAGGGAAAGACCTCGCGCCATAACCGACCCGTTCCTGCAGATAGAAAACAGGCCCTGGAGAAAGGATCTTAATCAGAACGGCCAGGATCAGCAAAAGAGGAGTCAACAGGAGCAGCGCGACACTGGAAAGACTCAGATCGAGGGCCCTCTTCATGAATCTCTCAAAAGGCTCGTTGGGGTTCCTCTGCACCTGGATCAGAGGAGTATCGTGGATATTGATGTGCCGGAGCTTTCCTATGGCCAGTTCATACACCGAAGGAAGAATGGCAATTTGCACAGAATTTTCCACCTGGAGCTTGCTCAGAGAAGTGAGCACCCGGTCTTTCCAGGAAGGCTCGGAAGCAAAGATGATCTCCTCTATGTCGTGCCGAACGATGATGTCCCGAATCTCCTCCAAATCGCCCAGGATCGGATATCGGGAGGAGCCGTTTTCCAGAGGCCTGTTGACGGCCAGTCCCACAACCTTTAGTCCCATCCAGGGACTCTTTTCGATTTCACTAATGATGTCGCCGACCGCGGCGGGCCGTTGTCCCACGATCAGCACACGCAGGACACGCGACTTGAGCCGGGTCTTCACATAAATACGCCAGATGCTCAAGAAGGCGAAGTTCACCAGATCAAACACGAGGATGACGCTTCTCGGAAAGACCTCATTGCTGAAATAAAAGAGCGAGGTCACGGAAATCATCTGCATCAAGCACACTACAAAGATAAAAGTGACGATTTCGCGGTAGCGGGTGAGCCTGAGGTCGTCATAGAGTCCAAATATATAAAGGAAGAAAACCTGCGTAAGGACCAAAACCAGCCACGGGTCGCCGACCAGGACCCACTGTTCCGGAGCAATGAGGTCCTGCGTATAGGGCAAAGGCAGTGAGGTTCGGATCACCCAGGCAGTCAGGTAGGCGATCACGCCCAGGGCAAGGTCGACCGCCACCAGAAAAGCGCGATTCCCAAATACCGACTGAGCGGCCTTGCGGCTTCGGGCCCTGGGGAGCGCCTCGCCCAAGCGCTTAACTGCCAGTTGGTCTTTCATGGTCGTTAGTTCTTTGGTTCTTTAGTTCCTGGGTTCTTTAGTTCTTAGTTCGATCTGGCTCAGTTGCAAAAAAGGGCCAAAGCACTAAGGAACCAAAGAACCAAAGAACTATAATACACCCCGTGGCGGCCAGGGTATCCTTCATAATTGTGAATTACAACGGTGAAAAGTTCATCGAGAAATGCCTGGATTCAGTTTGGCGCCAGTCTCAGTGCCCGCACCAGGTGATCGTGGTTGATAATGCTTCCCCGGACAGGAGCGTGGAAGTGATTCGCACCACCTTCCCGGCCGTGAATCTGATCGCCCTCGACGATAACCTGGGATACGCCGGCGGTTGCAACCGGGGGATGGAAGAGGCTTCGGGAGATCTGATCGCTATCCTGAATAACGATGTTGTGCTCGATCTGAAATGGCTGGAGCTCCTGATCGAGCATGACTTGCCACCCTGGGATTTCTGGGCCTGCCGCATCCTCTTTGCTCTGGAGCCGGATCGGATTGACAGCGCGGGCGATGGAATGGCTGTTGTTGGCTCGGCCTTCAAGTTAGGCCACGGTGATCGGGCCGAGAATCACCAGACGGGCCGGGAGGTGTTTGGTCCCTGCGCCGCGGCTGCACTCTACAGGCGTTCTCTACTGGTGGCGCTGGGGGGATTCGATCCCGATTTCTTTTTAATTTACGAGGACGCCGATCTGAACATGCGCGCCCGACTGCGAGGTCACCGCTGTCTGTATGTGCCGGATGCCATCGTTTACCATCACGTCAATGCCAGCATTCGGACCTTCAGCCATAATTATGTCTATTTCGGGCATAGGAATTCCGAGTATGTTTTCTGGAAAAATATGCCGACCCCGCTGCTTCTCCTTTATCTCCCGGAGCGCCTGATCTTCAACCTGCTTTCCTTTTTTTTCTTTATGGGCAAGGGTCGCTCAGTAGCTTTCCTCCAGGGCAAATGGGATTTTGTGAGGAAGTTGCCGCTTATCCTGGGCAAGCGGCGAGCCATTCAGCAGACTCGAACGCTCAATTGCCGTCAGTTCCGGCGTTTCCTGCACCGAAACTGGTTCATCTATCGCCGAAAGGCCATGATTTCTCCATGAACTCGCTCACGATCGTGATCGTCAATTACAATTCGAGAGAGTACCTCTCGAAGTGTATAGGGAGCATTTACGCTGAAACACAGATCGACGGCTTTCAGGTGGTCATCGTGGATAATGGCTCCCATGACCAGGACTTTTCGGACCTCAAAAGCCGCTATCCTCAAATCCATTTCATCCTGAACCGGGCGAATCTGGGATTCGCCCGGGCCTGCAATCAGGGCTTGCAGGCTTATCCTGCCGGTTACTATCTGCTCCTGAACCCGGACTGCGAAGTTCTGGACGGCGCTGCTGATAAGGCGCTCAGCTTTATCGAGTGCCATCCGGAAATCGGCATTGTGGGGTGCCGCGTCAACAATCCGGATGGATCCCTGCAGCTTGCCTGCCGGCGCAGCATCCCCCGGCCCTCGACCGCACTTTACCGATTTCTGGGACTCAGTTTTCTTTTTCCCGGCAACCCGAAGTTGGCCCGCTATAACCTCAGCTTCATGGATGAGCGCAAGATTCATGAAGTGGAAGCGGTCTCCGGTTCTTTTCTTCTCTTTCGCGATGCGCTGGGCCGCGACATCGGGCTTCTGGACGAACGCTTCTTTCTATACGGCGAGGATCTGGACTTCTGCTATCGAGCCCTTCAGCACGGCTGGAAGATTTATTACTACCCCGAAGCCGAGGTGATCCATCACAAGCGCCGCAGCTCGTCGCTGAGCGTCAAGGCCAGCACGCATCACTATTACAATGCAATGGAAATCTTCTATCGGAAGCACTACGGCAGCCAGTCCGGGCCTTTACAGTCGCGGGCCGTCATCACCGCAATTCGCCTGCTGCGCTTCTTAAACCGCTGGCGGGGGATGGTGGGGTCAGACCGTTAGCAGCCTGTGGTAAAAGTCCTGAGGGGTCGTGTTAGGGGCGCCGAGGGCTCGGATGCAAGGCCCGGCGACGCCGGCGATGCCCTTGCATCGTCCAGGAGCCGCAACGCCGCAGACGGGTCCTCG
>JBOGJG010000367.1:0-6676 GCA_050747825.1 Acidobacteriota bacterium | reverse complement strand
GCCTGAAAGTAATCGTGTGATTGGTTACAGTGTGGCCTATGGAACCAACGAGGTTTGCTGCTAAGGTGCTGACCGCTGACCCCTGACCACTGACCGCTGACCGCTGACCCCTGACCGCTGACCACTGACCGCTGACCACTGACCACTGACCGCTGACCGCTGACCGCTGACCACTGACCGCTGACCGCTGACCCCTGACCAGTGACCGCTGACCGCTGACCACTGACCGCTGACCGCTGACCACTGACCGCTGACCCGTGACCGAACTGACGGACTGGATTGGAAGGAAGAAAACGCGACGAGCCCTCCAGACAGGGCTCAACCTGGCATGCTCACCACTACGCTTAAATGATCCCCTCCACTCCGCCATTCTTGCCCGCAGGCAAAAAAAATTCCCAGAAGCCTTTATCGGCAGGATGGCGATCCGTTTTCGGAGACACTACACTAGAGTTCAAGGGGGAATGAGGTGAGTTTGCGAAGGCCGTCCGTGGTCACCAGATAGTTTTCTTCGAGCCGGATGCCGGCCTTGAGTTCATCGTAATAGAGCCCGGGTTCGGCAGTGAAGAAGTCTCCCTCTTCAAAATAATGGTCCCAGTGAGGGTTGAGATTGGGTTGCTCATGAGGAGACAGACCGACGCCGTGGCCCAGGTGATGGAAAAAAGCTCCGGGGCGCTGCGAGTCCAGCATTTCCTTGCACTCTTCGAAGATCTCGCTGCAGGACACGCCCGGTTTCACCCGTTTTTCTACATGACTGAGGACGGCCGCAATTTTTCTCCACGCCTCCAACTGAGGCTGGGTCGGACTGCCGTCCACGGCAAAGGTGCGGCAGTTATCGGCATAATAGCCTGCGTATTGCGGACCCAGGTCGAGGACCCATAATTCTCCAGCCCCGGCCTTGCGGTCGCGGGGGGGCCCTCCGGAAGAGGCGGACTGGAAATCATTTCCGAACACCGGGAGGTCTTCGCCGGCCTCGAGCACGGCCGCCTTTCTCAGCTCAGCGTATAGCTCCAGCTCGGAGATTCCGGGAGCAATGATGGCACGGGCACGCACATAGGCGGCATGCGTGATCTCAATGCCTTTGTGCATAATCGCCAGCTCATCGGCGTCCTTCTTACGCCGCAAGCGGATCAGGACCGGGCCGAGGTCTATGGAGCTCTGAGCCATCTCGCCCAGGAACGCGCTGGAGTCTCCTTTGTCCAGGCCTGCGGCCCCTGGAGCTTTCCCGATGATTTTAGAAACGGCCTCTGCGATGGTCGCCGCCTGATCCATGCGCAGGGTCGCAAGCGCAGAAGCCTCGTATGGCACATGCTGGTCCATAGCCAGGTCATCATCGCCTGCGGCGCAAGATACCAGGTAACAGCGGCCATCCTTGCGCAGCACGACGGCGCTCTTATGAAGGCGGGAAGTGAGAAATCCAGTGAGATAGAGGACGTGGGCGGGATGGCACAACACGGCGTTTGCCACCCCGAGGTTCTCCATCTCGGCCAGAAGGCGCGCCTGGCGCCGGCGGCAGGAACTGGGGTCTAATTTCACCCTTTGCCTCCAATGACTTTCACCGTCCCTTCGCGGCTGAGAGCATAGCCTTCGGGCAAAGTTTTTTCAACACCGGGACGGAATCCCCGGACGCTCCAGCCATTGGCGGCCAGCCGCTCCAGGATGTGCGCCTTGATGCGGGGCCGGTCCTGAGAATCCAGATAGGCGTTCAGGATAGCTTCACGAGTCTCTTCTTCCGCCTGGCTGAACAGGTAGTCGAGAGCCGCCAGACGAACATCGTCATCGGGATCTTCCAGGTAAAGGCTGATCGTGTTCTCCAACTCGCTCGAGGGTAGTTCCGCCGAAGAGCGAATGAGCTGCGCTTTGGGATCGGGGCTGGCCGGCGGATTTTCCCAATGGTACTGCAGGACTTCGTTGATCCGCTCGGCAGCTTCCTCCGCCGCCAGGATCTCCTTCAGCGCTCTGACCGGCCAGTAGACCTGGCGCTCTCGTTTGAGGAACTGGATCAGGGGAGGAACAGCTTGGTCACCCAACTCGATGATCCAGGAGAGAACTTCCGCCTTTTCTTCCTCGTCCTGCCTGGAGGGTGAGGCACTAATGGTGAAGCGGTCCAGCAGGGCCCGGATCGATTCGAGGGTGCCCATCTCGAGCAGGCGCCGGGCCGCGTTAATCCTGGTGGCGGGATCGCCGTGGGGCTCCTTGACCTTCTTGCGGGCGCGTTGGATCTGTCTCTGAGGCGAACCGCGAAAAAGTGACAGGATGTTCATATTCGGAGTCTACAGAATACCAAATCTCAATAGGAGAATCCTTGTCAGGCCAGCGACGGCCTGCACAGGGATCTGTTTGACTTGGAACTTGGAACTTGAAACTTGGAACTTGAAACTTAACCCCGCCCGAGAGCTACTACGTTCTCAATATGGTAAGTCTGCGGGAACATGTCCACGGGCTGAACGGCTGTGATGCGGTAAGTCTCCGATACCATTTTTAAATCCCGGGCCTGGGTGGCCGGGTTACAGCTCACGTAGACGATCTTTGGAGCGGCCACACGCAATAGAGCCCGGCACACATTCGGGTGCATCCCCGCCCGGGGTGGGTCAACGACCACCAGGTCCGGGCGGCCGTTTTGAGCGATGAAGTCTTCGCTCAGGACCTCAGACGCGTCACCGGCAAGGAAAGAACAATTCGAAATTCCGTTCGCCACGGCGTTCTGCCGGGCATCTTCGACCGCTTCGGCCTGGTATTCGACTCCGATGAGGCGGCGGGCGCGGTCGGAAAGAAACAGGGAAATCGCCCCCACGCCGCAGTAGAGATCGTAGACGGTCTCATTCCCATTGAGATCGGCCAGGCGCTTCACCACTCCATAGAGCCGCTCGGCCTGAGCGGTATTGGGCTGAAAGAAAGTGGAAGGCGCGATCTTGAAGGTCAGACCTCCGATACGCTCGCAGAGAGTCCCCTGGCCGTAATAGGCAATCTCTTCGGCATCTTGAGCCACAGGAGAGCGTCCGGGATGGATCGTGTTGACGACGGTCGTGATCTCCGGAACGGAGGCGGTGAGGACCTGAGCAAAGTGCCGCATCTCCGCCGGTTCGCTGCGGCTGGTGACCAGATTAACCATGATCTGGCCCGTATGACAGCCGGTCCGAATCACCAGGTTGCGGGCAAAGCCGGTATGTTCGCGAGTAACGTAGGCGGCCCACTTCCTCAAAACGGCGATTTCACGCGTCTTATTCAGGATATTGACGCTGAGAGGGCTCTGCAGATGGCATTCATCCAGGTCCAGAATCTTGTCAAAGCGCTTGGGGATGTGCAGACCCAGGGCAAGCTGGTCGTCAAATGCCTGGCCGCTGTCGATCTCCCGGCGCGTCAGCCAGCGTCTGGGCCCAAAGGTGAACTCCATTTTGTTGCGGTAGTGGTAGATATCGGGTGAAGGCAGAGTGGGAAACACGCGCAGGTCTTTAAAACCGCCCAGATGCTGAAGAGTCTCTTCCACCTGTTGCTGCTTATAAATCAACTGGTGCTCATAGGCGACATTTTGCCAGGAACAACCGCCGCAGACTCCAAAGTACTTGCAGCGGGGTTCAGTTCTTTGCTGGGAAGCTTGCAGGACTTCCTCAACCACGGCTTCGGCATGATTTTTTCGCTTCTTAACGATACGCGCCTGCACGCGATCACCCGGAACCGCGTTCTGCACGAACACCACCAGCCCATCGGCGCGAGCTACGGCCAAGCCTTCGTAGGCGGCGGAATGGATCTCCAGTTCGACGAGTTCGCCTTTGGATAAAGTCATCGTCTTGGTGAGTATATCGTCATTGGTCGCTCGTCAGTGCTGGGGAATGACGAGCCGGCAATCACGATATAAAATTACGAGCATGCCCTTATCCTCAAAAAAGACAATACGAGTTGGAAACGCCGGCGGCTACTGGGGAGATGATCTGGATGCCCTGCCCAGACAGCTTATGACGGGCAGTCTCGACTATGTCACTCAGGACTTTCTGGCTGAAGTCACCATGTCCGTGCTGCAGAAGCAGCGGTCCAGGAATCCCGCTCTGGGCTATGCCGTCGATTTTGTCGAGCAAATGCGCAAGTGCCTTCCGCTTCTGGAGCAGAACCGCACTCGCATCATCAGCAATGCCGGCGGCATCAACCCACACGCGTGCGCCGATCGGATCCTTGAAAGCGCCGCGGAACAGGGGATCAAAAAACGGATTGCGGTTGTCTCCGGCGACGATCTGATGGACCGATTGGACGACTTTCTCGCCCGAGGCGTGCCTCTGGAGAACATGGAGACGGGCGAACGTCTGCAATCGATACGCGAACGCATTCAGAGCGCCAACGCCTACCTGGGATCGGCGCCAGTGGCACGCGCCCTGGAGGAAGGCGCCGATATCGTCATCACGGGACGGGTCACCGACAGCGGGATCACGGTAGCCATTCCCATCTTCGAATTTGGCTGGAGTTTCGACGACTGGGATCGTTTAGCCTCGGCAGTCGTGGCAGGGCATATTCTGGAGTGCGGAGCCCAGGCAACAGGCGGAAATATTACTGACTGGGAAGAAGTCCCCTCATTCCAGTCCATCGGTTATCCAATCGCGGAGCTATCTCCGGACGGAAGCTTCATTGCCACAAAGCCTGAGGGCAGCGGCGGCCTGGTCAGTCAGAAAACGATCATTTCTCAATTAATTTATGAGATAGGCGACCCTCGCCGCTACATGACTCCCGATGTAATTGCCGACTTTTCAACCATCCAGCTCGAGGATAAGGGACGAAACCGGGTCCGTGTCTCGGACGTCAAAGGCCGGCCGCGCACGGATCAATTAAAAGTCTCCATTTCTTACCACGACGGCTACAAAGCCCATGCACAGATGATCGTGAGCGGTCCCCGGGCAACCGACAAGTGCCGCCGCGTGGCGGACGTGTTCTGGAAGGAGCTCCAGATCGAGTTCGAGGAGACGATCACCGAGCGCATTGGAGACAGCGCCTGTAAAATCCCTTCTTATCCTTCCGATCCGGCGGAAGTGCTGCTCAGGTTTGGCGTGCGCGATCGTGATCGGGACAAAGTGGAGGAATTTGCCAAGAAGTCTACGTCCCTGCTCCTGAGAACCATGCCGGGCATTGCCATCGTGGGCGCCCGGCCCCGAATTCAGGATGTCATTGCCTACTGGCCGTGCCTGATTCCGGCTGGTGAAGTTCAGGCTCAGGTGGAGCTGCTGAAGAGTGGAGCAAGTTCCAAGTTTCAAGTTCCAAGTTTCAAGTTTCAAGTTCCAAGTTTCAAGTTTCAAGTTCCAAGTTCCAAGTTCGGGGTTCCAGAGTCGGCCTCAGCAGAGAAGAAAGCGCAGAGGTTGGGCCAGATTGCGTATGCTCGGTCGGGGGATAAGGGGAATCGCGCCAATATCGGTGTTATTGCGCGCTCGCCTGAGAGCTATGCATGGCTGAGGGAGCAGCTCACGGCGGAGCGGGTAAAGATCTATTTCAAAGAGATCTGTAAAGGGAAGGTGGAACGTTTTGAGCTGCCGAATCTGCTGGCCTTCAATTTTTTACTGCATGACGCCCTGGGCGGCGGCGGGACCAAATCGCTGAGAATCGACCCCCAGGGCAAGACGCTGGGAGAAGCGCTGCTGATGATGCAGCTAGAGCTACCGGAGGGTTTGTGCTAATCTAACGTACAAATTGGGCCAACGAACCACGCAAAGCACGCGAATTTAGAATCCATGGAGAATTCTCATGATCTATAACTTTACACGCCGGGATTTTTTGGGGATGGCCGGGGCGACCGCTACGGGTCTGGCTTTCGGCTCGCAGGCAAATCAAGCAGCGGCAGCGGCGAGTGCGGCCGATCAGAAGCTTTTGAAATCGGTGCTGATCAGCATGCTTCCCAAGGAGCTTTCCTACCTCGACCGTTTCAAATTAGCCGTGGACGTGGGGTTTGTGGGCATGGAGACGCAGACAGTCACCGATGAAAGCGTGGCCCGCGAGATCGGCGAGGCGGCGCGCGAGGCGGGACTCAAGATTCACTCCGTCATGAACATGGACCATTGGAGGTATCCGCTGTCCAGCGCTGATCCGGAGGTGGTCGAGCGCAGCATTCAGGGGATGGAGACCTCCCTGCGCAACGCCAAGCTGTGGGGCGCCGATGTGGTCCTGCTGGTGCCGGCCGTGGTCAATCCGGAAACCACCTATGAGCAAGCCTGGCCCCGGTCACAGGAGCAGATTCGAAAGCTGATCCCACTGGCCCAGGAGCTGGGCGTGGTGATTGCCGTGGAAGAGGTCTGGAACAAATTCCTGCTCAGTGCTCCCGAGTTCGTGCGCTATGTGGATGAATTCAACAGTCCCTGGGTCAAAGCCTACTTCGACGTGGGCAACATCGTCATGTACGGCTATCCACAGCACTGGATCCGTACGCTGGGAGACCGCATCGTCAGATTCCACCTGAAGGATTTCGACACCGAGACGCGCCAGTTCGTGCAGTTGCGCGAGGGCAGCATCGATTGGCCGGAAGTCCGCAAAGCGATTGCCGACATCGGCTTCGGCGGCTACCTGACGGTCGAACTGCGAGACGGCGACGAAGCCTACCTGCGCGACGTGAGCAGCCGCGTGGACCAGATCCTGGCGTGAGACAGGTGGCGGGCTCGCTGCGCTCGCGGTGGCGGGTGGCGGGCTCGCTGCGCTCGCGGTGGCGGGTGGC